>JANOKA010000203.1:0-27165 GCA_031418995.1 Sphingomonadales bacterium | reverse complement strand
ATCACATTGCCCGCTGGCTGGACGGGCGTGGCCGCATTGGACGGTGCAATCGTCAGCGGCAACCGCACCGACTACGGCGAAACCAGTTTTGAAACGTTGGTCGACAGCCCGATGTTTGCCGGCCGCCATTATAAGAAATGGGATCTGGGCAACAAAGTAACGTTGAACGTGTGGGCGGACGATGCCAAGTTCTTGGCGGCCAAGCCCGAACATATTGCCGCGCACAAGGCGCTGGTGGATGAGGCGCTGATCCTATTTGGCGCAAAGCATTTTGACCGGTACGAATTTTTGCTGGCGCTGACCGACCAGATGGGTGGTATAGGATTGGAACATCACCGCAGCAGCGAAAACACCCTTGATCCCAAGACATTCCTGGAATGGGAAACCAGAGGCTCCGAACGCGGGCTTTTGCCGCACGAGCTGGTGCACAGCTGGAATGGGAAGTTCCGCCGCTCCAACGTGATGTGGACCCCCGATTACCGCACCCCGATGCAGGACAATCTATTGTGGCTGTATGAAGGCCAAACCAGTTACTGGGATTTGCTGCTGGGCGCACGTTCTGGCATCCAAAGCAAAGAGGTGGCGCTGGCTGATTGGGCACGCTCCGCGGCGCTATATTCCATCCAGCCGGGGCGCAAGTGGCGCTCGGTTGAGGATACCACGCATGACCCTGTATTTGCCGCGCGTAAACCCAAGCCCAATGCCAGCCTGTCGCGGGGTGAGGATTATTACAATGAAAGCTCGCTGATCTGGCTGGAGGCGGAAATGATTATCCGCGAGCAATCCAAGGGTCAAAAATCGCTCGACAATTTTGCCCGCACCTTTTTCGGGATGAACGACGGGGATTGGGGTACGCTGACCTATGATTTCGATGAGATCGTGCGCACCTTGAACGGCGTCCAGCCCTATGACTGGGCAGAGTTTCTGACCACGCGGTTCCGTAAAGCGGGGCAACCAGCGCCTTTGGCAGGCATCGAAAAAGGTGGATATCGTCTGGTGTTCAAGGATGAACCCAACATCGTGGACAAGGAACGCGCCAAGGAAAATGGCGGGCTAGACCTGACCTATAGCCTTGGCATGGCAATTGATAAAACCGGAAAGGTCACGTCAACAATTTCGGGCGGACTTGCCGACCGGGATGGCATAGTCAACGACACCAAAATCATCGCCGTCGCCGATTTTGCCTATGACAAGGACCGCATGACCGATGCCATCAAGCTGGCCAAGGATGGAAACATGCCTATCAAGTTATTGATTGAACGTGATAAACGGTTTCGCACCATTGAAATCAGCTACACAGGCGGCATGCGCTTTCCGCATTTGAAGGCTGTGAGCAAGGGCATGCAACCGCTCGATAGTTTATTGGCAGCAAGGCGGAAATAAATTCAGGCTACCGAAAGGGGCAAAGTTCGATTAGGGGGCGTGGCGTAATTTAACGTAATTATAAGCGAGCCCCCTCAAATGCGTATCGACTTAATCCCCGCTGGCGACAATCCGCCTGAAAGCCTGAACGTTCTGATCGAAGTGCCCATTGGCGGCGAGCCGGTGAAATATGAATTCGACAAGGCATCGGGCGCGTTGTTCGTTGACCGTTTCTTGCATACCCCGATGCGCTATCCCGCCAATTACGGCTTTGTCCCGCACACCTTGGGTGAGGATGGTGATCCGCTGGATGCGCTGGTTGTGGCGCGTTCGCCCATCGTTGCAGGCGCCGTGGTCAAATGCCGCCCGATTGGCGTGTTGATGATGGAGGATGATGCCGGCGGCGATGAAAAATTGCTGTGTGTGCCGGTGAACAAGACATTCCCTTATTATGCCGATGTCGCCAGTTACAAGGATATGCCGCCGATTGTGTTGCAACAGATCGAGCATTTTTTCACGCATTACAAGGATTTGGAACCCGGCAAATGGGCCAAGCTAAATGGTTGGGGCGACGCCGACGATGCCAAGCGGATTATTTTGGAATGCATCGCACGCGCCGCGGAACATGGCGTATGAAATGGATGATCGCAGGGGCGGCGCTGTTGTCGCTTACTGCCTGCGCCACACCAGAAACGCGGGTCCGCAATGCGTTGGTTGATGCCGGGCTTTCCCAGAAAGTGTCGTCGTGCATGGCAGGGCGGATGGTGGACCGGTTATCGCTGTTTCAACTGAACCGTTTACGCGGATTAAAAAAGCTGCGCGATAGCGATGCTGGGAAAATTACCGTCGATGAATTCCTGTCGCGCACCAAAAGCTTGCAAGACCCCGAAATATTGGGCGTGGTTACGACGTCCGGCGTAATTTGCGCCGTGCGCGGATAAATTCTCCAAACCCGAAGTCCAGGTGGTGAAATCTATGGCTCAATCCGATGAAATTTGGGTTTTCGTACAACCGTTTTTGCATGCAAAAATGCGCATCATTTATCGTGTAAAATGATGTAAAAAAATAACCCGATAAGTAGACAAAGTAGACATATTTTAGGTACATTCAAAACAACGCAAAACGTGGGTTTTTTGTGTAGGACTTTTTGGGCCAAATTGTCCTACAAAACGGGCCCGTTTTCGCGGCAAAAAATGGTGATATTTAGATTGTCAAAGAGCCGCAAATATCGCTCTCAAATATAATCCAACATTGCAAGGCGAATGGAGATAATTTGCGGTTGGGCTATTTGGTAGCTTTGCTCTTCTAAAGTCAATTTTTTGGAAAAAGACCTCGTCATTCCCGCGCAGGCGGGAATCCATCACCGGAAATTAAATTTTAAGCCAAGGCCACTTAATTTTAGAAATGTCAGGTGATGGATACCCGCCTGCGCTGGAATGACGAGGTCTTTTCATACATCTGGCGCTAAAAACATCATCTCACAACCTCATGTTTTATTAAATTATTAGCAAAATCAAAAGCCTACCCCGCCATCATCCGCACAAGTGCCGCCAACCAGCCGCCAGCTTTCGCTTCTGATGGCGGTGCCGGTGTCCCTGCGATCACGCCGCATTCCAGGCACCGGACCTGCGCGCCGCGCACGCTGTTCAATCCGTTCAGGTCGGATAGGATGCGGTTCAGGCTCGCCTGTTGCTCCCATGAGGCTCGCGCAAACAGGTCCATCGGCGCCGATGCCTGCTTGGCTGATGGAACCGCCCCTGCAAACAAAGCCGCAAGTGGGCTGATCTTGGGTTCGATATATTCGGGATGCCAATCCCCCTCGCCCAGTTTCGCCAGCTTTGCCGCTTCGGCCAAGGCATCGTCTATGCCGCCAAAATGGTCGACCAACCCGATTTGCCGCGCGGTTCCGCCGGCCCAGACACGGCCCTGCCCAATCGCATCCACCTGTTCCGGTGTTTTCTTACGCGATACCGCCACGCGGTTTAGGAAATCGCTATAGCCGTCTTCGATCACACTTTGCATAACGCGGTCAAATTCGGGGCTGATCCCGCCAAATACGTCGGGTTCACCCGATAATGGCGTGGTTTTTACGCCGTCAGAAGTAATGCCGATATTGGCCAATGCTTTTTCGCCGCTGGGGATTATGCCGAAAATACCGATAGAACCGGTTATCGTCGCAGGTTCAGCAAATATCGCGTCGGCTGGCGTTGATATCCAATATCCGCCGCTCGCCGCCAAATTGGCCATCGATACCACCACCGGAATTTTCTTTTCTTTCGCCGCCGCAATCGCAAGCCGGATTTTTTCAGACGCTGTCACCGACCCGCCGGGCGAATCCACCCGGACCACCAATGCTTTCAATTCGCGGTTATCCAATGCCTCGTAAATCAGTTTGCTGACGGTATCGCCTGCCGCCGTTCCGGGACCGCCTTCCCCATCGACAATTTCCCCGGCCACGGTAACAACACCAATGGCTTCGCCGTCATCATAGGCTGAACTTGACGCCAGCAATGCGCCCATCGACGTGGCGGAAAATCCGCCTGTGGTTTCGGCGTCATCCTTGCCCATTTTCTCGGACAAGAATTTACCAAACGACATCCGGTCGCCCAGTTTATCAACCAGTTTGGTGTTGATCGCCAGCGCCGCCAGATCACCCTTTACGCCCTCGGTCGCCGCTGCAGGCGTATTCAGAATCGTTTCAAGCTGTGCTGCGGGACGCGCTTTGGCGACATCGCTTTGCCATGCGCCCCAGATTTCATCATATACTGCCTTGATCGCTTGTTCCGCCTCGGGCGATTGATCGGCGCGGATAAACGGTTCCACCGCGCTTTTATACGTGCCGACTTTATACACATGCGCTTCGACGCCCAGCTTATCGAGCATGCCCTTATAATAACTGCGCGAACCACCGGGTCCGGTCAGCAATACGCCGCCCAGTGGATCAAGCCAGATTTGGGTGGAATGCGCCGCCAACTGGTAACTGTCGTCGCTATATGCCGTGGCAAAACTATACACGGGCTTGCCCGCTTTTTTGACCGCATCGATGCTTTCGCCAATGGCGGCAATGCTGGCCTGTCCGCCGCCCATGAATTTATCCAGATCAAAGACTACAGCCTTGATCCGGTCATCCTTTGCCGCAAGGTCCAGTGCGCGCACGATATCGCGCTGCCGATATTCTATCATCGGCGCTTGGCTGGACATTAAGGCGGCAATCGGATCCACTTCGGCGGGTTGTTCCGAAACGGTTCCCGCCAATTCAATCAGCAACGCGCCGTCGCGCACCTTTGCCGGATTGGGCCCTGCGCTCAAAGCTGCAAAGATCAGTCCGAAAAATAACAGCAACAGCAGCAATGCCAAACCGTCCTTGATTGCTACCAATATCCGCCAAGCGCCGCGTGCAAATTCCATGTGCCCCGTTCCTTTTTACTAATGGCTTCGATGTAGGCATGTTGCGTGCAAATACCAGCCCGTATTCGATGAACGACTAATGACGTCTGCGATGCGCTTATTCTCTAAGCGTTCGTCCTGAGCTTGCTGGACCAAAAAAGGAGCCGCCCGAATAACCGGCGGCTCCTTTCTGTAATACATGGGTCAGCGGCCAGACGCCCGCTGCCGGAAGATACTATGTGCCGAAGCATCGGCCGCGCCAGATTGCTCTAGCGACCGATCTCCCGAACGGAATTGCCCGACCCCTTAACTGAACCATGAGACATCGGATCACCTCCTTTCGATAGTTGAAGATTTATTGCATTGTGCATGTGCTTGCCCTCCGCACACACATGTTTGAATCAGATAGGAAACATAAACAAGACTTGTATTTTGATTTTTTTGGCGCAATTATCTGCGGCTCGCGAGCTTGCAGATTAGCCGCGGCAATCCTCAATCACTTTTGCAACTTCGGCCCATGACGGAACGGCGATACTTTGCTGGCCCGGTGCCTCCACCGCAAACCGTCCGCGTGTAAAAATTATCGCATCAAGGAAACGGTCATTCGGCGCAATTTCGGCGGCGATATAGGCTGGCGCACTGCCCACGGGCCCTGCGGCAAACTGCTTCAACGCCGAACTCGTGCGGATTGTCATGCCGCCGCCGCGCGTTCCGGCCTCATCGGCGCGGGAGAAATACACTGCGCCGCGTGAACGGTCACAGCGCAAAGTAACAATGGCATCGCCGCCAGCAGGGCCAAATAACGCAATAGAACCGCGATCATCCGTTCGGTAAACCCAATCGCCCGGTGTAATCGGCCAATCAATCCATTGCCCGGCAGCTGCCGCGCTTGGCTTTACCGCAGGCGGTTGCATAACCGGTTTTGGCGCAGGCGTCCGTGCAGGTTCAGGCACAACGGGCACGGAACACGCGGTGACGGACAATAGCGCAATAGTGGCAAAGCATCGGGATTTCATCGGAACCTTATGGCCAATTTCGCATCGCGGCGCTAGGGCAGTAACCATATGGCCATCCTGAAAATACGTCTGGACCAATTGCTGGTCGAACGCGGCCTTGCCGAAAGCCGCACCCGGGCACAGGCATTGATTATGGCCGGGCACGTCCATGTTGCAGGCAAAAAGGCGGACAAAGCAGGGCAACAGGTGAAGGATGATGCCGAGATTTCGGTTACCGGAAAGGATCATCCCTGGGTATCACGCGGCGGGATAAAACTGGCGCATGCCTTGGATGAATTCGCTATTGATGTCACAGGAATGACTGCAATCGATGTGGGTTCATCAACGGGCGGATTTACCGATGTGCTGCTATCCTGCGGTGCATCGCACGTCTTTGCGGTCGACAGCGGCACCAACCAACTGGCGTGGAGATTGCGGCAGGATCCCCGCGTCACCGTCCACGAACAAACCAGCGCGCGCATACTAACCGCAGAGCATATAACCCAGACAGCCGATATCATCGTATGCGATGCCAGTTTCATCGGCCTTGCCAAAGTGCTGGAAAGGCCGCTGTCATTTGCAACAGACGGCGCGCAACTGGTGGCTTTGATTAAACCACAATTTGAGGCCGGGCGCACCGAAGTTGGCAAAGGCGGCGTTGTGCGCGATACGGCGGTGCATGAACGCGTTTGCAATGAAGTGCGCGCATGGCTGCAAAGCATGGGATGGGACATATTGGGCCTAACCACCAGCCCGATCACCGGACCGCAAGGCAATGTTGAATTCCTGATCTGGTCGAAGAAAAGCAGCGCTTCATCGACAGAATAACCAGCTGTGCGATAGTTGCGTTAAGCGCTTGGTTAACAATATTGGGGAGTAACTATGTTTCGAAATTCGCTTATCCGCTTGCTCGCGGCGTCATCATTGACGGCATGCGCCATACACCCCGTTTACGCGCAAACCGGAACCTCCGCTGTTGATGCCGCAACGCCGGTACAGGCCGTTACCAGCCAGTTGCCGCGCAATGCCGTGCCGTCGCATTACAACATAACCGTAACCCCGAACGCAGATGATCTTAGCTTTGCCAGCAAAGTATCGATCGACATCAATCTGGTTGAAGCAAGTAACAGCATCACCCTGAACGCCGCCGATCTGGTTTTCGCAAGGGCGGCAATGCGAAAAGGCAAAGGTAAGGCCACCCCCGCCAACGTCAGCATCGATGCCGCTGCGCAAACCGCGACATTGGTATTTCCCAAACGGTTTAAGCCCGGCAAATATACGCTGGACATCGATTATTCCGGCAAGATTTACCAGCAAGCCAACGGCCTGTTCGCGCTGGATTACAAAGACCCCCAAGGCGCGCAAAAACGGGCGCTGTTCACGCAATTCGAAGCGCCCGATGCACGGCGCTTTGTGCCCAGCTGGGATGAACCTAATTATAAAGCGACGTTTGATTTAACCGCGATTGTGCCGGAGGGTCAAATGGCGGTCAGCAACATGCCGGTCCAAATGTCATTTGACGGGGCGAACGGCAAAAAAGCATATCGTTTTGCCACATCACCCAAAATGTCTACGTATCTGCTGTTCTTTGGTCTGGGCGAATTTGACCGAATTTCAAAGAAAGCCAATTCCACCGAAGTTGGCGTCATCGTGGGCCGCGGTAATGGTCCCAAGGGGCAGTATGCGCTGGATGCATCGGCAAAAATTGTCGATTATTTTGATGATTATTTCGGCGTTCCCTATCCCTTGCCCAAACTCGACAATGTTGCAGGTCCGGGCCAAAGCCAGTTTTTCAGCGCGATGGAAAACTGGGGCGCGATCTTTACATTCGAGCGCATATTGCTGGTCGATCCCAAAATAACCAGCGCCCGGGCCAAGCAACGCATTTTCGCCACCGACGCCCATGAAATTGCCCACCAATGGTTTGGCAATCTGGTGACCATGCAATGGTGGGACGACCTTTGGTTGAACGAAGGATTTGCCAGCTGGATGGAAAGCAAAACGACGCAGCGCTTCAACCCCGATTGGCAGGTTGAACTGGACCGCGTGTACGGCCGTGAAGGCGCAATGGCGCAGGACGCGTATGTAACCACGCACCCGATTATCCAGACGATCAAAACCGTCGAACAAACCAGTCAGGCATTCGATACGATAACCTATTCCAAGGGCGAAGCGGTTATCACGATGTTAGAAGGTTTTGCAGGCGAGGATATCTGGCGTGACGGTATCCGCAAATATATCAAAAAACACGCCTATGGTAACACCAAAACCGACGATCTGTGGAACGAGGTTGAGGCCGCAGGTGCGGCTGGCCTGACCAAAATCGCGCATGATTTTACCAAACAGCCCGGTGTACCATTAATCAGCGTCGGTTCGGTAAAATGCGAACGCGGCAACAGTGTTTTCACTTTAACCCAAGGCGAATTTTCGCGCGACCGCAAGGCGCAAACCGACGTCAATCCGCAAAGCTGGAATGTTCCTGTCATCGCGCAAACCATTGGCGGCGCGCCAGTAACAACGATTGTTTCAGACGGGTCAGGCCAGATGCGTGTCCCCGGCTGCGGCAGCTTGATCGTTAACGCCGGGCAATCGGGATATTACCGGACGCTGTATCAAGCCGATCAAATAGCCGCCTTACGCCGCGATTTTGACAAGCTCTCCGCCAGCGATCAAGCCGGATTGTTGAGCGACAATCGGAGCCTTGCCAATAATGGGTATCAGGATATGGACGTTGCGTTTGGTTTGCTCGACGCCGTTCCAAACGATGCCAGCCAGCGCGTTATCGAACAAGCGGTAGGCGAATTTGGCGGAATGTTTGACCTGTTGAAGGCAGACACTGCGCGTCAAAATAAGCTAGCGAAAATTGCCAATACGCGTTTCGCGCCGACACTGACAAAATTGGGTTTGAGCCAAAAACCGGACGAACTCGCCATTGATTCCAATTTGCGCAGCGGCCTGATCGGCACATTAAGTTTTATGGGCAATGCCGAAATCGCAACAGAAGCCGCACGGCTATTTACGGCGCTTGAGACCGATCCGGCGGCGATGGACGGTCCGCTGCGCACCACTTGGTTGGGGATTATTGCGTATAATGCCGACAAGGCAACATGGGATAAAATACGCAAACTGGCACAATCTGCAGACAGTTCGGTAGTGAAATCGTCCATGTACCGTTTGCTGGGCGCAACCAAGGATAAGGCGCTTGCCGCAGAAGCATTGAAACTCGCACTCACCGACGAACCCGGTGCAACCACCAGCGCGTCGATCATCAGCGCAGTCGCCGGCGAACATCCCGAAATGGCCGTTGATTTTGCTTTGGCCAACAAAGCCGCCGTATTGGCGCTGGTTGATGTCGGTTCGCGGTCCGAATATATCGGCGGATTGGGATATGGTTCCGAGGATCCCGCGATGCCCGCAAAACTGGATGAATATGCCAAATCCGACCTGACACCGGAAAGCCGCAAAACCGTTGATGAGGCGATTGCTGCAATCAATACGCGCCTGAAAACGCTTCCGCGTGTCAAGGCAGGCGTTGCCGTATGGTTGGACAGCAAACCATAAGACCTAGGGTCAGGATCTAGAATGCTGCTGATGGAATATCATACCCCCGTCAGCAGCATCTTTTAACTTACCCCTTGTACATGCCGTCCAGCCGGTCCTGATATCGGTTGCGGATCACATGCCGCCGTATCTTCATACTCGGCGTCATTTCTTCATTTTCAATCGAGAATGCCTCATCGGCAAATTCGAACTGACGCACTTTCTCCGTGACTGATATCTCTGCGTTGACGCGGTCTACGGCAACGCGAACGGCGCTGCGGAATGCCGGATTGGCTTGCAGTTGTTCGAAATTATACTTCATCCCTTGCGCCCGCGCCCATTCCAGCGCCCATTCGGGATCGGGTACAATCAATCCGACAATATAGGGGCGTTTGTCGCCCGAAACCATCGCCTGTAGGATTTCAGGTTGCAGTGTCAGCATACCCTCAACCTTTTGCGGGGCAATATTGTCGCCTTTATCATTAACGATCAGGTCCTTTTTCCGGTCGGTAATCTTTATCCGGCCAGCGTCATCGATTAAACCAATGTCGCCCGTGTGCAGCCATCCATCCTTGATAACGCGGTTGGTTTCGGCCTTGTTGCGCCAATATCCCTTCATCACCAGCGGGCCGCGCACCAAAATCTCGCCATCTTCGGCTATTTTCACTTCGGTATTTTTCAGCGGCGGACCCACTGTATCCATTTTCAGTCCTGCGCTAGGCCGATTGCAGCTAAGTACCGGACCAGACTCGGTTTGCCCGTATCCCTGCAACAACGTGATACCGAGTGATTGGAAAAATATGCCAATCTCAGGATTTAAGGGCGCACCGCCCGAAACCAGCGCCTTCATCCTGCCGCCGAAACGCGCCGCAATTTTCGGTTTGAACGCCTTTGACAGAATGAACCGCATAGGTGCATCGCGCAGCCGTTTTCGCCCCGTCATATCGCGCTCCCCGATGGAAAGCGCCTTATCCATCATGTAATTGGGCAGTTTCCCCTGTTTTTCAATTCCCTTAATCATCCGCGCACGGATAACCTCGAACAAGCGCGGAACCACGACCATCAAAGTTGGTCTGGCTTCCTCGATATTGGACATCAGTTTGTCCAAACCCTCGGCATAATAAATCTGCGCGCCCACCCCAATCGGCAAAAATTGCCCGCCGGAATGTTCGTAGGCATGGGATAATGGAAGGAAAGAGAGGAATACCTCGTCACCCAATCCAAAATCATCGCGCAATATTTCGGCTGCGCCGTCCACATTGTGCAAGATCGCGCCGTGCGGTTGCATGACGCCGCGCGGGGCGCCGCCGGTGCCGCTGGTATAAATGATGCAAGCAACCTCGTCGCGGCCAACCGATGCCATCGCGGCCATATTTTCAGACACATCGGCATCATTGCCCTGCACCATTTCTGTCCAATCGAGAAACGTCATGCTGCCCGATTGGGAGACATTCAGCGGATCAATTCCAATGATAAACTCTGCTTCATTTGATTTTAACAAAGCTGGCAGCAGCGTTTTGGCCAATTTGGCGGTTGACACGATCACGGCACGTGCGCCGCTGTTATTCAAAATATGCTGGTGATCGCGTTCGGTGTTCGTAATATATGTTGGCACGGTGACACATCCTGCCGCCATAATCGCCAAATCAGCAATGCACCATTCGGGCCGGTTTTCCGAAACCAGCATCACCCGGTCACCCTTTTCCAACCCAAGTTCGATCAGGTTTTTGGCAAGCCCCGCCACCTGACGTGCGGTTTCTTTCCAGCTGATAGAAAGCCATTCCCCGCCTGTTTTTGCCGAGAGAAACGGGGCATCGCCAAAATGTTGCGCCCGCGCGTAAAACATCGAGACCAAGTTGGGAAATTCATCAAAATCGTTAAACTGTATGGCAGCCAAAACCTGCTCTCCTAATATTTGCTCGGCCTATTGTCTCAGGCATCAATTTAGCGCGAAGCGCACCCCGCCACAACCGCCTATTCGGTCAATGCTGTGCCTTCGCTGCGCGGGTCTGCTGCGCCGACCCATCCCGATGCGGTTAATTGTGCGCCGTTGACCTTTGATCCTTCATCGCGTTTCACCGCAGGCTGGCCAAAGGCGCTGATAACAGGCGCCATGTCGCCCAAAAACGTGCCTTCCTCCAGATAAATGGCGCCACTGCTGAAATAGATATTGGGCAGGGCAATGGCTTCGGCCAGCGGCAATCCAAAATCAAGCGCGCCGATCAATGTCTTGGTTACGTGCATGATGATCCGTTTGCCGCCAGCGGACCCCAGCGCCAAAACGGCGCGGCCATCTGCGTCAAATACGATTGTCGGAGACATGGATGATAATGGCCGCTTTCCGCCCTGTACGCGGTTCGCAACGGGCGCACCGTCCTTTTCAGGAGCGAAAGTGAAATCGGTCAGTTCGTTGTTCAACATGAAACCGCCCGACACCAACTGGCTACCAAACGGACCCTCGATTGTCGATGTCATTGTGGCAATGCTGCCAAATTTATCCACCGCAACAAAATGCGTTGTTCCGGCAACTTCGCCCGAAATTGCCGCCGTGCGGGGTGATGCGCCCGGCGGCGTGCCCGCCTCGAAAGTGGTCGCTGATGTATCAGGGTTGATGAGGGCAGACCGGCTAGCAATATAGTCGCGGTCAATCATCCCGTTGACAGGGACAGGGACAAACCTGGGGTCGCCCAGATATTTTTCGCGGTCGGCATAGGCAAGCTGCATTGCCTCTGCGATCAAATGCCAGCTTTGCGGATTATCCTTGCCCAGCGCCGCCATATCAAATCGTTCTAGCGCGCCCAATATCTGCAACACAGTGGTCGCGCCCGACGATGGCGGGCCCATACCGCAAACGATATACACACGGTACGGCGCACATACCGCCTTTTGCTCATCCGCCTTATATGCCGCCAGATCGGCCAGCGTCATATCGCTGGGATTAAGCGCTGCGCCGTTGACGGTACGCACCAAATCCTTGGCCACTTTCCCTTTGTAAAATGCGTTCGGGCCTTTCGCTGCAATGGCTTTCAATGTTGCCGCCATTGCCGGGTTTTTGATGATGCTGCCAGCGACCGCGGGTTTTCCATTTACCCAGTAAATCTTTTGCGTTTCCGGAAACTCTTTCCAAAGCGGCGCGATTTGCCGCAGCCTGTCTGCCAATGTGGGGCTCACTTCAAAACCGTCTTCAGCCAGTTTGATCGCAGGCGCAAATAATTGTTTCCATTTTAGCTTGCCCCATTTCTTGTGCGCCATGGCCATCAAATGCACGTTGCCTGGAACGCCGACAGACCGTCCGCCAAGCACGGCTTTCAAAAACGGAAGCGGCTTTCCATCAGGGCCCAAGAACCGCGATTGATCTGCAGACGCAGGGGCGGTTTCGCGGCCATTGATTGTGCTGAGCATATTATTGCTGCCGTCGGAATAAATCAGGAATCCGCCGCCGCCGATGCCACTGGATTGCGGCTCGACAACACTTAACGTCACCATCATCGCCATTGATGCGTCCGCTGCGCTACCGCCTTGCCGCAGCATTTCCATTCCAGCCTGCGTTGCGCGCGGATCGGCTGAACTGGTGACACTAACGGCTTTTGATGTTTCAACCGGTGCGGCTTGCGCATACGAAATCGCGGGTTGAAAAATGACTGCGGCAGCCAAGATGGCATATTTATAATTTATCATATCCGCATAATATGCAGCTTGCAGAAACGGGCAAGTCCTAATTATGGCCGGGGGTCATCCACTCCGATTGCATCGGTGATATCCGCAAAGCCGTCACGCCTTAACAGCGTCGCCAGTTCTTTATTGATCGCAGCCGCAAGCCCGGGGCCTTCATATACCAGAGCGCTGTAAATTTGGACCAATGATGCGCCAGCGCGAATGCGGGTATAGGCGTCTTGCGCGCACGAAATACCGCCCACGCCGATCAATGGAATTTGTCCGCCCGATGCCTTTCTGAAATCTTTCAACCGTTGTAATGCCAGTTCACGCAGCGGCACGCCAGACAGTCCGCCGCTTTCGCTTGCATGACGCGATCGCAGGTTTGGCCGCGATATTGTGGTGTTTGAAACTATGATGGCGGCAACCCCGCGTTCGGCGCAGACCGTAACAATATCGTCGATATCCGTCGGCTCCAAATCTGGAGCGACTTTCAGGAATATGGGCGTATTTCCTGTTCGCGCAGCCATAACGGCACATAACAGATCATCCAGTGCTGCGCGGTCCTGTAGAGCGCGCAGCCCCGGCGTATTGGGAGAGCTGACATTCACAGTCAGATAATCGGCATAACGCTCCAAATCGCGCACACCGATGGCATAATCGGAAATGCGATCTGCGCTGTCCTTATTTGCGCCGATATTCACGCCAATTATTCCACATTGCGGTGTGCGGCGCAGGCGTTCCAAGCGGATGGCCGCAGCCAATTGCCCTTCATTATTAAAACCCATCCGGTTGATGACCGCTTCATCCTCAACCAGACGGAACAGACGGGGGCGATCATTCCCCGCTTGTGGCCGCGGTGTCAGCGTGCCCACTTCGGTAAAGCCGAAACCCAGCCTTAAAATGGGCGCCGCGACTTCGGCATTTTTGTCATATCCGGGCGCAAGTCCAATCGGGTTTGCAAAATCCAGCCCGGCAAATTTCTGGGACAATACCGGATCAGCAGGTGTTGGACGTGGCAAAGGCATCGTGCGCAACGCAGCCAATGAAAGGCCGTGCGCTGATTCAGCGTCGGTTAAAAACAGGGCGGAACGAATGAGCTTGTATACCATTTTTTGCCTATCGCATTGCAGCGTGCATTTAGGCAACCCTGCATAAGATAAATCACATCAAATCGGGGCTTTGCATAAATGTCACACTCCCGGATAAGTTATCAAATGACGATTCCATGCAAGATTAATTTACAATTAGGGCTATTAATGGCGTTGCGACCCAAGGGGCTTGAGTCTTACGACATAAAGTTCCTAACTCTTAGACCTGCCCTTGTGGCAGGTCTTTTTTTGCCCTTCGTACGAACTATGTCGTATCTGTACAAATTACGTGCTACTGTACAATAGGGATGCAGAAATATGATTTCTTTGATTTATGAAGCGCCTAATGTACTATTGTCTGGTTTGATTTCTTCTTTTTACAGGTTTGAGTATGAAGGAGAAGCCATTGGCGAGTTGGAGCGTGCTGACCGGGCGCAATTCCGGTTTTATCTGCGCGGAGACAATGAATACCGATTCGCGAGTGGACATATAGATTCTGGATATCCTGTTACAATTGTCGGTCCCACATCGGGACCCTGTACAACTTATTCATCTGGCAATGTCACTGTGTTTGGGTGGGGGATTACACCTGCAGGCTGGGCCGCGCTAATGGGTTCGCGTGCGGCGCGCTGGGCCGATAGGGCATTAGATGCCCGAATGATATTCGGCGAAACCATCATGGAATTACATACGGCCCTGCGTGGATGCCCCAGTTTTGCCGAGCAAGTAGAAATGGCGCAAACCGCAGCAGCGGAAATTTACAAAAAAGCGGAAACAGCGCCTTATGAATTTACCGCCAAAGTTGACGACTGGTTAAGCAGCAGCGCCGATCCGGCAATCAGCGATCTTGTCACGGCCACAGGTCTTTCGATCCGGCAGTTGGAGCGCACGACACGCCGTTTTTATGGACTGCCGCCCAAAAAACTGGCGCGAAAATATCGCGCGCTGCGTACGGCACATATCTTAGCGAGCGGCGGCGAACTGTCAGCCAGCGAAATGGCATTTGCATTTTATGACCAGTCACATTTAATCCGCGAAGTGAAGCAATTTACCGGCCTTACGCCAAGTGAGTTGAAGGCGGGCGCATCGACGTTAACCGATGCTACCATACGGGGCCGCGAAAGTATGCGCGGCAAAGTAGCGCCCTTGATATCGCAGAGTTAGGATCATTCCTTTTCAATTGACGCAGATACATCTTGCGGCAAATCAGCGCCTATATTATCATTTTTAGACGCCTTGTTCGGTGCTTTTCTGCGCCGCAAATTGGCGCGAAGTGCCTCAGCCAACCGACCTTCTTTGCTGTTTGGTTTATCGCTTTTCATTATTCCTTCATGGCAAAGCGATACAGTACGTGCAAGTTGCTTGACATTCGGCCTGTGTATTCGCATAGCGCCGCCGTCTTGGCAGGCTGCTGTAGCTCAGTGGTAGAGCGCGTCATTGGTAATGACGAGGTCGGGAGTTCAATCCTCCCCAGCAGCACCAGACCGGAAGAATTTGGAGTCTGTAAATGACCGCAGACGCGCCGATGACCCCTGTTGCAGAAATTGAAATCGACGAAACACTCGTCCGGTCGCTTTTGGCCGATCAGCTGCCGCATCTGGCCCATGAAACTGTGCGGATTATGGAATCTGGCTGGGACAATATGATGGTCCGTATCGGGGATAGATTTGCCGTCCGGTTGCCGCGCCGCGCAGTTGCTGAACCATTGCTGAAAAACGAGCAAAAATGGCTACCATATCTTGCCCCCAGACTGCCGATTGCCATTCCGGTTCCGTTATATTGCGGCAAACCGGCGCGCAATTATCCGTTTGCGTGGTCGTTGCTGGATTGGTTGCCAGGGCAAGCATCTGACCTTTCGCCGCCAACAAATGACCAAGTGTGTGTGTTGACCGATTTTCTGACGACCTTACACAATCTTCCCATATTGGATGACGCGCCGCAAAACAGCGTTCGGGATTGCGCATTGACCGCAAAGCGCAGTGATATTGCGGCGCGTATGAAGGCGCTGTCCGGCGAAATGCTGGTCAGTGCGAGCATTGAAAAAGCATGGCAAACCGCGATGGCAGAGCCAGCCGATCTGAAAAGCGCTTGGGTTGCTGGTGATATTCATGCCCGCAATGTGTTGACAACAGGCGGCAAAATTACCGCGTTCATCGACTGGGGTGATATGTGCATTGGGGATCCCGCATCAGATCTAGCCTCGATTTGGGCATTATTCGGTGATCCCGAGGCACGCCATCAGGCAATACAAAGCTATGGCATGTCCCGCAGCCTGATCGTCCGCGCCGCAGGCTGGGCGATATTTTACGGCGTTTTGCTGGCAGAAACCGGACGCACGGATACGCCGCGACACTATAAAATGGGTTGCGATACTTTGGCGCGTATCAGCGAGGATTTGCAGACATTTTTGAAACCTGTTTTCCCCGCTTGACGGGTGGCAGCGTGCGCGCCAATGCAGGCAAATGCGATTTTTTTCCGATAATGCAGCGCCTGTCCATCCTGCCGTAATGCAGGCAATTTCCGATGCCAATATCGTGGATACGGCCTATGATGGTGATGCTTGGAGCCAACAGCTTGATGCCGCATTCGGCGCGGTTTTTGAAACCGAAGTCCGTGTATTATGGGTGTCGACGGGGACCGCTGCAAATTGCCTCGCACTGGCCAGTATGGTGCAGCCACACCAAGGCATTATATGCCATGATGCGGCGCATATCGAAGTGGATGAATGCGGTGCGCCGGGATTTTACACAGGCGGCGCAAAGCTGATGCTGACACCGGGCGATGGCGCAAAATTGTCGGCCAGCGGCGTAAGTGCCCGACTTTCTGGCATACGCCGCGATGTGCATCAGGTACAGGCCGCCGCCGTATCGGTTACCAATACGAGCGAATATGGGCTGATTTATACGCCGCAAGAGGTCGCGGAATTGGGCGCGGTTTGCCGTGAACATGGGCTTGGTTTTCATATGGACGGAGCAAGATTTGCCAACGCGGTCGCATCGGGAGGGTATAGTCCGGCGGATATCACTTGGCGTGCCGGGGTGGACGCATTGAGTTTTGGTTTTGTCAAAAATGGCGGAATGAATGCAGAGGCGCTGGTATTTTTTAATACCGCGTTGGCCGATGCCAGCCTTTACCGGCGCAAACAGGCCGGGCATCTGTTCAGCAAAGGCCGGTTTTCGGCAGCACAATTATTGGCCATGCTGCACGGTGATCTGTGGCTGGCCAATGCCCGCGCCGCCAATGAAGCCGCGCAGATTATAGCCGAAAATGTCACGGAGCGGCTGCTTTACCCGGTGCAGGCAAACGAGATTTTTCTGCGGTTGGATTTTACCGAAGCGGCTGCCTTAAGGGCGCAAGGATTTGATTTCTATGATTGGGGAGATGGCGCAGCGCGGATCGTGACCAGTTGGCAGCATACAGCCGCGGATGCCGCGCCACTGGCGCAAGCGATTGCCGCACTATGAGCGATATTGATTTGGCGCAATCCACCGATTTAACCCCAACCGACGCTATAGTATCCGGCGCTGCAGAAGTAGCGCCGCAGGAGCACGGCCTGTTCCACCCCAGTGTGCTGATCCCGTTTCTGCTGGTATCCCTAATCTGGGGATCAACATGGCTGGTGATTAAGGGGCAGCTTGGTACTGTTCCGCCCAGTTGGTCGGTTACTTACCGTTTTATCATTGCCGCGATTGGCATGTTCATCCTTACGCTGTTCCTGCGTCAATCGCTGCGTATGAACCGCCGGGCACAGGGCTGGGCGATGGTTATCGGCGCCGTGCAATTCGGTATGAACTTCAATTTCGTCTATGCTGCCGAGGAATATATTACCTCTGGCCTGGTCGCGGTGCTGTTTGCTTTGCTGATCGTGCCTAATGCGCTGCTTGGCAAATGGTGGCTCGGGCGGCCCGTTGCTAAAGTTTTCTGGATCGGGTCGGCGATTGCAACAATTGGCGTCGGCTTGCTGATCCTGCGCGAATACCGCTTTGCGCCCGTTGATGCGCGCTCCGTGTTAATCGGAGCAGGCTTCACGATAATTGCCGTAATGACCGCATCAATTTCCAATGTATTGCAAGCGTCAGATCGCTTCTCCCGTTTTCCGATCACCACCGTTTTGGCTTGGTCGATGCTGTATGGGGCCATCGGCAATGGGTTGTGGTCGCTGTATAATCACGGTGCGCCGCAAATCGAATGGACGGCGGGTTATCTGGGCGGCATTGCCTATCTTGCGATTGTTGGATCGGTCATCACCTTTCCGCTATATTTCCGGCTGGTCCGTGATATCGGTCCCGGTAAGGCGGCCTATACCAGCGTTTTCATTCCGGTTGTCGCCATGGGATTATCGACAGTTTTTGAAGGCTATGTCTGGTCAATGTTGGCCGCGACAGGCGCGGCGCTGGTAATGGCCGGAATGTTTATCGCCATGCAAGCAGCCAAACCGTCGCGGTAATGCGCATATTGCGGGGTCCAGCCAAGCAAGCGTTTTGCCTTCGCATTGGCGACGCGGCGGTTTTCGGCATAGAAAGCCCGTGCCATGGGGGATAGCTGCGCGGCATCCAAGGACTGCATCGGCGGATACGGCACGCCCAATAAATCGCACGCCGCCTCGATCACTTGATTTTGGCTGCACGGAAAATCATCGGCCAGATTATAGACGCCTGCGGGTCCATCAAAAGACGCGGTGATGCCGCTGACAATATCATCCACATGCACACGGCTGAAAATTTGATCGGGTACATCGATCCGGTGCGCTTTGCCCTCTGCCACCCGGTCGAGCGCGCTGCGGCCAGGGCCATAAATGCCGGGCAAACGGAAAATGCGCATATCGGCGCGTAGGTCCTGCCACGCCAAGTCCGCTGCGTTTCGTTCTGCCCTGCGCCCCGAAACAGGGGCGCTTTCATCGACCCACGCGCCGCCTGCATCACCATATACGCCGGTTGAGGACAGATAGCCGCTCCAACCTGCCTCTGCCGCCCTTATTGCATTGCCATATTGGATCAGCACCGGATCATCGCCATCACGTGACGGCGGTACGGATGACAGAATATGTGTGGCCGTGGAAAGCGCGGCCAGCACGGCAACCTTATCATCAAAAGCAATATTATGCCCGTCCGCCACACGGCGTGTGCCCGTAACGCGCCAGCCTTGGCCACGCAAATGTGCCGCAAGGTGGCTTGCGGAATAACCCATGCCGAATATCAAAAGGTGGTTGGTCATGTTCGATCTGATCGCGATTAAACGGTTTCTGGTCAAGTTCGCTATCACATATCAATGCATAGACCCGTTCGTCATTGCGCGCCAAGCGCGGCAATCCAGGATTGTGTACGCACGCTCTGGATTGCCGCGCTTCGCGCGCATTGACGACGTATATGTTTTAAGCGTTAGGTGAGAACATTTATCTGGCATTGCCAGTGCAAGCTTGCGATGAAGCCAACCGGGAGACAGAATGACAATCGAAACAATTACCGCAAACAGCCTTTCGGGCGTTCCTCATGGTTTTCTGGGCCGAAAAGGCGGGGTATCGGCGGGGATATATGCGGGACTGAATATCGCGCTGGGGTCAAAAGATGACCGCGACGCTGTGCTGGAAAACCGCCGCCGTGCGGTACAGGCGGTGATACCGGGTGCGGAACTGGCACGCGTGTATCAGGTGCATTCGCCCGATGTAATTACCGTGAAGCACGCGCCCGATCAGGACGATCCGCCAAAGGCCGACGCCATGGTCACCAAAACGCCGGGAATATTGCTGGGCATATCGACCGCCGATTGCGTGCCCGTGTTGTTTGCGGACCGAGAGGCTGGCGTGGTTGGCGCGGCGCATTCGGGCTGGAAAGGCGCAATAGGCGGCGTGAACGAGGCGACATTGGCGGCGATGGAGGCATTGGGCGCAGACCGCAGCCGTATCATATGTGCCATCGGGCCGTGCATCGCGCAGAAAAGTTATGAAGTGGATGATGCATTTTTTCGCCGCTTTGCCGAAGCGGATCCCGCCAATGAACGTTTTTTCAGCAGCGGCAAGGCGGGCCATCACCAGTTTGATATCGAGGGTTATGTCGCGGCGCGATTGGCCATGGCCGGGGTACGGCACATCGAATGTTTGGGGCAGGACACGTATAGCCAGCCCGACCGTTTCTTCAGCTACCGCCGTACCTGTCATGCCGGAGAGCCGGATTACGGCACGCAGATTTCGTTGATCGGGGTGGGGATGTGATTGTCTCCTTCACTACGCTGTTCCACCGCTGGCTGGAGCAGCGATGCTTTTTAACTCGAAACAGCGTGCTTTTATGACCACCAAATCTTCTGGCCTGATCCTTGGCGCGCTGGCATTCATCATTATGCTGACCGTTGGCGCACCTGCTGGAATAACGACCCCAGCTTGGAATGTTGCTGCGCTCACATTGCTGATGGCGGTGTGGTGGATGACAGAAGCACTGCCGCTAACCGTTACAGCATTGCTGCCGTTTCTGGCGCTACCGTTAATGGGGGTGCTATCTGCCAATGACGTTGCCAAGGAATATTATTCACCCATACTTTTTTTGATATTGGGCGGCGCATTTTTGGCATTGGCGATTGAACGAGTGGGCATGCACCGCCGCGTCGCGATTGCTATTGTATCGCGCAGCGGGCGTAGCAATGGCGGACTATTATTTGCGTTCATGATAGCCACGGCGCTGCTTTCGATGTTTATCTCGAACACATCGACGGCGCTGATAATGTTACCGATTGCGCTCGCGGTATTGACTGCGGGCGGCGTTAAGGAAGGCGAGACGCAGGGGTTTTCCGGCGCCATGATTATGGGCATCGCGTTTGCCGCTTCCATCGGCGGGCTGGGTACGCTGGTTGGATCCCCGACCAATGCAATTGCCGCCGCGCTTATCAACAAGCAGCTGGGAATCGAGGTCAATTTCTTAACATGGATGCAATATGGCGTTCCGATGGTGTTGTTGGGCATTCCGGCAGCAGCAGCAATATTATACCGTGTGCAAAATGTCGGTTCGGCGCAGTTTGATGTGGCACAGGCACGGCAAGCAATCGGATCGGCGGGGCCATGGAGTGCGCAGGAAAAGCGTTTGCTGCCTATTATCCTGATCGTCATTACGGCATGGTTGGCGCAGCCATGGCTAGAGACTATGTTGCCCAAAGGCGCGGTCACCGACGGCAGCATTGCGGTGGCAGGCGCGCTGTTGTTGTTTATCGTCGCCGATGGCAGCAGCGGATCAGACGGCAAATCAAGGCCGTTGCTAACATGGAAAGAGGCCGACCGCGCACCTTGGGGTGTCATCATGATGTTCGGTGGCGGATTGGCGCTGGCGGCGGGTATCACCAAATCAGGGCTCGCCGCATGGCTAGGCGAGGCCTTACAGCCGCTCGCGGGTATAAACCCGGTCATCATTGCTATAACGGTCACGGCGCTGGTTATCTTGATTACCGAATTTGCCAGTAATGTGGCCACGGCCAGCGGTATATTGCCGGTGATTGCATCATTGATATTGGCGACGGGCATCGATCCGTGGCTGCTCGCCATGCCCGCCGCGATGGCCGCCAGCTGGGGCTTTATGCTGCCGTCGGGAACCGGCCCGAACGCACTGGCATGGGCCACAGGACATATTGCGCTGCCCAATATGTTAAAGGCGGGATTGGCATTGGATGTAGTCGGCGTACCGTTGATTGTCAGCGTGGTGTGGTTGGTGGGATGGTTTTGAACGCTGAACAACATTCCAACACTCTGGCGTAATTTAGTTTCAATTTTGATTTTCTGCTGTTAGGCCTTTTTCGAGCGTAAATAACTGGAGAGCCGTGATGACTGACCCCGCCGAAACCCCGCCCATCGGTGCTATGGCGCCAGGACGCAAACCAAAAACGCCGATTGAAACCATTGGCGGTCGCAAATTGACTCCGGCAACGTTGATGATGGGGCATGGCTATGATCCTACGCTTTCCGAAGGTTCGCTGAAGCCGCCGATTTTTCTTACCTCCACCTTTGCATTTGAAAGTGCGGCGGCGGGCAAGCGGTTTTTTGAAGGCGTAACGGGCAAACGTCCGGGCGGCGCAGAGGGACTTGTTTACTCTCGGTTCAACGGCCCCAATCAAGAGATTTTAGAGGACCGTTTATGCGTATGGGAAGAAGCCGAAGACGCGCTGGTATTTTCATCGGGCATGTCGGCGATTGCCACCATGATGCTCGCTATGGTCAGCGCTGGTGATGTGATTGTACATTCGGGGCCGTTATACGCCGCAACCGAAACAATGATCGCGCGTATTTTCAGCCGTTTTGGCATCAGCTTCCTCGATTTTCCCGCTGGCGCAACCGAGCCAGAGATCACTGCGATGTTAACAGATGCGCACAAACTGGCCGCTGAAAAAGGCGGCAAAGTGGCTATCATCTATCTGGAAAGCCCTGCCAACCCGACCAACGCCTTGGTCGATGTGCAGGCCGTAGCAGCGGCACGGACATCGGTGTTTGGCACAGGCGAGGGCATTCCGCCCATTGCCATCGACAATACATTCCTTGGGCCAATATGGCAGCAGCCGTTGAAACATGGCGCGGATTTGGTCGTTTACAGCCTGACCAAATATGCCGGCGGGCACAGCGATTTGGTCGCAGGCGGCGTCCTCGGTACAAAGGCGCTGATCGATCCCATCCGGATGATGCGCAACACCATCGGCACAATTTGCGACCCCAACACGGCATGGATGTTATTGCGCAGTCTGGAAACGCTGGAGCTGCGGATGAACCGCGCCGGGGAAAATGCCAAAAAGGTATGCGAATATCTGGCGGCGCATCCCAAAGTAGAGGGGCTGGGCTATTTGGGGATGATAAAAGATGCCCGGCAGCAGGATATTTATGACCGCCATTGCACAGGCGCAGGATCGACATTCTCGGTATTCATCAAGGGCGGAGAGGCCGAAAGTTTCCGGTTCCTCGATGCGCTGAAAATCGCGAAACTCGCGGTCAGTCTTGGCGGGACAGAAACGCTTGCCAGTCACCCCGCTGCGATGACGCATTTGTCGGTTCCACAAGAACGCAAGGACCGTTTGGGCATCACCGATAATCTGGTGCGGATTTCGGTAGGAATTGAAAATGCCGATGATTTGATTGCCGATTTCGAACAGGCATTGGAGGCGGTTTAACGCCAATCCACCACCGTCCACCCCCGCAGCGCCGCCAGCTTGGTAAGCGGCGCATGCGGGTTGGTGGCAAAGGCCTCGTCAGCAAAAGCCAATAACGGCGCGTCGGACACATGGTCGGAATAGGCGCGGATATGGCACTGGTTGCGTTGTAATCCTTGCGCGGCCATCCACGCCTTCACCTTGTCCAGCTTTGCCTCGTCATAACAATTATGCCCGTCGATCCGCGCCAAAACATGGCCGCTGTCATTGGTGGCCAGATCCGTTGCGATCACGTCCTCAAAACCCAGTCGGTGCGCAATCGCATCAACATACAGGCGGTAAGACGCGGTTGCCACAACATGGCGGAAACCGTCTGCTTTTTCTTGCGCCACCCGATCGCGTAATTGCGGATAAACATTTTTGCCCACAACCAGATCGGCATGGCTTTCCAGATAGCGCGCGAATTCGGAACGCGGCACATGGCGGCCAATCAACAACGTCTGCGAAAACTCCTTCAACCGCCGCCGTTCCCAAATCTTCAGGCCGTACAGCAGCAGTCCAAATGGCAACAACGTCAGAAACATCAAACGCCACGGCGCACGTTTTAACGCCATATGCGCCAGAAACCCGTTATACGTGGCGCGGCGCGTGATGGTTTTATCCATATCATATATGGCAATTTTGGTCAGGGCTGTCATATTTGCTGGCTTTTCGTCCATAGCCTTAACGCATATCAATATAGCGGCGTTCTGGCTTGTAGTTTCTAACATTTTGGGTCAATTGTCATTTTATGAGCGATGCCGCAGATTTGCCCGCAGATGTGATATCGGAACAGGATGACCATGGCGGGGCGCTGCTGCGCTTTACGGGCAGCTTGTCAATTGCCCATATCGCCGCATTAGACCGCAAGCTGGCTGCCGTCACCGGGCCAATATCCGCAATCGATATTTCTGCGGTACACCGTATCGACACCGTCGGCGCGTGGCTCGTTTACCGCACGGCACGTGACCAGAATGCCGCGATCACCGGCGCAACATCGGATGCACAGCGGTTGATTGACGAGGTTCGCGGCAGTGACAACGGGGCAAGCATTAAACCCGCCGACGGCAACCCGGCCCTGCGTATTCTGGGCGAGCTGGGCAGCGCGATGGTCGAAACGTTATCGGGCATGGTCAAGTTCATCGGCTTTGTCGGACAAGTTATTTTGGGGCTGTTGACCGTCATCATTCACCCGTCACGGTTGCGGGTGAACGCGATTATCCAACGGTTCGAGATGGTCGGCGTGCGTGCATTGGCAATTGTTGGCCTGATGAGTTTCTTGATCGGCATCGTCATTGCACAGCAAGGCGCGGTGCAGTTGCGGCAATTTGGCGCAGAAGTATTTACCGTCAACCTGATCGGGCGTCTAACGTTCCGCGAACTGGGCGTGTTGATGACCGCGATCATGATTGCGGGACGGTCCGGCTCTGCATTTGCCGCGCAATTGGGTACGATGAAAATCACCGAAGAAATCGACGCGATGCGTACCATTGGGGTTTCGCCGATTGAGGCGCTGGTCATCCCCAGGGTGCTCGCCACGGTCTTGATGATGCCGTTACTGGCGTTTTATTCGTGCATTATCGCCGTGATCGGCGGCGGATTATTATGCTGGGCCGTACTGGAAATTCCGCCAGCCACATATGTTGACCGGCTGCGCGATGTGACCCCGCTCACCGATTTTTACGTTGGCATGATTAAGGCGCCCTTGTTTGGCGCGATCATCGCCATTGCCGGGTGCTTTCAGGGATTGCAGGTCGAAAATAACGCCGAAGAAGTCGGCTTAAAAACAACCGCTGCTGTGGTTCAGGCGATATTTCTGGTGATCGTGCTCGATGCATTTTTCGCTGTTTTCTTTAGCAGTATCGGGTGGAATTGATGGCGAACGATAAAGATAGCGGCGATGAAATCGTCATTTCCGTTCGCGGCCTGTGCAACCATTTTGGTGACCAGAAAATCCACGACAACCTTGATCTTGATGTCCGGCGCGGAGAGATTTTGGGCGTGGTCGGCGGGTCGGGTACAGGCAAATCGGTGCTGATGCGGTCGATCATCGGATTGCAGCAACCGTCATCGGGTTCGATCGCGGTGTTCGGCGAAAACCTTCTCGACGACGATACCGAGGCGGATGACGGCGTGCGCAAACGGTGGGGCGTATTGTTTCAGGGCGGCGCGCTGTTTTCAACATTGACCGTGGCGGAAAATGTGCAGGTTCCCTTGCGCGAATTCTACGCCGATCTGGACGGCCAGTTGCTCGACGAGATTGCCCTGACCAAAGTGCATTTGAGCGGGTTGCCGCCCGAAGCTGCTGCAAAATATCCGTCCGAACTATCGGGCGGCATGAAAAAACGCGCAGGCCTTGCACGCGCATTGGCGATGGACCCGGAATTGCTGTTCCTTGATGAACCAACCGCCGGATTAGACCCGATTGGCGCCGCCAATTTTGATCGGCTGACCAAAGAATTGAAAGAAACACTGGGCCTGACGGTATTTTTAATCACGCATGATCTGGACTCCTTATACGCCATTTGCGACCGTGTTGCCGTGCTTGCCGATAAGAAGGTCATTGCGATTGGCAAAATCGACGAGCTTCTGGCCACCGATCACCCATGGATTCGCGAATATTTCACAGGTCCCCGCGGCCGTGCAGCAAAGCGCGGATGATGGTCAATAATAGCCAATTGTTTGACGTGCTTGCACGAACCGAGTTTCGGGCTAAACAGTGTGCTATGATGCTAACTTTGCTATAGTTCCGGGCTGATTTAATGGAAAAACGCTTTTAATGGAAACACGCTCAAATTACGTTCTGGTCGGTGTTGTGACATTGGCGCTGCTCGCGGCGCTGGTGGGATTCACCATATGGCTGGCCAAATTTAATGACGGCGAGAAAAAGGAATATGACATATTCTTTCAACAATCGGTCAATGGCCTGGCCAAAGGATCACCTGTTTCGTTTTCCGGTGTTCCCGTTGGCGAGGTAAAGAAGATCGCATTATGGGGCCCTGATCCCGATTTCGTCCGCGTTCGGATTGCCGTTGAACAGAATGTGCCTATTTTGCAAGGAACGACGGCGACGATAAACAGCCTGAATTTCACTGGCGTTGCTGATATTCAACTCGACGGCGCTGTCAAAGATGCGCCAGCCATTACCTGCCCCACCGAAAAGCCGGAATCGGCCTGTCCCGCCGGCGTTCCCGTCATCCCTACCAAGCCCGGCGCACTGGGCCAATTGCTGAACGGCGCGCCGCTGTTGCTGGAACGACTATCGACCGCGACCGAGCGTTTGGCCAATTTAATGTCGGACAAAAATCAGGAGTCGATTGAGAAAATTCTGGGCAATGTCGACATTTTAACCGGATCACTGGCACAAAGCGCGCCGAATTTAGAAGGCGCAATTGCCGAAACCCGCAATACATTGGCGCAAGCCTCGGCGGCATTGAACAAGGTTGGCGGCGCAGCAGACCAGATGAGCGCGCTCACAGGCTCCGTCAACAGCACCCTGAATGACGAGGGCAAGCCAGCGATTGCCGAACTGCGCAAGACATTGACGGCGGCGAACAAAAGCCTATCGGCGCTGGAAACAACATTGCAGCAAACCAACCCCGCAATCGACACATTGAACACGCAAACCCTGCCTGAATTTAACCAGCTCGCACGCGATTTGCGCCAATTATCGGGGTCGCTGAAATCGGTGACCGACCGGGTCGATCAAAACGGCCTTGGCGGTGCGATCAGTGCGCCGCCGCTGCCCGATTATGATGCGAAGAAGAGCCGAAAATGATGACACATAACCGCCCTCGCCATTCCGCCATTTTGGTCGCCGTCCCCTTGATATTGGCGCTTTCGGGTTGCGTCAGCTTTGGCGCGAAAGCGCCGCCGACGTTATTGGTCCTAACCGCCGAGGCAAAAGTTCAAAACGGTGCAGCCAAAACGGGCGATGCGTCAGAGGCTATGATCGTTTTGATACCCGACATACCCCGCAAACTGGACAC
>JANOKA010000202.1:0-7439 GCA_031418995.1 Sphingomonadales bacterium | reverse complement strand
TCTCCATGCGTCATTATTACCCCGCCAATCATCCGCGTTGATACGCCCCAGCTGGTGGTGTGACATAACGTATGACCGCCATCCTTGTCCTGATAACGGATGTTTTGTGCCTCGGCGAATGTCGTACCCAAATAATGCGATGTTCCCGCTTGCAACGCTTTGCCGTCCTGCATCATGGCTTCAATCGAAAATGTCGCATCCGCGCCTGGAAAACGTTCATTCTCCGGCTTTTCCCCTGCAATAACAGGCATAGCTAAAGGCCCTTCGGCAAAGGCGCGGTACATTTCCAATGCGCGCAATGTCTCGTCCATTGCGCTTGCCTTGTCGGCATGCGCGGTATGGCCCTCTTGCCATAAGAACTCGCTTGTCCGCAAAAACATCCGTGTCCGCATTTCCCAGCGCACGACATTGGCCCATTGGTTGGTCAGCATGGGCAAGTCGCGCCATGACTGAATCCAACGGCTCATCGCTGCGCCAATGACGGTTTCCGAAGTAGGCCGCACGATCAATGGTTCCTCCAGCTTGGCGTCTGGATCGGGAACCAGTTTGCCGTCCTTCTGGATCAAACGGTGGTGCGTAACAACCGCCATCTCTTTGGCAAAGCCATCCACATGGTCCGCCTCTTTTTCAAAATAGGATAATGGTATGAACAGCGGAAAATAACAATTTTCAACGCCCGCCAGCTTAATCTGAATGTCCATCAATTTCTGGATACGTTCCCAAATGCCATATCCCCATGGCTTAATAACCATGCATCCGCGCACACCCGATTCCTCCGCAAGGTCGGCCTCGGATATAACTTCTTGATACCAAGCAGCAAAGTCAGTGGCACGGCGTGCCAATAAAGCATGTTTAATCAATGGAGTACCTGTTTCAAAAATTTGATATAGTTAGTTGACCGTTATTCAGCCGACATACGGTCTATTTTCGCCTGCAGTTCGGCCAATTGTTTTTTCAAATCGGCTACTTCGTTTTCTGTTCCGGTGCGAGCCTCGGCTTCCGCACGCTTCACAGGTTTCTTGGATGAAAGACCTGGCAACAACGCATCACGGGCCGCACGAACAAATTCTATATTCTGCTTCGTAATATCACCAAACGGCCCCGATGTTATCGCCGTTTCGATAACGTTTTGGACCTGCTGTTGATTTTTGCGGAAGTTATTGAGCGAGCTTTCCAAAAACTCGGGAACCATCGACTGCATTGATCCGCCATAAAGCGCAATTAACTGCCTGAGGAAACCGACGGGCAGCATATTCTGGCCATTGGCTTCTTCGTCCATGATGATTTGTGTCAGCACATTATGGGTAATATCTTCCCCCGATTTAGCATCAACAACCTTGAACTCGACCTCTTTGCGCGTCATTTCTGCCAAAAAATCGAGTGTTATATATTTCGACGACTGGGTATTATATAAACGCCTGTTGGCGTATTTTTTAATGATGATGGGATCGCCGTCTTTGCCGCTGCCCGATTGCCGTGCCATGTCGAATTCCTTTAGGATATCATTGGGCTTTAGCACTAGTTAATAGTGCACTGCAACATGGATGCTGCGGCATTTGGTTTAACGCCAAATGCGGTCCGCCCGTTGGCCAAGCCCGGTCAATAATTCATATTGCGAAAGGCCGCTCTGCTTGGACGCGCTAACAAGCGAAAAATCTACATCTACCCAATCACATTCATGCAATTCAGGGGATTTCGTAACATCCAATGTCACCAAATCCATCGATACCCGGCCAATTACAGGAAAGCTAATGCCTTCAAACGACGCTTGCCCCGTCCCCGAAAAACCGCGCCTGTACCCGTCGGCATATCCCGCTGCTATTGTGGCCACTCTTGTTTGGCCATCGCAAATATATGTCCCATTATAGCCGATTTGCGCGCCCGCGTGATGCATGCGAACCTGCAAGACTTGCGACTGGATTTGAACCACTTGCTTTATCAAGTGCGTGTGTTCAGGCCGCGATATGCCGCCGTAAAGCGCTAATCCCGGGCGCGTCAAATCAAAATGGTAATCTTTGCCTAGCATGATTCCTGCGCTGTTTGCCAAACTGCGGCGGCGCGCGGGTATGGAATTTGCATATTGCCCGAATACAGCCAACTGCGCGGCATTTTGGCGGCTGTTCAGATCGGCAGACGCCAAATGGGACATTAATATATCGATGTCCAATCCCGCCCATAACGGCGCGTCCACTTGTTCAGGGCCAATTCCCAGACGGTTGATGCCCGTATCCAACATGACATGGCACACCCCGCCAGATGCTGCTTTCCAGCGCTCGATTTGCAGCGGCGTGTTCAATACGGGAACGGCGCCAATAGCCAAAATAGCGGCAATGTCGCAGGTATCCAAACCATTGAAAACCGCGATCTGCCGCGGCGGCACGATATCGGCAATCGCCGCTGCTTCGGCCCAGTTGGCCACGAAAAAATCCACGCAGCCCGCATTCTTCAGGCGTTTAACGACATCGCGCGCGCCGACACCATATGCGTTGGCCTTTACCGCCGCGCCGCAGGCAGCACTGCCCTCTGCCTTCAACGCACGCCAATTGGCAACCAGAGCGTCTCCGTCTAATAACAACCGGATTGGTGCTTCGCTCACAGGATACGTAATATCTTTGATCGTTGTGCCAATCGTCAATCCAGATCGTCCATACCCGACGTTTCAGGCAACCAGATGAGCGCAACGATAAACGCAAGTGCCGTCACGCCCACCGTATACCAAAGCCCCGAATAAGCGTTGCCCGTTTGCGCCACAATGGATTGCGAAATATAGGGCAGAAATCCGCCAAAATAGCCTGCACCAATATGATAGGGTATCGACATAGATGTATAGCGTATTTTGGCCGGAAACATCTCGACCAATATAGCCGCGACTTGTCCGTACGTCATCGCCGACAACCCGACCATCAGTGCGACCGCCAGGATGATTTTCCATGGCTTTCGCTGTGCAGGATCGGATTTGTCAGGATAGCCAGCCTTTTCCAGCGCCGCGATATACGCCTTTTCATCAAAGCCTTTCAGTTCCGCATCACCGACCTTTAACGCCACAACATCGCCGTTTTCCTTGCTGTAACTGATGCCGCGTTTGGTTAGGAAGTTCAGCGCCTTGCCGCATTCGCTATCCTGCGTGCGTTTGAACACACTGAAATCGCATTCTGGCATCGACAGCGTGACAGGTGACGTCGCCGTTGCCTTTTCCAATGCCGGGTTGGCCGCATCCGCCATCATCCGGAATAAAGGGAAAATCGATACAATCGCAAGAGCATAGCCGAGCAATAATATCCGTTTGCGGCCATATTTATCTGACGCCCATCCAAACAGGACGTAAAATGGTGCGGCAATTGTCGCTCCCGATGCCATATAAAGCAGCGCGTCGGTTTCAGGAACACGGGCAGTTCCCGTCAAGAAATACAGCGTTCCAAACTGTGATGTATAATAAATGACGGTCAATCCAGCGGCCACGCCAAACAGTGCGACAAACAAACGCTTTACGTTGCCGGGATATTGAAAGCTTTCCAAAAACGGATTTTTAGAGGTCGTTCCCGCTTCTTTCATTGCCTTAAAAACCGGACTTTCCGACAGTTTCAGCCGCATATACAAGGAAATAGACAACAGCAATATCGACATAAGGAACGGCACGCGCCAGCCCCATGCCTCAAAATCTTCGGTGCTCATGGAATAACGGGTGAGCAACACCACAATTACCGCCAGCAAAAACCCGCCAGCAACAGATGCCTGTATCCAGCTGGTATACTGACCGCGTTTGCCGTTCGGCGCATGTTCGGCGACATAAATTGCCGCGCCGCCATATTCGCCGCCCAGCGCAAGCCCCTGTAAACAGCGCAATGTCAGCAACATGCCCGCTGCCCAAACGCCCGCCGTTTCAAATGTCGGCAATAATCCGATGGCTGCCGTTGCCAAACCCATCAATGTGATGGTTACCAGAAACGTATATTTCCGTCCGATCCGGTCGCCGAAATACCCAAATAATATCGCCCCCAACGGCCTAACGCCAAATCCCGCACCGAAGATTGCGAGCGAAGCCAATGTAGCAGCAGTTGGATTGTCCGCAGGGAAAAACAGTTTTCCGATCAGCGCGGCTAAAATGCCATAGACGAAGAAATCATACCATTCGAACACTGTGCCAAGCGACGATGCGGTAATAACCAACCGGTCGCGCTTCGGGTCCAAAGTTGCTCCGCTTTTTACGGTAATTCCAGCTTCACTCGCCATGCTGCTCCCCTTTAATCTCAAATGCCGTCATAATCACTGCGGCATAAGGTTCAAGCGGCATGTTGGGCGGCACCGCGATATCCTGCATCCGAGGTAAATAAAACAAGCGCCAGACCAGCTAAAAAATTGCTAAAACCGTCCAGTTTTACCCGGCAAAGTTCATAGTCCAGAGCATTATAGAGCCTATTTTATCGTTGAAATGAGTGATGCCGTCGTTGAACCGTGGTTGGATTTTCGGGACCTTATAGACCGCAAGGCAAACAACTTTCATCCCTGCCGCAACTTCACCCGCGAAACTGAATGCGTAGAGAATAGACGAAACACCGTAGTGTCCGAAATTTCAAAGAGCCAATACTATGTTGCTCCGTCAAATCCTACATTTCAACCATATAAGCGGCACCGGAACACTGACCCTGTATAGGGCAAATAGCGATTAGCCCAATGCTGCCTTCACCAGTCCGCTGGCTTTGCTCATATCCAATTGCGGCCCGTGCCGTTCTTTCAACATCGCCATAACGCGTCCCATGTCTTTCAGGGTTGATGCACCGAGTTCCGTTTTGATCGCTTCAATCGCGGCGCTGGTATCGGCGTCGTTTAACTGCGCAGGCAGGAACTCTTCGATGATGAGAAGCTCGCTGGCTTCTATCGCGGCCAATTCGGCGCGGCTGCCTTGTTCATATAATGTAATGGATTCACGGCGCTGCTTTACCATTTTCTGCAGAACCTCGACCACCATGGCGTCATCATCGGGCAGGGTCGATGCCGTGCGCAGCTCGATATCGCGGTCCTTCACCTTGGCAAGGATAAGGCGTACGGCGGCCAAGCGCTCTTTCTCGCCCGCCTTCATTGCAGTGATTTGGGCGGCCTTAATGGTGTCACGGATCATATCATATTCTCTTGTCTGAATTGGAAAAGCCTGTGGATAGACGCAATTTACGGCGAATAATAGATTGACGATACGGCCCTGTGTCTTTAGCGGCAATTACTTAGCGACATTGCTGCAAAACCTCTATTCAGGAGCGACCCTATATGGCCGACCCCACCTCTACGCGTGCGCCAAACGGAGCCACTGCCGTATTGGTTTTGGCTTCTGGGCAAATCATTTGGGGCAGGGGTTTCGGCGCGCAGGGCAGCGCGGTGGGCGAAATTTGCTTCAACACCGCAATGACGGGCTATCAAGAGGTGATGACCGATCCGAGCTATGCCGGGCAAATCATCAACTTTACCTTTCCGCATATTGGCAATGTCGGCAGCAATCCCGAGGATGTCGAGGCGCTGAACCCGCATGCGCTGGGCGCAATCGTGCGGCAGGACGTGACCGCGCCATCAAATTTTCGCAGCACGCAGCATTTTGATGGGTGGATGAAATCCAATGGCCGCATCGGCATTTCGGGCGTCGATACCCGCGCGTTAACGCGGCTTATCCGCGAGGCCGGCGCGCCCAATGCGGTGATCGCGCACAACGCCGATGGCGCGTTCGATATGGCGGAATTGCTGGCGCAGGCGCAAAGCTGGGCAGGGCTGGAAGGTATGGATCTGGCCAAGGACGTGACCACGTTGCAGAGTTATGGCTGGGATCAAGGATTGTGGAAACTGGGTGAGGGGCATTCTTCTCCCCTCCCGCAAGCGGGAGGGGCCGGGGGTGGGTCTTCAACCTCTATGTCGCAAGGTTCGCCTTCGGCTCACCCCACCCCTAACCCCTCCCGCAAGCGGGAGGGGAACAAGAAAGTCGTCGCCATCGACTATGGCATAAAACACAACATCCTGCGCAACTTGGTCGACGTAGGCTGCGACGTAACCGTTGTCCCCGCCACCGCCAGTTTCGCAGACATCATGGCGCACAGACCCGACGGACTGTTCCTGTCCAACGGCCCCGGCGATCCCGCCGCGACGGGCGAATATGCCGTACCCGTAATTCAGCAATGGCTGGCAACGGGCAAGCCGTTATTCGGCATCTGCCTTGGCCATCAAATGCTGGCGCTGGCCGTTGGCGCAAAAACCGAAAAGATGCACCAAGGCCACCGCGGCGCAAACCATCCCGTCAAGCGTTTGTCGGACGGCGCGGTTGAAATTACCAGCATGAACCACGGCTTCGCGGTTGACGCAGACACGCTGCCCGTAAATGCAAAGGCAACGCACATCAGCCTGTTCGATGGCAGCAATTGCGGATTTGAGCTGACCGATAGTCCGGCGTTTTCGGTGCAATATCACCCAGAGGCCAGCCCGGGACCGATGGATAGCCATTATCTGTTCGAAAAATTCGCGGGGATGATGGGGTGATGGACATGCCGCCTCTACCACCGATAGCAATAGAACAAGTTATCGAGCAAAATCTCGTAAAATGCGGTTTAAGCAGCAAAGGTATTTCTGTCGCGTATCAGGATGAGTTACAAAGTATTGAGGCGGTAATTACGCCTGATTCAGGTGCCACAATAGAAAGTTTTAATTGCATTAATGATGCGGTGGGACTGGAAATCGTGACATTCACTGACACTGAACTTCTAATGCAATTTCACAAATTCAAAACTGATCTTTATCGGCCCATAATGCTTGAGGAAGCAAGAAAATCGCTCGATAAGTTAGGGTTATTGGAAAATTTTCCGGAACGTGCGTCTTTTGCAAGCGATAAGCTGTTTGCCGAAGGGCTAGAACTTCATTGTGGACTGCAAAAAGGTGAGGTTTTCAAAGAGAATGGTGATACTATATCTTTTCAACCAGTTATCCCTAGCCCAAAAAATTTTAGCGCCTTTGAGAAGAGATACTCTTGCGTTTTGATGGCTTATACTTTTGCAATGGCAAATGGCGATTTAAATAAAATTGGTTTTATCGGCAACGAACAAGTCCAGACTGAAGACGTGTCAAAATAATGTCTCTTTCTGCTAACATGTCCTCCATCGTCATTGCGAGCGAAGCGAAGCAATCCAGAGCGGTTATGCGCGGCTCTGGATTGCCGCGTCGCTTTGCTCCTCGCAATGACGTGTGGGGCGTGGCCATGTCTACTCCCCCAGCCCCTCTCTACCTGCAAGAGGTTAGAGATCAATTAGCCGCAAATTTGTCTTCACTTACTACCCGAATGAAAATGTCACGAAGTTCATCTTCAGGTGACCAGCCTTTTTGGTTAGCTCGTCGTTCAATTTCAGCCATCATCTCATCAGGAATATCATTCACTACAATGTCATCATTCTCGTCAAAGCGCACTTTCATTGAAA
>JANOKA010000201.1:0-16983 GCA_031418995.1 Sphingomonadales bacterium | reverse complement strand
GCGAAATAGCTTTGCAACTGCATCACTTCGCGCGGAAAATCATTGCCGTCGCTGCTGAGGTGACGCCACAATGCCTGTGCCACGCGCTGATCACTACCCGGTGCGCGGCCAAGGCCCAGATCAATGCGACCGGGATACAGCGCATCGAGCGTGCCAAACTGCTCGGCAATAACAAGCGCCGGATGATTGGGCAGCATGATCCCGCCGGATCCCACGCGTATCGTTTTGGTCGCCGCAGCAATGTGGCTAATGACTAACGATGTCGCCGCGCCGCCGATGCCCGGCATCCCGTGATGTTCGGCGACCCAGTAGCGCGCAAAGCCAAGCGCCTCGGCAAGTGCTGCCATATCGGCGGAATTGGCAATGGCAGCGCCGATGTTGCTGTCTTCGGCAATGGGTACAAGATCGAGTATGGAGAATTTAGTCATGTCATTCAGATGGGCTTGCCAGCAATGATAGCCAAGCAAAGTTTTCTTTTGCTCCCCATATCGCGAGCGTGTTTCAACCAAGACCTAGCCATTGGCATCCTTATTCATCCAGCGTTCATCTTGCAATTCATAGACCAACCGTGCTATTTCATCGATGAAGCGTTGCAACTTGGAAGGAAGGCAACTTATGACATCTGAACGCTCCCCTGGATTCAAATTGTTTTTGGCCGGAATAATCGGCATTGTTCTCGTGATACCCTTAATAATGGTTTACGTACTTGTGGGTGACCGGCAGGAACAGTCGGCAACCGCGCAAGCATCAATTGCGGCGGGGTGGGGCGGGCCGCAGACAATTGTTGGGCCGGTGTTGGTCATTCCATATACTGCGAACAGCGTTGAGACCGTAGACGTAAACGGCAAACAAACAACGCGCACGGTGGCCGTGAATAAGGAACTGTTCCTGTCGCCCGAAACCAATGCGATTAAGACCAATTTGAAACCGGACCGAAAGAAGAAGTCCATATATGAAAGCGTGCTATTCGTCGCGGAGAATAGCGGTAAGGCACGTTTTGCCTTGCCAGTTGACTTCGAACGCTATGGCGTCAGCCGCGCCGCATTGAACCTTTCAGGGGCTGAGCTGCGGTTCGGGGTTTCTGATGCACGCGGTTTGCAGAAAGACAGCAAGGTTGAAATCGGCGGTAAGATACTCGACCTGCAACCGGGCAAGGGATTGAATGCATCCAACGGTTCCGGGTTCTTTAGCTTTATTGATTGGGATGGGGCCGCGCCGTTGGAAGTAAGTTATAATTACGCCATTCGCGGCAACAAATCGCTGACCATGGTTCCGCGCGGTGGTGAGACGAGTTGGGATGTGCAGTCGGCATGGCCTAGCCCCAGTTTTGAGGGCGATTTCCTGCCCACCAAACGTGCGGTCAAATCCTCTGGCTTTACCTCCAGCCATGCAGTGACCAACCTCGCATTGGGACAGGCACTGGTGCTGATGGAGGATCCCGTTGCGCCCGTGCAATCGAGTGGCCGCGATTATATTAGCGTATCGTCGCCCAAAGCAGCCGGCGAACCCAACACCAGCCAAGCCGCAACCATCGGCCTCATCGAGCCTGTTGACCTGTATAGTCAGGTTGATCGTTCAGTAAAATATGGCTTTTTGTTCATCGGCTTTACCTTCCTCGCGTTCCTGATGTTTGATGTCATCGCAGGGGCAAAGATTGCAGCGGCGGAATATTTGATGACGGGGGCAGGGCTTGTCTTGTTCTTCGTCCTTCTGCTCGCCTTTGCCGAGGTCGTTGGCTTCATGTGGGCGTATTTGATAGCGGCGGGCGCAATAGCAGGATTGCTGACGGCCTATTCTGCTGCGATCCTGAAAAGCTGGCAGCGCGCCAAGGTTATTGGCGGTTTGCTGACGGGGCTTTATGCGACGCTTTACGTATTGCTGAATTTGGAAGCCTATTCGCTCATAATCGGATCTCTGCTGTTGTTTGTGGCACTTGCTGTCGTGATGTGGGCAACCAGAGCGATTGATTGGGGAAGCAAGACAATTGCTACGGACGGCGATGCGATAAAGGTATGACCGGAATTTGAATTAGAATATTTGGCCGGGAAAAATAAGTGTCCCGGCCAATTTTGCGTTTGGAGTTTAATTTGCAGCCCTACGTGCAGCATACTGCGCCTGCATTGCGGCGCGCTCCGCAGCTGCCCCCGCTCTTTCCGCTGCCTCTGCCGCTTGCTCACTTGCTCGTTCGGCATCCCGCTCTGCGCGTTCAATGGCGCGTTCAACGGCGGCGGAATTACCGGACGCGTCGTGATCCTGATACAACTCTTCGGTAGCTTCACCAATTGTTGAATCGGTTGGTTCGGTTGCGGATGCAGGAGACATATCATAATTCTCGCTATCCTCCATCTCCAAGTATTCCGGAATTTCAGGTTCCGGCATAGAGGAACCAAATCGTAGCCGTGCAACGCGATCTATGGCCATCAATTTGGCTTCCAAATCCTTTGCATTTAGATAGTCATACAAGGCTGCTTTAACCATTGCAGCATCGGCCCGCTTGCCCGTTAAACGAAAGTCGATCAGTATAGCGATCATTAGCCGGGATAGTTTTTCCAATTCTTGAACGTCGGTATCGCTGGCTGAACTGGCGGCAAGTAAAATACTATTGTTAGCCACAGTGACGGTCAAATTAGCCCGCGTAGATCCCGCACTCACCGGTGTCAGATCAATAACGACAGTCGCAATATGCTCGCTTTGAAAATTTACCTTCCAGGTAATCTGGCGGTCGCTGCGCGCCGAAATGATTATTTGCGGAGCGAAATTGTTGCCAAATTCACGGTTGACTTCGTCGATAACGGGCGTGGATATCAGTTTTGTAAACACATCCTCTAGCGCCATTGGATATTCAACGTTGGACTCTGCATTCCCGTTCAACTGCGCCTCGAACATATTGTCATATGCGCCGCCGCCAATAACCCCAGTGCTATACAGCCCCGCAGATGAAACCGCCATCGCGGCAACAACAGCAATCGAAATTTTCATAAATAATACCCCAAGGTCAAAGTTTAGACCCCGAAGGTAAATTCTACATTAAAAACGAATTACCGCCAGCGCAGCATTTCCCGCGTCAATTCACTCACCGACCCTATCCCCATTAATTTCATGTCGCGTTCAATCTCGTCGCGTAATTTGCCAACGATGCGCCGAACGCCCGGCTCGCCTGCCGCTGCAAGCGCATAAAGATATAACCGCCCACCCGAACATGCTGTTGCCCCGGCAGCAATGGCTTTCAGTACGTGGCTGCCGCGCCGGATGCCGCCGTCACAGATAATATCAATTTTGCCGCCGACAGCATCGGCAATCTCGGAAATCTGGTCAAATGGAGAGCGCGACCCGTCCAATTGCCGGCCGCCATGGTTGCTGACCATGATTGCGGTCGCACCAATATCAACCGCGCGCTTGGCATCTTCGGCTGACATGATGCCTTTTAAGCAAAACTGCCCACCCCAATCACTGCGGACTTTTTCTGCCATTTTCCAATCCATCGTCGGATCGAGCATGGTATTGAAATAATCGGCCACGGACACTGCGACATTGGTGCCGGCATCGACATGTGTTTCTAGATTGGGCAGCGCGAATTTTTCGCGGAACATATAATTTAGCGCCCACATCGGATGGATCGCATAGCTGAGCACGGAAGATGCCGTAAAACGGGGTGGAGATGTAAAACCACTGCGCAGACAACGTTCGCGGTTGCCAGATACGATAGTATCAACAGTCAGTGCAATGGCATCAAACTTGGCCGCTTTACATCGTTCGATCATCGACGTGTTCAGTCCCTTGTCCTTATGGATATAAAGCTGGAACATTTTTGGTGACGAAATTGTCTCGCCAATTTCCTCAATGCTAACTGTGGCGAGGGAAGATATGCCGAACCACGTACCGAAATCTTGCGCCGTGCGTGCAACCGCGCGTTCACCCTGCCAATGGAACAGGCGCTGCAACGCGGTTGGTGAAAGCATCAGCGGCATGGCGATCCGTTTGCCCATTACCATGACACTCATATCTGTGTCTGATGCACCGGTCAGGACATTTGGAACAAGATAGCTGTCATCGAATGAGGATGTATTGCGGTCCTTTGTACGTTCGTCGTCGGCCGCTCCGTCAATATAATCAAATATCGGCCAAGGCAGGCGTGCCTTTGCCAATCGGCGGAAATCGTCAACATTATGGCAATCGGATAAACGCACGCGGTCGTTAAACTCTCAAATGATACCTTGGAAATAATTACACGCGCTCGGCTGACCAGATTGTAAGCCGCGTTTTAGCGCCTCCATACGCTGTTGCGACGTGCCATGGGTGAACATGCTTTCCACGGGACGTTGTCCGGCTTGACGCATCAAGGTATCATCCCCGATTGCATTTGCGGCGTTCATGCCTTCTTCCAAGTCGCCCGGTTCCATACGATCAGAGTTACGCGCGGCCCAAACACCCGCAAAGCAATCGGCCTGCAATTCCATCCGCACCTGCAATGCATTGCCCTGTTCCTGGCTGGACCTTGATTGCAATTGGCGCACGCGATCGGCCACGCCGGTGATGTTTTGCACATGGTGTCCAACCTCGTGTGCGATGACATAAGCTTGCGCAAAATCACCGCCCGCCTTCATCTGTTGCTGCATCTGTTGGAAAAAAGTTGTGTCGAGATAAACACCTTTATCCGTCGGGCAATAAAATGGTCCCATCGCCGATTGTGCAGCGCCGCAACCCGATTGACCTGAACGTGAAAAGAAACTTAACGTTGTCGGCACATATTGCTGGCCGCCGGCACGGAACAATTCTGACCATGTGTTTTCCGTCGATTTAAGTACCCGGCATGCAAATAGTTCATCCTGCGTATCGCACGCTGCTTGGCCGCTAGGTACCTCACCGCCAACCTGTTCGGTAGGCATACCTGTCCCGCCGAAATTCAGCACACCACTGGAAAGCAGGAAAAACCCGACTATGCCAATAATCGCCATAGTGCCGCAGCCTAGTTTGCGGCCCAAAAGCAGCGGTAATAAACCAATCAGTAACGATCCAATTCCGCCGCCGCCACCGCCGCCAAAACCGCCACCACCGCCCGTTCCCAAATCCCGAACGTTATCGCTTGGATCCAGATCGTCGAGACGCATGCATATTCTCCCAAAAACTAATGATTTCAGCATTGCGGTTTTGAAGGAAAAGCGCAAGGAATAACAAAAGCAATCGGCGTCCCAAAAAAGGTATATTCTCCCATGTTTTTATCCGGCAAAACTGCATTGATTACAGGGTCAACCTCTGGAATCGGGCTTGGTTATGCGCGTGCACTGGCTGCGGAGGGCGCATCTATCATGCTAAATGGCTTTGGTGATGTTGCGGCAATTGCGGGTTATGTTGAAGAGTTAAAAGCACTAAGCGGAGCAGGGGCGGATTATTCTCCTGCGGACATGACCAGACCGGATGACATTCGCGCAATGGTTGCCGATTGCACCCGCGAACTTGGCGGACCTGATATATTATTTAACAATGCCGGTATCCAGCATGTTGCGCCCGTGGATGTATTTCCGGCCGATAAATGGGATGCTGTTATTTCAATAATTCTTACCTCGGCATTTCACGCAACCGCCGCCGCATTGCCCGCGATGAAGGCAAAAGGTTGGGGGCGGATCATCTGCACCGGTTCGATGCACAGCAAAGTCGCCAGCCCTTATAAAAGCGCGTATAATGCGGCCAAGCACGGTCTGGATGGTTTTACCAAAACAGTGGCGTTAGAAATCGCGCAAATGGGCATCACTGCCAATACAATTAGTCCCGGATATGTGTGGACACCCTTGGTCGAAGGGCAAATTCCCGATACAATGAAAGCACGCGGATTAACGCGGGAGCAAGTGATGAACGATGTGTTGCTGGCCAATCAACCGCAGAAAAAGTTTGTGACAATAGAACAGGTGGCGGCGCTGGGACTATTTCTTTGCAGAGAAGAGGCTAGCGCCATAACAGGCGCAAACCTTTCGGTGGATGGTGGCTGGACGGCACAATAATTCGGTATAGAATTGGCAGAGAAACCTATGGGGAGCAGTATATGAAAAAGACAATGATTGGAGCCGCAGCGCTGGCCACAATGATGCTGCCAAACGTTGCATTTGCTGACGATATTAAGGATGCGGTTGCTGCGGATTTGCCATCATTAATGACACTTTACCGGGATTTGCACGCCAATCCCGAGCTGAGTTTTCAGGAGTTTAAGACCGCAGCCAAACTTGCTGTAGAAGCACGGCGTTTGGGGTTTGAAGTCACCGAAAAAGTTGGTCAGACTGGCGTTGTCGCAGTGATGAAAAATGGCACCGGTCCTGTGGTTATGATCCGAGCTGATATGGACGGTCTGCCTGTTGAGGAACAGACTGGGTTGCCCTATGCATCCAAACAGCGCGGTGTCAGTAAATCTGGCACAGAATCGGGCATCATGCATGCCTGCGGCCATGATACGCATATGTCAGCATGGGTTGGCACGGCGCGGCAATTGGCTGCGAACAAAGCAAAATGGTCCGGCACGCTAGTAATGATATTGCAGCCCGCCGAAGAGATTGGCAAAGGCGCAAAGGCAATGTTGGACGACGGGCTGTATACCCGGTTTCCCAAACCGAAATATGTCATTGGGTTCCACGATGCAGCGCAATTTGCCGCCGGAAATGTGGGATATTCTATTGGTTTTGCATTGGCCAACGTGGACAGTGTAGATATAAAAGTGCGCGGTGTTGGCGGACACGGGGCCTATCCGCAAACCACCAAAGATCCCATTTTACTCGCCAGCCGGATTGTCGGATCTCTGCAACAACTTGTCAGCCGCGAGGTTGATCCCCAAGATGCCGCCGTCGTTACAGTGGGCAGTTTTCACGCAGGAACCAAACATAACATCATATCCGATGAAGCGACTTTGCTGTTAACTGTGCGCAGCTATTCCGATGAAACGCGAAAGATGTTGCTTGATGGTATTCGCCGCATTGCAAAGGGCGAGGCGATAGCGGCGGGGGTTCCCGAAGACCGCATGCCGATTATTACTGTTGCGGAGGACGAATTTACGCCCGCAACATATAATACACCAAAACTTACCGGAGATATGGCTACATTGTTCAAAGCGCGTTTTGGCGTAAACCGCGTAATCAATACTCCGCCAGTTATGGGCGGCGAAGATTTCAGCCAGTTTTACCGTGCGGATAAAGCCAATGTGGAAAGTATGATTTTCTGGGTCGGCGGTGTGCCGCAGTCCGATTTTGATGCGGCAAAAGCAGGTGGAAAACCCCTGCCATCATTGCATTCACCCTTTTGGAAACCCGACGCCGAAAAAGTTATTGCAGTTGGAACCGAGGCATTAACCGCTGCTGCGATGGACCTGATGAAAAAATAAACCCGCTTACATCGCACCGGGCGGTGGCGGTGGCGGTGGTCCTTCGTTTTCTGAAACTGGGCCATTATATTGCACGCTGGCATCTGCGATAGCTTGCTCTTCTTCTTCGTCACCGGGCAATTCAACCGTCGGGTCACCAAATGCTGCAAGATCATCTTCTGTTACATCGTCTTCATCGATGACCTCGGATTCATCGGGCGACGTTTCAGATGCTGCTACTGTTGGGGGCGGCTTAGGAGTGGCAGCTGCCACGGCAGGCGTTTCTTGCGCAGCAGGGATATTAAGCGTGGTCGCCAGAGCCGTCAGAACACCCGCAAACCCCAAAACGCCAAGCAAAACCTTTAATGTATTGTCCACGTAAACACCCATTTTCTGTCTTTGATAAGATCGGTATATCGGGCGGCAATTAACAATTAATAAATCACGTTACACGCAGCGCATAAAAAAACCGCCAGTATTTCTACCGGCGGCTAAGTTGTTTTTCCTCCCCAGGAAAACTCTCGAATTTACGGAACTTGGCTCATTTGCCGCCAGCACTGCCCAAGCGGTGATAAAGTCGCCCGAATTTTATCGATTCCGGTGTATCTTGAATGACTTGCATATAGTGCGCAAGCGCAGTGCGGAGCAGCGTAAGATCTTCGGTGGAAAGAACGGCGCGGGCGCGGGCTGGTTCACTCATGGCAAATACTCCTTTTCTGTCCGGTAACTAGAATTGGTTCATGGTATTATGAGCGCCGCCAGCTTTCAGCGCAGCTTCACCGGCGAAATATTCTTTATGATCGTCGCCAATGTCGCTGCCCGACATATTCTGGTGCTTGACGCAAGCAATCCCTTGACGAATTTCCTGCCGCTGCACGCCAAGAACATATCCCAGCATCCCGGCGTCACCGAAATATTCCTTTGCCAGATTATCGGTTGATAATGCAGCGGTATGATAAGTCGGCAACGTAATCAGATGGTGGAAAATACCAGCCCTTTTTGCACCGTCACGTTGGAATGTGCGAATGCTCTCATCGGCGGCATCACCAAGCGGCGTACCATCATAATCGGCACTCATCAAATTGGCACGGTCATATGCCGACACGTCTTTGCCGTCTGCTACCATTTTGTCATATTCTTGCTGACGAAAATTTAGCGTCCAGTTGAAAGATGGCGAATTATTATACACCAGTTTTGCGTTGGGAACGACCTCCCGAATACGGTCCATCATCCCTGCGATTTGTTCGACATGCGGCTTTTCGGTTTCAATCCATAGCAAATCTGCCCCATTTTGCAGGCTTGTAATGCTGTCCAATATACAGCGGTCTTCGCCTGTTCCTGCGCGGAATTGGAACAGGTTTGATGGCAATCGTTTGGGACGCATCATTTTGCCGTCGCGGTTGATGATAACATCGCCGTTACGTGCGGTTGCAGGGTCGATTTCTTCGCAATCAAGGAAGCTATTATATTGATCGCCCAAATCACCCGGCGCATTGCTAACTGCGATCTGCTTGGTCAGGCCCGCACCCAGCGAGTCCGTGCGGGTGACGATAATACCGTCTTCTACGCCCAATTCCAGAAATGCATAACGGCAAGCACGGATTTTTGCGAGAAAGTCCTCATGCGGAACAGTTACTTTACCGTCCTGATGGCCGCATTGCTTTTCGTCGGAAACCTGATTTTCAATTTGCAACGCACATGCGCCCGCCTCGATCATTTTCTTGGCCAGCAGATACGTTGCCTCCGCATTGCCAAAACCAGCGTCAATATCTGCGATGATTGGAACGACATGCGTTTGGTAATTATCAACTGCGCTTTGCAGTTCATTCGCTTTTTGCGTGTTGCCAGCATTACGAGCATCATCAATTTGCCGGAACAACATGCCCAATTCGCGCGCGTCAGCTTGCCGCAAAAATGTATACAGTTCCTCGATCAATGCAGGCACGCTGGTTTTTTCATGCATGGATTGGTCGGGTAAAGGGCCAAAATCTGACCGCAATGCCGCAACCATCCAGCCCGAAAGGTACAAATAGCGGCGATCAGTTGTGCCAAAATGCTTCTTGATCGAAATCATCTTTTGTTGCGCAATAAACCCGTGCCAGCAGCCCAGTGACTGCGTATATAACGATGCATCGGCATCATAGGCGGCCATATCCTGACGCATGATCGCTGCGGTATAACGGGCAATATCTAGTCCGGTCAGGAACCGGTTTTGCAGGCGCATACGTGCCACAGACTCAGCGTTGATACCGCTCCAAGTGCCTTTATACCCCTTAATCAGATGGTCGGTACTGGCCAGATGTTCATTATAGTTCAACAGCTGGTTCATATTTGGCAATTTTTCCTGGTATGTCATAGCGCGGGTCTTTCCATCGTCTTGTGTCTAAGCGTTCGGTGTGTGCATATTTGCAACTTCCCGTGCTTTACTGCAGCCTGTTTTGCAGACACTACTAACCAAAGCCGAGTCTTAATTGTCAACTTTGTTGTGATAAGGTCGCATTTATCGCTAATAATCTTGTCATATTGTAATTTTTATGACAATATGAATCTATGGCAGATACCAAACTTTTCGCCGGACACGCGGTGCGCAGGATCAGACGCGCGAACGGATTGACTCAGGCCGTAATGGCGGGTGCACTTGACGTATCGCCGTCGTATCTCAATCTGATTGAACGCAACCAGCGTCCTTTGACTGCACCGATAATGTTGCGGCTGGCGGACAGATTTGACTTTGACGCACGCACCTTGACTGGATCAACGCCGGGCGGTGGTGCAGAGGCCATCAGGCGAAGACTAACCGACCCTGTATTTGCAGATTTAAGCATTGACCGAACCCAGATAGAGGATTGGATCGCCGCCGCCCCCGATGCTGCAGAGGCATTTGCGCGTGCATTTGACCGTTTATCGGCAGGCGGTAACGCAGGGCAGGTAGAGGCAGATGTTATCGCATTGGTTCGATCCGAAATCGAACGATGGCGCAATCATTTTGCTGATCTTGACGCGCAAGCCGAGAATCTGGCCGATGAATTACGGTTGACGTCTGCCGATCTTTACGGCGCAATCGGAGAACGCCTTCGGGTCAAGCACCAAATTTCGATCCGTGTCTTACCTGTCGATGTAATGCCGGAAAAATTACGCCGTCTGGATTTACATGCACGGCAGTTACAATTGTCAGAATTGCTTGATCCATCAAGCCGGACATTCGCCGCCGCGTTTCAACTGGCACAGTTAGAGGCAAAAGCGGAAATTGCGGCATTGGTAAAGGGCGCGGCATTTACTGATCGTGCCAGTGAGCGTATGTACCACCGCCATTTAACGAGTTATTTTGCAGCAGCTGTGATGATGCCCTACGCCCGTTTTTTGCGCGCGTGTGAAAGCACGGGGTATGACCTGCCATTATTGCAGCGCCGTTTTGGCGCAGGGTTTGAACAGGTCGCGCACAGATTGACCACATTACAGCGCGTGGGCGCGCGGGGCCTGCCATTTTTCATGATCCGCATCGACCGTGCGGGGCAGAGCAGCAAACGATATGCCGGCGCCAGCGCATCGCCGCTTGTTGAAACCGACCGCCGATGTCCGCTATGGGCGCTTCATCAGGCGTTTGGACTTGGACAACGGATTATAAGACAGATAGTAACATTAGAAGATGAAAGCCGCTGGTTTACGATATCACGCGCGGTTCATCCGCAAAGCGGCATCAGCAATAATTCGGGCACGACGGGCAATAGTGAAACCGAATTTGTGGTTGGTTTAGGCCTTGATGCCAAACTGGCTGCACCTCTTACGATGGCACGCGGCGTGGATTTGAAAACGGGTGCTGCTGTTTCCATCGGACTAGGCTGTTCAAACTGTACAAGACACGGATGCTCACAGCGTAGCGTACCGCCGCATGGCCGCGTTTTAACTTTCAACGAAGCCGAACGCGGCCCAACGCCGTTTTCATTTGTGGGGGATTAAACGTTATCATATGGCAGCGGGATTGTCCTTTAACGCTTCGACTATTTTCTTCACATCCTGGCTTTTGCCGCGCGGGACGATGATTATGTCGTTACCGCTGGCGACAATAATCATGTCGGTTACTCCGGCGATATGAATACGGATACCGTCGCTGCGGATCATGTTTCCGCTGCTATCAATTTCGGTCGAATTTGATTTGTCCGGCGTTAGATCCAGATCATATAAAGCATCCCAGCTGCCGACATCGGACCATCCCATGCTAACTGGGACGACTGCTACTTGCTGTGCCTTTTCCATTACGGCATAATCGATGCTGTCAGACGGCGAGGCGCCAAATGCGTCCGCATTGGGATAAATTACGGCTTCATCAACAATAGCCAAATGCATTGACGCTTGAACAGCAGCCAACATTTCGGGGGCATGCTGCCTAAGCGCATCCAAATAATGGTCCGCACGCAGCAGAAAAATACCGCCATTCCAGACATGGCCGCCAGCCGCGATCATTTCCGCAGCGCGAGTTACATCTGGTTTTTCAATAAACCGACCAGCACAGTGAACATTTGACGATATCGGGCTAGCCATCTGGATATAGCCATATCCGGTTTCAGGGCCGGTTGGCGTGATACCGAATGTTGCCAACCATCCATCATTCACCACCGGAACGGCTGACCTGATTGCGGCATGAAATGCGTCAACATCGGTAATCACGTGGTCGCTGGGCATAACCAATAGCGGCGAGAGCGGATCGGCACAAGCAATCGCGGCCAGCGCAATAGCAGGCGCGGTATTGCGTGCACCCGGCTCCAGAATGATCCGCGCACGTGATACGCCAATTTCATGCAATTGCTGTTGCACAATCTCGCGGTGCCCAATTCCGCAAACGATGATTGGCGGGCCGAAGATTTCGGGATCAATTGTTCGTTCAACCGTCATTTGGAACATCGTCTTCGGACCGGTTAACGCCAGAAATTGTTTCGGGCATTCTGGCCGTGACATTGGCCATAAACGCGTTCCGCCGCCGCCAGATAAAATAACAGGTGTAATGCGCACGTCAGCAAATCTCTTTCACTCAAGAATAAGGATAATATCCTCCAAACGCGGGGTGTCGGCAAGCGTTGCAAAGAATAGAATAACAGTACCGGGTTAAGAAATTAAAAACCAACGTTATTATAATGCAGGTGTAAATTTAACCGACACTTTACTTTTCTGGTTTAAGCAAACCCTTATGACCATCGATAAGGCATCAAACGCGTGATCCGGCTGTTTAAGCATTATATACCCTACGCCGTTATATTTCTGGCTGTTGTTGATTTGTTTTTGCTGATTGCTGCGGCGGAAACCGCGTGGGTCATCCGCGCCAATCAAATCGGGATGACCATTGATTATATCGGCAATCGGTTTTGGCCATTGGCGACTTTTGCCGCCTCGGTTCAGGTCGCAGCGATGGCGGTGGGCGTTTACAGTCCCGAGGCGTTACAATCGCTGCGGTTCTCGGTGGCGCGGTTGCTGGTGGCGGTTTCGCTCGGCGTTATTTTTCAGTCGGTCATGGGTTTCATGATGCCGGGTATGACCCTTTGGCGGTCCAATTCGCTTTATGCCATGGGACTGGCCTTTGTATATTTGGCGTTCAGCCGTGCGTTGCTGGGCAGCCTGATTGGCGGGGAGGCGTTCAAACGGCGGTTGCTGATTTTAGGAGCGGGTAAAAGAGCGCAGCGCATAAAAGATTTAGAGGCGCAATCAGGCTCTGGATTTATCGTCGTCGGTTATATTGCGATGAACGAGAATAAACGCGTTATACCCGAAGCCATTGACCGCGATGCCATTTACAACTTGGCTGATTTTGTCGTAAAAATGGGGGCTAGCGAGGTAGTGCTGGCGCTTGAAGAGCGGCGTAATGCGATACCGCTTGGTGATTTGTTGCGAATTAAAACGACAGGCGTACACGTCAACGATATCTCGACATTTCTTGAACGTGAAACCGGGCGGGTTGATCTGGACAGTGTGAACCCCAGCTGGTTGATTTTTTCCGATGGGTTTTCCTCTGGCCGCCGTATGTCTACCATATTGAAGCGTCTGTTTGATATATTGGCTAGCTCTGTTTTGCTGGCATTTTCTGGCCCCGTTATATTGTTTTTTGCAATTATCGTAAAACTGGAAAGTAAAGGGCCAGCCTTTTACCGCCAAAACCGTGTTGGATTGTTTGGACAAACCTATTTTGTGAATAAGCTGCGTTCGATGCGCTCCGATGCAGAGGTTGACGGCAAAGCCGTATGGGCATCCGAAGATGACCCGCGCATAACGCGTGTAGGCAAATTTATCCGCAAAGTCCGTATTGATGAATTGCCGCAGACATGGAACGTGTTGAAAGGCGAAATGAGCTTTGTTGGGCCTAGGCCGGAACGTCCGGAATTTGTCGCCGATCTGGAAAGCCAGCTTTCTTATTATGCCGAACGTCACATGGTAAAACCGGGCATTACAGGATGGGCACAGGTCAATTACCCATACGGCGCATCGATTGAGGATAGCCGTCAAAAACTGGAATATGATTTATACTATGCGAAAAATTACACGCCGTTTCTGGACGTGCTGATTTTGCTGCAAACTTTGCGCGTGGTTCTGTGGCCCGAAGGTGCAAGATAATGATGGAATTGCTCTCTACGTTGAATTTTTGGGGCCATGCAGGGGTTGGCTTTAGCTATGCCACGCTGGCAATTTGGGCGTTCCACAAATACGGCACGAGTAATCGGCAGCAGATTATTTTAATCATTGCGCTGGGCCTTACGGCAGCATGGGGGATAACGGTTGTTGCGGGCGGGCCGCTCGACATTGGCGCATATATTACAGAAACCATGCGCAATATGGCCTGGCTGGGCTTTATGTTTTTCTTGCTGCGAAGCGGTGACGGCAGGCAGCAACCACGCACGATTAACATCATATATGCCGTGCTCGCGTTGCTGCTTCTTTGCCAGCCTGCGGTTGATATGGTCAACGCCAAATGGATTTACGAACAGACCCCGTCGGGCGCGGCGATTCAAACAGCATTGCTTTTGCGGATGATATTTGCCGTTGGCGCGTTGGTATTGGTGCATAATCTGTACACAGTTACCGCACCTGAATCGCGCTGGAGCGTTAGCCTTCCGACGGCGGCACTTGCGGCCATGTGGACGTTTGACCTGAACCTTTACACCATCGCGTTTTTGACGCGGGAAATTCCGGCTGAATTGATTTCTACGCGCGGTGCCGCGATGACAATGTTGGCCCCGATCTTCGTTTTGGCTTCACAGCGCAACAGCAATTGGCGTCTGCAATTGTCGCGGACCGTGGCGTTCCAATCAATATCATTGACAGTTATCGGCGCATATCTGGTGGGCATGGTATTGCTGGCCGCACTGATACAATTTGTTGGCGGAACTTATGTCCGGCTGGCGCAAATAACGCTGATTTTTGGCATGTCACTGGTTGCGCTGGTCATCATGCCATCGGGGCGTTTTCGTGCCTGGCTGAACGTTGTTGTCGCCAAAAACTTTTTCCAGCACCGTTACGATTACCGGTCCGAATGGATGCGGTTTGCCGATACAATCGGATTTCCCAGCAAAGATGCTACGCCGTTCCTGGAACGCGTGGTCAAATCGCTCGCGGATATTTTCGAAAGCCCTTCAGGGCTATTGTTTACACCTGACGATCAGGGCCAACTGACGCTGCAATGCCGGTGGAACTGGGCCACAGCAAATGTGCCCGCTAACTGTGTAACGTCACATACCTTGCCGTTTTTTGAAACCACCAGCCATATTCTGTCGATGGATCAGGTGCGCGCAGGGACTGATGAACGCTGCGATCCGCGCGCGGTTCCGCAATGGCTGTATGATGAAGATAAGGCGTGGGTCGTTGTTCCTCTGGTCCATTTCGGCAAATTGGCGGGTCTTGCGGTATTGGCACGGCCATTGTTGCGGCGGCAGCTCGATTGGGAGGATCTGGACATGCTGCGCGTGGTATCGCGGCAGGTCGCAAGCTATCTTGCCGAAGCCACCAGCCATGAAGCATTGGCCGAAGCACGGCAGTTTGAACAATTTAACCGCCGTTTCGCCTTTGTCATGCATGACATCAAAAATCTGGTGAGCCAGCAAAGCATTCTCGCCCGCAATGCCGAAAAGCACGCTAACAATCCGGACTTTCAAGCGGATATGTTGGAAACCCTTCGTTCCTCCGTGGGTAAAATGAATGAATTGCTGGCGCGATTGTCACAGCATAACAAAGCCAAACACAATCTGCCCACGCAACTGGATGTGGGTGATACGATATTAAAAGCGGTACATGCCAAGCGCCTGATATATCCGATTGAAACCGATATACCGCCGGGCATCATGGCAGTGGCGGATGGCAACCGCGTTGAAACGATCATCGGACATCTGGTGCAAAATGCTATTGAGGCGAGCGACAGCGGCGCGCCTGTCAAAATCCGGTGCAAAGCGCAAGGCGAATATGTCGTCATTAGCATAGCAGATTCCGGCGTTGGCATGACCGAGAAATTCATCGCCGAACAATTATTCAAACCATTTGAATCAACCAAGCCAGCCGGTTTTGGCATTGGTGCTTACGAGGCGCGAACATTGGCAACATCAATGAACGGTCATCTGCGCGTCGAAAGCCGTGTGGGCAAAGGCACAACATTCACATTGTCCTTGCCTGCCAAGGTAGAACAATCAGGCATATCATCAGAAAATATCTCAACAGAAGAGGCCGCGTAAAATGAGCGAAAACAAACCAAAACTGTTGATTGTCGAGGATGATCTTGGCCTTCAGAAACAGTTGAAATGGTCGTATGAGGATTTTCACGTATTGTGTGCCGCCACCCGCGACGAAGCGATGGCGCTGTTACGTTCGGAAGAGCCCGAGGTTGTGACCCTTGACCTAGGTCTGCCGCCCGATCCCGATGGCGTGACCGAGGGCTTCAAAACGCTCGACGAGATCTTGAAGGTCAAACCCGATACCAAAGTGATTGTGGCATCGGGGCACGGCGCACGCGAAAGTGCATTGCGCGCGATTTCTGCGGGTGCATGGGATTTCTATCAAAAGCCCGTTGATATTGACGAGTTGAATCTGATTGTGCGCCGTGCATTTCATGTTCGTGCGCTGGAGATGCAGAATGCTCAATTAAGCGCGCCCGATGCATCGGGGGAATTGCTGCTTGGTTCGATCATCACCGCGTCACCAGAAATGTTAAAGGTAGCACGCACCATCGAACGCGTGGCTCCAGCCAATGTGTCGGTTATGCTTCTGGGGGCGAGCGGTACAGGTAAGGAATTGCTGGCGCGCGGCCTGCACAATGCCAGCGACCGCCGGGACAAACCATTCGTCGCCATCAACTGCGGCGCAATTCCGGAAAACCTTTTGGAATCCGAATTATTCGGCCACGAAAAGGGTGCGTTTACAGGTGCGGTCAAAACCACTGAGGGCAAAATAGAGCTAGCACACGGCGGGACATTGTTTCTAGACGAGGTAGGAGATATTCCGCTGCCGTTACAGGTGAAACTGCTGCGGTTCTTGCAGGAACGCGTGATTGAGCGCGTTGGCGGACGAAAGGGCATAAACGTCGATGTTCGTGTGGTGTGCGCGACCCACCAAAACTTGAGCAAGATGATCGCCGATCAAACTTTCCGCGATGATTTATATTACCGGCTGGCAGAGAT
>JANOKA010000200.1:0-4801 GCA_031418995.1 Sphingomonadales bacterium | reverse complement strand
ATTTTTTCAACATTACCAAGGCGGTCCTTAATCGAGCCGATTTCTGCGCGCAATTGAGCATTTTCTTGTGTCAGTAATTTAACCCGCTCGGCGGCTTCCGAATCGGTTTTAGGGTACATTGCTTGTCCCCATGTGCCGTCCAGTGGATAACCGTTTTTGATACGCAGCCACGTTGTGAAAACCCATCCAATTACACCTGATACTCCAACAATGGCAGCAGCCGGCGCAACAACACTGATGATATTGACGACATCTGGGTTCATTTCATTCCCCTCCCAATTAACGTAAATTTTCAATTTCGTCGGATAGCCGTCCGGCTTTATCCGTAACGATACGTTCCAAAACCGCGATGCGTTCTTCCAGGTGACCGACTTTATTATTCAGGCCTTCATTCTCGCTGGTCAGCAATTCGATTTTGCGGTCGGCTGTGACGTTGTCCTTTTCAGTTTTTCCGCCCCATTCATCCTCAAGCGCATAACCATGTTTGGCGCGGATCCAGTTGTTGATTAACCAGCCGGCGGTGCACAGCGCAATTATCAAGACGATAGTATTTGATCCTCCGAAATGCATTACAAGTTCCTCCATGGCAGACGGCGTGTGACGGGACGAATGGCTTTGTCATTGCGGAAATCGACACTCCAATTGCGGATATCTGCGGCCCGTTTTTTCTTGGCAAAGTGCCGATAAGCCAGCCAAACTCCGGTAATAATAATGATGTAGAATAACATATTCCATCCTTTCAAATGTTACATATGTTTTAGCGCAGCCGTTCAATTTCGTTGCTCAGGTTCATATGGCTGTCGGTTGTAATGCGTTCCATAACTGAAAGACGCTCTTCAAGTCGTGACATCTGACCTTTCATGCCTTCGTTTTCTTGAGATAAGAGCTCGGTTTTACGGCTAGGCGTAAGTCCTTCTTCTTTCAAAGCTCTGGTTACCTTGCGGCGGCCATAAAATTGGATCACTAACGTAGCAAAAACGCCTAGTAATAATCCCATTATAAAAAACGGCGTACCAACATCCTCCATGTTCTTGTCTCCCTAAAAATGTTTGATGTCAGCGCAGGCTATCAATCTCATCGGCTAACTGCTTGTTGGTACTGACATAATACATTTCGATGTCGGCCAAACGGTGATCGATTGCACGGAACCGTGAGCGTATATCGCGGGTGGTGCGTGCTGGCGATTGACGCACCCCTTGCCAGAATTTCTGATCGGTTTGATCCGAATATAAATGGGCTGGTTTCTTGTCGGCCATCCATGCGGCGATGAAATAGGCCACTAGAGTCCAAGGAAATCCGCCCATCAAGGTCAGGAACACTGCGCCCAGCCGGACCCACATAACGTTGACGCCTGTGTAATCAGCGATTCCGGCACAAACGCCTTTCCATTTGGCATTCATTTTATCGAGATAGAATCTGGTATGTGTGCTGGCCATCTCAACGGTTCCTTTCCAGTTTGCGGATATTTTCTGCGCTATAATCTTGGGTTTCGTGGTCCAGTCGGCGGGGCTGCCAGTCGGGATTGTCAGAAGCGACAAGACGCTCAACTGTGTCCAACCTATCCTCTAAACGGCGCGCCAGATCGTGCATGTCGCCCAGCATCCGCTCATCATCATTGGTCAATGTTGCAGCGGTTTTCCATTTGGTTACGTGGTGCAGGATCAGCCAAGGCAATCCGATGAACAACATGCCGACGATGATAGCGGCGGTAATTCCCTCTTCCATGACTTACGATCCCTTCTGCGTGGATTGTTTGAGTGCTTTTTTCATTTCTTCCAGTTCGGCATCGACCTGATCGGTGCCGGCCAACGCGGCGATTTCATCCCCAAGGCTAAGCGGGCCATCGCTGCCGATGCTCAATGCGTCTGCATGCCCTTCGGTCATGTCAACGCGGCGTTCAAGAACATCAAAGCGGGAGAATGCCTCACGCACTTTATCGCCATTATACATCGTGCGCAGCTTAACTTGGTTTTCGGCGCTTTCCAGCCGTGTCATCAAACCGTTTTGGCGGCTGCGGGCATCGGCCAGTTTTTTCTGCAGTTTTTGAATGTCGCCTTCGGATGCGCGCAATGCATCGCTCAAAACATCAACCTCGGCTTGTAATTGCGAAGCCATGTCGGTTGCTTTTCGCTTTTCAACCAGCGCAGCCTTCGCCAAGTCTTCACGGCCCTTTGACAGTGCCAATTGCGCTTTTTCAGTCCAGTCAGCTTGCAGCATATCCAGTTTCACGATGTGGCGGCTCAATTCCTTTTTATCCGCAATCGTTCGTGCAGCAGAAGCGCGTACCTCGACCAAGGTTTCTTCCATTTCCATAATGATCATCCGGATCATCTTTGCCGGATCTTCTGACTTATCCAGCAGATCGGTAAAGTTGGCGGCGAATATGTCGCGGGTTCTTGAAAATATACCCATTGGGAAACTCCGGTTTAGATTGCTTATATTGTCGAACTTGGTGCTTTGTAAAACGGGTGCGACCGGGACAGCAGGGGGCAGGGGGGAGCGCCTTTGTCCCGATCGCGGGGCAATCGTATCAGGCAAGATAGCTGACAGCGACTGGCCATTTGGAATTTGGTCCATCATGATTGATATGGTCCTTGTGTTGAGCCAACGCAGGCGCGAAACATATGGTGATAAGCAATGCTGACGATGCAGCCAAATTGGTAAAATGGGTCGATGCCCCCGATGTCTTTTTCCCGAACAACTTCATTTGCCTATCCTCTTATTGCGTCCGTCTGCGAACTTTCTAAATACATTGCAGAAAGCGTGCCAATTTTCATACTGGTGCATTTCTGCTACTTTCAGCAGTAAAATGTACACTGGGCATAGTAATTATTGCTATTAGGTGGTGAATTATGCCAATGTTTAATTATGGAACGGGAAGCACAATTTATCGGACAATCATCGGCATTCTTGGATGCGGTGGAGCGAGCCAGTGGAGCGGCATCACTTAACCGGCCTGTGCTGGTTGTCGGAGAAAGGGGTACAGGCAAAGAATTGATTGCAGAACGGCTTCATCGGCTAAGCCAACGTTGGGACGGGCCATTGATTACAATGAACTGCGCAGCGTTGCCCGAAACGTTAATAGAGGCGGAGTTATTTGGCCATGAAGCTGGCGCGTTTACTGGCGCGACAAAGGCCCGCGAAGGACGATTTGAAGAAGCCGATGGCGGCACTTTGTTTTTGGATGAATTGGGTACATTAAGTTCCGGCGCGCAGGAAAGGTTGTTGCGCGCTGTTGAATATGGCGAAATTACCCGCATCGGATCGTCGCGGCCGATACGCGTTGATGTGCGGATAGTGGCCGCGACAAATGAAAACCTGCCCAAAATGGTGGATGAGGGACGTTTTCGTGCGGATTTGCTTGATCGCTTGTCATTTGAAGTTGTCACATTACCGCCGCTGCGCGTGCGTGACGGCGACGTTTCTGTTTTGGCCGAATATTTTGGCCGCCGTATGGCCTCGGAACTGGGCTGGGATGCCTGGCCCGGCTTTGGCGAGATAGCGGCCAACGCGTTGGAAAACCACCTGTGGCCCGGCAATGTCCGCGAGTTGCGCAATGTGGTGGAGCGCGCCGTATATCGCTGGGGCGATGTTGGCCAGCCTATTGACTATATTCAATTTGATCCGTTTGACAGCCCGTGGAAACCGATACCGTCCAACCGCGAAGCCATGCAAAATGAGGTGGTGGCCGCGCGAACATCTTCGACGGACCTGTCGGACGTGGCCGAGCTTAGCAGCGTCGATGTTGCCGATTTTAAAGAAGCTACCGAAGCATTTGAAAAAGCGGTGTTGCAGCAAGCATTGGCAAAGAACCGATATAATCAAAGGCAGACGGCGAAATCACTTAGCCTGTCCTATGACCAGTTACGGCATACGTTGAAAAAGCACGATTTGCTCGGATAGGGAGTGTTGGCGAACAAAAAAGGGCGGCACAACGGCCGCCCCTTCTTATATTATGGCACAGAAAATTATCCGCCGTTTGCGCTTACCATGCAATATAGCATTGGGATGGAAAGCAGCGTATTCAACCGCGATGTCATCATTGCCGTTGATGCCGCTTTAGCTTTTGCAGCATCGTCAGCTTCAACAATTCCAAGGGCCTTTTTCTGGTTCGGCCAGATGATGAACCACACGTTGAACGCCATAAGCAGCGCGATGTACATGCCGACACCGATCAATTTGAACGGGTCTTGCAATGTGAATGCCTGATGCGCGTAACCCGCCTGAATTGCGACGATAACGCCAGTCAAAACCGTTAAAGCCGCGCCCCAACGGAAAAAGAATAATGCCGATGGCGCGATATGCTTTGAAATGCCCGGTTTTAATTCCGCAGGAATCTTGGGCATAGTCGGGATTTGAACGAAGTTGAAATAATATAGTAAGCCAATCCACACGATACCAAAAAATGTATGCAACCAGCGCGTAATTGCCTGAGCCTCAAAGGCACCTTCACCGCCCAGCGCGAACATTATGCCAAACGCGAGAGCCAAACCCACCAATAATACCAGATGTAAATTTCCAAAAAATTTTGTCATAAATAATACCCCGTTTCAATTTTTATACTTTGCCCAGTCCGGACAGGAATGACAAGCGGTTCTGCGACTATGGAGCGTTGCTATTTGTTCATTTGGATATTTATGTGCTGCTATCCTCGCTGATCTCTAGTTTAAGGCCGTGACGAATAAGCATGGGTATTTGAGTCATATTGAACACGAAAAACAAAATGGTTACGCCCCATGTTTTGATTGCCAGCCATGTATCGAATGCAAAATAAAAGCGCAGCAACTCGTTCAATCCAGCC
>JANOKA010000199.1:0-5692 GCA_031418995.1 Sphingomonadales bacterium | reverse complement strand
GTTGCCGGATCGCCGTTGATGGCCGCTGAGCTTGGCCGCAAGGCGCATTCAGTGCGCGATTTGCGGCGCACATTTCGGCAGACATTATGGGCCGCAACCGCGATTTGCATCCCGATCTGGATGCTTCTGTGGCAAACGGGCTGGCTATTGGAGTGGGCAGGGCAGCCAAAGCAACTGGCCGCCGATACCGGGGTTTTTGTCCGCGCCCTGATGTGGCAAATCTGGCCTGCATTGGGCGTTGTGGCGATCCGCGGCTTTATGGCCGCCTTGGAAATGCCGCGCTGGACAATGATCGCCGGTCTTGCTGCTGTCGTCGTCAACGCGTTCATCAATTATGGCCTGATCTTTGGCCATTACGGATTGCCCGCATGGGGATTATTTGGCGCTGGCGTGGGCAGTTCGCTGACCAGCTTGTTCCAGTTTATTTTCTTGGGATTAATTGTATCCTATCACCCGCGCTTTCGCCGCTATCACCTTTTTGGCCGTTGGTGGCGCGCCGATTGGCCGCGTTTTGCAACGATCTGGAAATTGGGATTGCCCATTGGATTGCATATGGGGTTTGAGGCGATGGTGTTCGCCGCCGCCGTTTTCCTGATGGGTTATATCAACACCGCCTCTGTTGCGGCGCATGCCATCGCCATACAAATTGCATCGATGACGTTCATGGTACCAATGGGGGTCGGGCAGGCAGCAACGGTGCGCGTTGGCCTGGGATTTGGACGGCGCGATCCAGAAGCCATCCGCCGCGCCGGATGGACGGCGTATGTTTTGGGTGTGGGCTTTATGACCGCGATGGCGCTTGTCATATGGTTGATTCCAGGTCCGCTTGCCGAAATATTCCTTGAACCTGAAAATGCAGGCAATGCCGAAGTAGTACAGTTGGCGGTATCGTTTTTGCTGGTTGCGGCAGTGTTTCAGATTGTTGATGGCGCACAAGTTGTTGGCACGGGCATGTTACGAGGGCTTCAGGATACCACGTGGCCAATGCTGTTTGCGGCATTTGGGTATTGGGTCATCGGTATCGGCGTCGGCTGTTGGCTTGCCTTTTATCGCGGCCTTGACGGCGTTGGCATTTGGCTCGGTCTGGCGCTGGGACTGGGTATTGTTGCTGCATTGGTGCTGGTGCGTTGGATGTGGCGAGACAGATTGGGGCTGCTGCCGAATTTGGAACAGCATTAATTCGCCGCACCGAAAGTTCACTCCGGCGCAATTTATTCGCAGATCAAGCAACGATTGAACCGCTGGCGCGCTTCTTCTTTTACCAAAGGAAAATTACGATGAAAAAATTACATATGGTTCCAGTTGCGGCGCTGGCGGCATTAAGCCTGACGGCCTGTGCAGGTAATTACGCGGCTGAAGGTGCCGGCATTGGCGCGCTGGGCGGCGCGGCTGTCGGCGCGATATCGGGCGGAGACGTGGTCGCAGGCGCAGCTATTGGCGCCGCTGCGGGCGCCGCTGCGGGATATTTTGTTGATAAGGACAAACGCTGTAACGGGTATGATCGGCGCGGACGGCTTGATGATGATTGCTATGGCACGCGAGGCTATCCGGTTCGCCGACCTTAAAAAGTAAGGATACCGTCATATTGTGAGAGTGGCGGCGCGCCCAGCACCATTATATTATGGCGCAGCAGGAATATGTGCCGGACGATCTCGGCCTGTTGCTCAATCCCGTATTGCTTTAATGTCCAACCGGGTTTCAGGCTATAGTCATAACGGCAAAACGGGTGACGGCGCAGCGGCAGGAATATGCCGCTCTGGTGCTGCCACACATGCACCATCTCGTGTAGGAACAATCCTTGCAGCGCCAGATCACGGTCGCAAAAATCGTCGCAGAACAGGTCGCTTTTGGGATGGAACCATAAATGCCCGTCTGGCGCCATCGTTATGCGGCGCGGTTGAAACCACCACCAGCGCCGATTGTGGATGCGCACATGGTCGAGGTTTATCGCATGCCCGAAAACGGACCGAACAAGCGCGGTTTCCCGAAGCGTTAATGCCCGTCCTGATTTATGTGCTCCAAACATTTAATTATTGTCTCAGGTAACGGCTTTGCGTTCGTCCGGGATCGTGCCGTCGACCTCTTGCACCACGGCGTCGTACAAGATGCGGTCTCCGTTGGAGAATACGAACTCCAAAGGCATCTCTCCCAGTTTGCGGGCGCGTAGATTGACGCCCCACATCATGACATGCTTGCCGCCTTGTTTGAATTCGACCTTTGATTTGGCAGGGATAAGTATCTGGTCCTGTGCCGTCATGGTCATCGCGCCCGTCTTCGAGTCTTTGCCGCTTTCGTGCATCTCGCTGCGGATCGCGGAATCGGAAACTACACGGAACAGATACACATCTTCGGTTCCGCCGTGGACGGTGAAGTAAAGCCCTGACGGATTGCTATCGACAGGCGATAATATCAGCCGCGCATTATCCACGCGCAATTTTGGCGGAGATCCGCATGCTGAAAGCGCCAGCAGTGCGGACATTGCAAAAATACCCAAAACCCGATTTTGCAGCTTCATGACAGCAATGATCCTCAATCTAAATTGTCCAATAATGGGCCGTTATGCCCACATTATTGCAATCTAGTGCGTCCAAACTCTTGTGCCAAGCAAAATGCCCCCTATATCACCGGAGCAAATGCAGTTTCCTGATTTGTCAGTGCCTGATGGGCTGGCAGGCTGGATTAAGTAATCAGATTAAATTTGGGGTAAGACAAAAATGGCTAAAGTTATTGGCATTGATTTGGGCACAACCAACAGCTGCGTTGCTGTTATGGACGGCGGCAAGCCGAAGGTTATCGAAAATGCAGAAGGCGCGCGTACCACGCCGTCAATCGTTGCATTTGCCAAAGACGGTGAGCGCCTGATCGGGCAGCCTGCCAAACGGCAAGCGGTAACCAATCCTGAAAGCACTATTTATGCGGTAAAGCGCCTTATCGGCCGCCGATTTGACGATCCCATGACCAAGAAAGACATGGGCCTTGTCCCCTACAGTATCGTCAAAGGCAAAACCGGCGATGCATGGGTGAAGGCAGGGGGCGAAGATTATTCGCCGTCACAAATCAGCGCATTCATCCTGCAAAAGATGAAAGAAACCGCCGAGGCGTATCTGGGAGAAACCGTAACGCAAGCGGTTATCACCGTTCCTGCGTATTTCAACGATGCCCAGCGCCAAGCGACTAAAGACGCTGGCCAAATTGCTGGCCTTGAAGTGCTGCGTATCATCAACGAGCCTACTGCGGCGGCGCTTGCCTATGGCATGGATAAGGACGAGAACAAAACCATCGCGGTTTATGACCTTGGCGGCGGTACGTTTGATATCTCGATCTTGGAAGTCGGCGACGGCGTGTTCGAAGTGAAATCAACAAACGGCGATACGTTCCTGGGCGGTGAGGACTTTGACAGCAAGCTGGTCGAGTTTCTCGCCGAAGATTTCAAGAAAGCCGAAAGCATTGATCTGACCAAAGACAAGCTGGCTTTGCAACGCTTGAAAGAAGCTTCGGAAAAAGCGAAGATTGAGCTTTCATCGGCGCAAACCACAGAGGTCAATCTGCCGTTTATCACTGCCGATCAAAATGGTCCCAAGCACTTAGTGAAAAACATCACCCGCGCCGACCTTGAAAAGCTGGTTGATGATTTGATAAAGCGCACGCTGGAGCCTTGCAAAAAGGCGATTGCGGATGCGGGTATCAAAGCCAGCGAAATAGACGAGGTTGTTCTGGTTGGCGGCATGACACGCATGCCCAAGGTGCGCGAAGTGGTGAAAAACTTCTTTGGCAAAGAGCCGCATACCGGCGTAAATCCCGATGAAGTTGTTGCCATGGGCGCAGCCATTCAAGCGGGCGTTCTGCAGGGCGATGTGAAGGACGTATTGTTGCTCGACGTGACACCGTTGTCACTGGGCATCGAAACATTGGGCGGTGTATTCACGCGCATGATCGACCGTAACACCACGATCCCAACGAAGAAGAGCCAAGTTTATTCGACAGCCGAAGACAACCAGAATGCAGTGACCATTCGCGTGTTCCAAGGTGAGCGTGAAATGGCGATGGATAACAAACTGCTGGGTAATTTCGATCTGGTCGGTATTCCGCCTGCACCGCGCGGCGTTCCGCAGGTTGAAGTGACGTTTGATATCGACGCCAACGGCCTTGTCAGCGTAACCGCGAAAGACAAGGGCACTGGCAAAGAGCAACAGATCAAAATTCAGGCATCAGGCGGATTGTCGGATGCTGACATCGATCAAATGGTCAAGGACGCAGAGCAATTTGCCGAGGAAGACAAGAAGCGCCGCGCGTCTGCCGAAGCGAAGAACAATGCCGAAAGCCTTGTCCACACCACCGAAAAGCAGTTGCAAGAACATAGCGATAAAATCGATGCCGGCTTGAAAGGTGAGATTGAAGCCGCGATTGCGGAAACCAAAACGGCTATCGAAAGCGGCGAACCTGAAGCGATGACCGAAAAGGCGAATGCCTTGGCACAGGTCGCTATGAAGCTGGGCGAAGCGATCTATAAAGAAGAGCAAGCGAACGCATCGCCATCGGATGGCGGAGCGGATGAAACGGCGGCGGATGACAATGTTGTTGATGCCGAATTTTCCGAAGTCGATGAAGACAAAAAAGACTAAACCTCTCTTTCTCCTCCGCTCCATTTGGGGTGGGGGAGCGGGTAGGAAAGAGGGCTGATCTATGAGTCTCGACATCGATTATTATGAATTGCTTGAGGTAGAGCGCGGCGCCGACGATAAAACGGTAAAGACCGCTTATCGCCGGATCGCCATGCAATGCCACCCCGACAAAAATCCGGGCTGCGCCGATTCTGAAGCCAAATTCAAGGCGATCAGCGAAGCCTATGATATCCTGAAAGACCCGCAAAAACGCGCGGCATATGATCGCTATGGTAAGGCGGCGTTTGAAAACGGCGGCGGCGGACAGGGCGGCGGCGCTGGCTTTGGCGATTTTTCTGACATTTTCGAGAGTTTCTTTGGTGGCGGTGGCGGCGGTCGCCAACGCGGCCCGGCACGTGGCGCAGACTTGCGTTACGATTTAGAGGTTTCGCTCGACGACGCGTTCCAAGGCAAGTCAGCAGAGATCACCATCGACGTGGCCGAGGTGTGCAATGTGTGCACCGGAACGGGCGCGCAGGATGGTTCGGGTTCGCGGGTTTGCAACCTTTGCGCAGGCCACGGCAAGGTTCGGGCACAGCAAGGGTTTTTCGTGGTCGAACGCACATGCCCAACGTGCCAAGGTCGCGGCGAAGTAATCGAAAAGCCATGCCGTAAATGCCACGGAGAAGGCCGAGCAGACGAACGCAAGACGATCAGCATCGATATTCCCCCCGGCGTTGATGAAGGCACACGGATCCGTGTTGGTGGCAAAGGCGAGGCGGGACCGCGCGGCGCTGCGGCAGGAGATTTGTACATATTCATCCATCTTTCGCGCCATAAAATGTTCGAGCGCGATGGCACAACTTTGTTCTGCCGCGCACCGATCAGCTTTACCAAAGCGGCGCTGGGCGGAGAGATTGGAATCCCTGGCCTTGACGGCCAAAAACACGTCATCATTATTCCCGAAGGAATCCAGTCAGGCAAACAATTGCGTCAACGCGGCGCAGGTATGCCTGTGTTGCAAGGGCGCGGGCGCGGCGACATGGTTATCCAGATCGAGGTGGAAACGCCGACCAAATTGACAGCGCGGC
>JANOKA010000198.1:0-4676 GCA_031418995.1 Sphingomonadales bacterium | reverse complement strand
GCCGAATAACGGCCAAAGATTTCTTCGGTCGGGATCAACAAATGTGTCAGGCCATCCTTAACAGCCTTATTGGCGGCACGCGGCGTGATTTTCTGTGCCGCAGGGAATACCACTTCGCCCGAACTTGCATCAACAATGTCAAACAAAGGCTTGGAGGCGCGCCATTGTTCGGAGTTGAAAGGTATTTTCCACCCGCCCTTGGCGCGTTCAAATGTCACACGGCCATAAAATTGGTTCAATATGTCTTCGCCGTTAAAACCAAGACCATATAACAAGGTCGTGACGGGCAATTTGCGCTTACGGTCAATGCGGACATTGACAATATCTTTGGCGTCAAATTCAAAATCTAGCCACGAACCGCGATACGGGATTACCCGCGCAGCAAACAGGAATTTGCCCGAAGCGTGGGTTTTACCGCGATCATGGTCGAACAATACGCCCGGCGAACGGTGCATCTGGCTAACGATAACGCGCTCTGTTCCGTTAATAAAGAACGTGCCGTTGTGCGTCATCAATGGCATGTCGCCCATATAGACGTCTTGTTCCTTAATATCCAATACTGAACGCGTTTCGGTGTCGGGGTCAACTTCGAACACGATCAAGCGCAGCGTAACCTTCATTTGCGCCGCATATGTAATACCGCGCTGGCGGCATTCTTCGACGTCATATTTGGGATCTTCGAGTTCGTAGTTTACAAAATCAAGTTCAGACGTTCCGGCAAAATCACGGACGGGGAAAACACTGCGCAAGGTTTTCTCAAGGCCGGACACATATCCAATGGATGGATCAGAGCGCAAGAATTGCTCATAAGATTCGCGCTGAACCTCAATCAAGTTCGGCATTTCAATGACTTCATGAATATTGCCGAAGATCTTACGAATGCGCCGTTTGCGCGAATGGGGTGCCGGAGCCGCTTTGGTTGCCATTGAAATGCTTTAGCCTCGCTAGAACGTGTTAATATCTGACGCAGAAATTACCGACAGAAAAAGGCCGCATAACAATCGCCCCAGAAGGAGCGAGTCATACAGCCTGTCGCGTCGGTAATACCATTTCGATCAATGCGTTAGCCCCGCTGCGCGAAGGCAGGGATGTTCCGATCAATATGGTGATATGTTGTGATTAGGGAAATTTGGTGCTGCTGTCAATTCGCCGATTTCAATTCTACAAGCACTGCTGACGTCTAGCAGCGGAATCTATCCCAAACTGCATCGTCATTCCCGCGAAGGCGGGAATCCATCTCCTGTACTCGATAACTTGGCACAGATTTGATAGTTCAGGTGATGGATTCCCGCCTTCGCGGGAATGACGTAGTGTTATTAATGGTATCCACTCTAAAACGTAATCAAAGCATGCGGCGTAACCCCGATCTCCCGCAGACTTGCCGCACCGCCCAAATCAGGCAGGTCGATTATGAATAAGGCTTGGCTGACTATTCCGCCCGCGTCCCGGATTAGCTGCGCGGCTGCCAATGCTGTTCCGCCTGTTGCGATCAGATCATCCACCAGCAATACTGTCTGCCCCGCTGTGCCGTCGCCAACATGCATCTCGATCCGGTCACTGCCATATTCCAGCGCATAATCAATCCCGATTTTGGCGCCCGGCAACTTGCCCGGTTTGCGCAGCATCAACGTTCCAAGCCCCAATGAATAGGATAAGGCAGCTGCCACAAGAAACCCGCGCGCCTCAATCCCCGCGATCACTTGTGTGTCAGGTGTGACCATTAAAGCCAATCCGTCAATTGCCTGCCGAAACGCTGTACCATCGCGCAGCAAGGGAGAGATATCGCGGAACAATATGCCGGATTTGGGGTAATCCGGAATGTCGCGGATAAAGTCGCTAAGATCGAGTGTATTTGCCATGTCATACATTTTGGCAAACCCGCCATTTCATTTCAAACAAATATCGCGGCCAAGATGACTTAAATATAAAATTTATTTTTGCATATATTGATTATCAATAAAATAATTGACGTTAAACAACGAATCACATATTGATAAACAATATCATACAGGGCAATTTCGCCAGAAAGGAAAATTTATGTTAGCTAAGGCAAAATTATTGTTCCGGATTTGCAACTGGCTCAACTGGGCTGGCTGCGTCATCTATGTTTTTGGTATCGTGCTGCTGTCACTGTTTTCGGACACGTTTTTGCAAGCACTTGGCAGGGCATATACGCCGCAAGGCGCGGATATCACCATGCAAACAATGCAAGGGATCGCGGTCCTCATCATCCCGACGACATATGCGGTCCACCGCATATTCAAGGCGATCGGGAGCATCATTGACAGCGCACTAAACGGCGACCCATTTGCCGCCAATAACGCCATTTTGCTGCGTATTGTGGGCTGGGCACTGCTGGCCATTCAGATATTCGACCTGTTATCGGGATATCTGCTCATCCGGTTCAGCGAAGCCACCCGCGAATATTGGGGATGGAGTCCGGCCCTAACGGGATGGCTGGCGGCGCTGTTGATGTTCGTGCTCGCCCGCATATTCGAACATGGCGCAGCATTGCGGGATGATTTGGAAGGAACGGTCTGATGGCTGTCATCGTAAAACTGGAAGATATGCTGCACCTGCGCCGGATGACGTTGACCGAATTGTCGGAAAAGGTGGACATCACGCTCGCAAATCTGTCTATATTGAAAACAGGTAAAGCCAAAGCGATACGGTTTTCCACATTGGAGTCGATATGCACGGCATTGCAATGCCAACCGGGCGATTTGCTGGGTTTAGAGGGGGAGACGAATGATGCGTAAATTCAAACATATATTCTTGATCCTTTGCGGCGCGGCGATCCTGTCGGGATGCGGCGTTAAACAGGAAAAACCTGCAGGTTCCAGAGAACCGATCATACCTTACCTCGCATAACCGTCTTTTTTATCCCGCATAGAGCGGGCGGCAAACAGCATAACGTAAGCTCATGTAAACTAACGCTGCAGCTATAGACTCCCGCAATTATACGCTTAATCTCCGCAACATCGCATGGAGTCGTAAAGGCATATTGCTGCTGGGCCACGTGCGGTTGGATAAACTCAAATGGGTCGGGGAGAGCGAAAATGCCTTCAATAGTAAAGATACTGCTGGGGGCACTCGCCACAGCATTTTTAACATGGCTTTTGTATGGGCCATTCGGGCTGGGCACCAAATGCACGGTCAGCGCAGCAATAGCATTGCCAAGCAAAGATATGGCCGCCGCCGTGCCTGCCAAACCAGCTGAAGAACCTGCAACGGCGGAAACCGTGGCCAGTTGCCAAACGGGCGTCAACACTGTCATCGCATCGAAGAAAATCAATTTTGGCAGCGGCAACGCGGTCATCACCGAATTTTCCAAGCCAACGGTTGATGCCGTAGCTGCGGCGGTAAAGGATTGCGCCGGGACCAGCATAGAAATCGGCGGACATACTGACCAAATGGGCGATGATGCATCGAACCAGAAATTGTCCGAAGCGCGCGCCAATGCCGTTGTCGCGGCGCTGGTTGAACGCGGCGTGCCCAAGGAACGCCTGACGGCCAAGGGATATGGCGAGACAAAGCTGCTCGATACGGCAACCTCGCGTGAGGCATTGGCCAATAACCGCCGGATTGAATTTGGCGTAGCTGCAACGGGAACTGCCGCAACTGCGACCACCGAAAATCCCGCAGATGCACCATCAACTACCCCCGCAACCACATCAACGCAGTAAGAGGAGATAACATCATGACAAGTTTATTTGGCGCGATCGTTATCGCTCTCATCGCATATCTCGTGGGCCTAGGGATCGGTTATTTCTTTTTCGGCAATGAAGCCAACAGCTAAGGGAGGACCGGTCTATGTGGCCATTATGTGATTTTTCAATCGCCAGCGCATTGTGGCTTTTGGGTCCGCTGATCCTTGGATTGCTGACCGCTTGGTGGGTTTGGGGTGGACGCGGTAGCGCGGATGCCGATGGTGATGCTGATCTGGAGCCATTGCATGCTCCGCCTACTGGACCGTTATCAGCACCAACGGGCGGCACAACACCGACGCCGATCATGGCGCCGGATGTTGATCCGGAACCTGTTGCGCCTGTTGCATTCGCTGCGCCTCCAACCGCTGCGGTACCCATCGCTGCGGCGGTTGGTTTAGCGGGAGCGGGCCTTACCGCCATCGGTATTCCTGCGGCAATTGGCGCAGCCGATGACTTGGAACTTATCAAGGGAATCGGGCCGAAACTGAACGGCGTGCTGAACGGTTTGGGCGTGTATAGGTTTGACCAGATTGCCAACTGGACGGCGGGTGACGTGGATAAAGTCGACGACCATCTGGACGCATTCAAGGGCCGGATCGGGCAGGAAGAATGGATCCCGCAGGCCCGCTTGCTGGCGGCGGGCAACCATAACGAATGGCAACGCATATATGGTGCAGCGGGCGCGGCAGTGACTGCGGCTGGTGCAGTCGCGATGACAGCCATTGGCGTTCCGGCGGCGGTTGGCGCGCCCGATGATCTGTTACAGGTGAAAGGCATCGGTTCCAAATTGAACGATCTTTTAACCGGACTGGGCATCACCCGGTTTGACCAGATCGCCGCATGGGGCGCGACGGAAATCGCCAAGGTGGATGAACATCTGGGCGCATTCAAAGGCCGCATAGAGCGTGACTTGTGGACCGAACAAGCGGGGCTGCTTTCGCGCGGCGCCATTGCCGAATTTGAGGC
>JANOKA010000197.1:0-3431 GCA_031418995.1 Sphingomonadales bacterium | reverse complement strand
CGAGATTGCGATTATCCCGGGCTTTCAGGGATTAACCGACGATAACCGTATCACCACATTGGGCCGCGGCGGATCGGACACATCGGCGGTGGCGATTGCGGCGGCGGTAAAGGCCGACCGCTGCGATATCTATACCGACGTCGACGGCGTATACACCACCGACCCGCGCATCGTGGCGCGCGCGCGCAAGTTAAAAGCTGTCACGTATGAAGAAATGCTGGAGCTGGCCAGCGTCGGCGCAAAGGTGCTGCAAACGCGCTCTGTCGGTCTGGCCATGAAAGAAAATGTACGGGTACAGGTGCTGTCATCCTTCACCGATGAGGCCGCGCCCAGCGCCAACAGCATCCCCGGCACCTTGATAGTAAGCGACGAAGAATTGGAGAATATGGACGTGGAACGGCAAGTCATAACGGGCATCGCGCACGACAAGAACGAGGCTAAAATCATCCTGACCCGCGTGCCCGACCGGCCCGGCGCGGTCGCTAACATATTTTCGCCGCTGGCCGAGGCGAACATCAACGTCGACATGATTATCCAGAATGTCGGCCGCGACAAGGGGGAGACAGATGTTACGTTCACCTGCCCCATGGCCGATCTGGTCCGGTGCACCGACATATTGGAAAACCGCCGCGAAGCCATCGGTTACAACCGCATCCTGTCCGACACCAAAATCGCCAAAATCAGCGTCGTCGGCGTCGGCATGAAAAGTCACGCGGGGGTGGCGAGCACCATGTTCAGCGCCTTGGCCGACCGCAAAATCAACATTCAGGCGATTTCGACGTCGGAGATTAAGGTGTCCGTGTTGATTGATGAGGACGAGACGGAACTGGCGGTGCGGGTGTTGCACACGGCATATGGGTTGGATGCGGAGTAGGGTTGGGGAGCGTTTTGACACTCACTCGATTGCGCTTCAAAATTTTATTGAAATCATAAGCATTTTATTGTAATCCAATCTGGCATTTGAAGTGCAATATAGAATCACCAAGGGGCGCGCCGCTGCTACGGTTGCGCCCCTTTTTCTTTGCGCTCACGTTATTGGGAACGACACTGCTATGCCGTTCCCGCACTCGTTACTTTTTACGAGAAACCTCGATGATTTTAATCACCAAGGCGGAGAAGGCTATGCAGAGCATAGCAACTCCAATTGCATTTGAAGTTAATATAGTAATCACCTCCATCTGCAGCATTATTGATTAAAACCTGCTGCGCTTTCTACTTATACAAATAGAAACAATCGGATATAGGAAAGTTGAGTTTTCCCCAGCTTGTGTCGTGATAGGTTGGTGGGGGGCAACAGTCAGGGACTGGTTGAAGTAGCGAATGGGCTGATTGACGATTTTGGAGGTAAGATATGAAAGACGAGGACTTTAATGACCTTATGACAAGCCTGTCCCAAGCCTTGGCATTTGCGCGAGGCGAGCAAGTTCCCGGCATGCGCGTTCATCATATTCCTGTAATCGATGTCGCTGCAATCCGAAAGAAATCGGGAACGACCCCTGATGAGGTCACACGCCAAATCGGCGTCTCCACCTCTACTGTACAAAACTGGGAACAAGGCCGCCGCTGACCAAGGATGCCAGCAAGGGTGTTGCTTTCAATGCTGACACGCGATCCGGGGATAGTGGCGCGGGTTTTGAATCAGGCGGCTTTGATGGACTTAACTACAGTTTTAATCAGACGTTATAAATTCAGTCAAATGCCGCGTTGGTCGCTATTATGGAAGAAATAATATGAGTGTAAATAACAGCAGGGACTTCATAAAAGAAATCAAAAACCATCCAGAAAACTTCTATATAATCCATTATTCGTGCCAAAGCTTATATGATGACAACGAAGCACTTTCTCCGCGTATCACATCTATTGCGATAACTCATTATGCGACTGAGCAGACTGTTAGTTTCTCAACCCATGCCATAGCTGAGGAGCTCGGAATTACGCGCGACGATGTAAAGAACCGTTTTGACGATGTTGAACGCGACCTTCTTAATCAGTTCTATGCTTTTGTTAGAGATCGAAGGGACAGATATTGGGTCCACTGGAACATGCGAAACCTTACTTTTGGCTTTGAGCACCTAGAACATCGCTACATAGCTCTAGGTGGCAAGGATGCACCGGTCATTCCAGTTGAGAGGAGGCTAAACCTCAATGATCTGCTGGCCGACAGGTATGGAGGATCATATGCAACTCATCCAAAGCTGAAATCATTGATGGAGTTAAATGGGGGCGCACATCGCCATTTCCTAACAGGCGAGGAGGAGGTTCAAGCATTCCAAAAAAATGAGTTCATTAGGATGCACAACTCGACTTTAGCCAAGGTTGGGTTTCTTCATTCAGCGATTCGAAAACTGGTTAGAGGAAAACTGAGGGTAGCCTCACGTGGTTTTGGTATTGCAATAGATAGGATTTTTGAGAGCCGCTGGGCAAAAACTATCGGGCTTGTCGGCACAGCTATCACCATTGGAGTTGGCGGATGGCAAACCTATCTCTGGCTAAGCGGCAGGTGAAAAGTCCAACATCTCCTAATCCAAACTCTTCGCCTCTGCGGAACTCTGCGGCCTCTGCGTGAAATAATTTTGTTCACGCGGAGGCGCTGAGGCGCGGAGGGGGGTGGTATCTGGACTTTATGCTGCGCATTATCTGCTCCCGAAATTTATGCCTCGGTGCATTTGCAATATCGCCCTTCGGGCTGCCGCAATTTCTCCGCGCCTCTGCGCCTCTGCGTGAACCCATATCACGCACGATAAAGACAAAGGCTACGGCCATGCCTTACGCGCGCAATGTTTCTATCAGGCTTGCAATGTAGGATATCATTTGAGAGAGCGCGGGTGGCTCTTTGACAATCTAAATCCCGGCATGAATCGCACCCCAAATTACACACAATCTGGCACTATGTTTTGGGCAGAAAACGGGGGTGTTTTGTTGGATAATTTGCCCCAAAAAGTCCTACAAAAAAAATCCATGTTTTGCGTTGTTTCGGCTGCTCCTATATGTGTCTTCTTTGTCTACTTATCAGCGCTTTATTTTACGATGGTTTACACGCAATAATGGTGGGTAATATTTGGCCCATAATGCAGCGAAATTGACCCGTAATTTACCCGCCCCGCAACAGTAAAATTGGCATGAAAGATGCGGCCGGATAACAACCGCCCCTGCCCCACTTATTGACATCTCCATGTATATCCCGTATATACATGGTCATGAATGCAACTGCCAAAACCAGCGCTTTCAAAAGCGGAAATAGCGTCGCGGTGCGACTGCCAAAGGAATTTGGCATTCGCGCAGGTGAGGGACTGGAGCTGATCCGGCGCGGGCAGAATATTGAAATCCGCCGGGTGATCGATCCGGAATATGAACGGGCCCAATTAAACGAGTTGGCCCGCGAGTTGCGCGAGATTGGGGCTATCGATGGCGACCGCGATGCGGGGCGCATT
>JANOKA010000196.1:0-1640 GCA_031418995.1 Sphingomonadales bacterium | reverse complement strand
CTTGGCTGATACCGTGCAAAAAGCTGCAGATGGAACCATAATTTCGCAAGATGCAGGTTATTTCTGGGGTATGGGCGCACTGGATTTCGCAGGCGGCACCGTGGTGCACATCAACGCGGGTATCGCGGGTCTTGTTGGCTGCCTTATCATCGGTAAGCGCATCGGTTTTGGCAAAGAAGCAACGCCGCCGCACAGCCTGACAATGACTATGATCGGCGCGTCCTTATTGTGGGTGGGCTGGTTCGGATTTAACGCTGGATCAAACCTGGAATCGAACGGCATCGCGGCTCTTGCCTTCCTCAACACCTTTGTCGCCACCGCAGCAGCCGCCGTCAGCTGGACCATCGTGGAGCAAATCCGCCACGGCAAGCCATCGTTGTTGGGCGCGGTATCAGGCGCAGTTGCGGGCCTTGTAGCGATCACTCCGGCTTCGGGTTTTGCCCATCCTGGCACCGCGATCCTGCTTGGCCTGATCGTATCACCCATCTGCTATGTCTTTGTCGCCATCGTCAAAAACAAGCTGAAATATGATGATACGCTCGACGTATTCGGCATCCATGGCATCGGCGGTATCGTCGGCGCACTGGCCACTGCAGTGGTCGCAGCACCCGCGCTCGGCGGACAAGGATATTTCGATTACACCGTATTCCCTGCCGTTGCTGTAACCGCCGAAGCATATAGCATTAGCGCGCAGATGATTACGCAATTGAAAGCGGTGCTGGCCACGGTCGCCATCTCTGGCACGGTTTCAGCAGTCCTCTTCTACGGCTTGAGCAAGACCATCGGACTGCGCCCGGCCGAAGACGCAGAACGCGAAGGACTTGACCTCGCCGAACATGGAGAGCGCGCCTATAATTATTAAGAACTAACGGGAATGTGGCCAGCGAAATTGGCCGCTACCCAAAACAGCTTGACGGCGGGGCTCTCTCCTCCTTCTTAACCCCGCCGCCGCAACTTGTTCCTCCCGCGAACAACCAACTTTAGGCCCGGACCCAAAAGGTTCGGGCCTTTTTTTTATTTCTCGCTGGTGTAAGCCATGTTGACATTCAGATTATAAATTACCTCTAAACATATACTTCGTCATTCCCGCGAAGGCGGGAATCCATCACCTGACGCATCAAAATCAAACTGGATTGCCGTAAAATTCTCGCTTGGGTGATGGATTCCCGCCTTCGCGGGAATGACGAAGCCTGTGTGATTATGAATGCTCCGCTTTGAATATCAACGTCGCCTATGGTTCGGACCGTTTTTTATTTCTCGCTGGTGTAAGGTTTTTCGGCGGGAATCAGCGTGCCGCTTTGTTCTTCGCATTCATCGGCAGGTACGTATTTCCAACGGTCGGGCATATAATTCTTGTCAGCTGTCCCCGCGCAATTTGTACCGGGACCCGCCGCACAGTCATTATATTGCGCCACCGCGATGCCGAAACATTTCTCGCGTGTGGCTTTTTCCGGTTCAGGCATGGTCAGGCCGCGATCTTCGCTGTCATAACGGACTGTCCCGCTTTCTTCATTCCCGCACGCAGAAAGCACCGCCAAACATAACAGCGAGCTGGCAAGATTTTTCATCGCGGTTTCAGATGATTGCCCCATATACTGCCTTTAACGTACGTGATTATATTCGGCCAGTGCAGATATGCT
>JANOKA010000195.1:0-2610 GCA_031418995.1 Sphingomonadales bacterium | reverse complement strand
ACCATTACAAGTGCTCTGCGAATTTATGAATGTCTGCAAACGCAAACTGGCAATTGCACCTTTGGATGCCATTGGTCAGGTGCAGGATTATCTCGAAGTTTTCGAATGCCCGCAAACAAAGGCGCAAGATGTGATTGATGCTGCTTTGCTGTCTGAACAAAGCAAGCTATCATATTTCGATGCTCTGATTATCATAGTAGCGATGCGAAATGGTGCATCGATATTGTTGTCCGAGGACATGCATGATGGGCTGGAGGTTGATGGCATGCGTATCGTCAATCCTTTCGTCGCCGCGAACGAAACTTTGCTCGCCGATTATTTTGGCTCTGCTGTTTGATCCATTGAGTTTCTTCACCTTCAGGCGGATGGTTTCGCAACCAGTCTTTCTTGGAATAATGGCCATTTAACATGATGTTTTCCTTAGAAAACACATTCTCTATTCGTGTAACCTTTGGCGCTCAAAATTGAAAATTTATTACCCCGCCAACAACCCCTCATCCTTAATGCGTTTCTGCCACAGTGCCGGTGCGCTAACGTGCACATTTTCGCCGCCGCTATCCACCGCCACGGTTACCGGGAAATCGCTCACCTCAAATTCGTAGATCGCCTCCATGCCCAGGTCGGCAAAGCCGACGACCTTGCTGCCCTTGATCGCGCGGGCCACCAGATAGGCTGCTCCGCCGACCGCCATGAGGTATGCGCTTTTGTGTTTGGCGATTGCCTTGGTTGCCGCTGCGTCGCGTTCTGCTTTGCCGACGCATCCCAGCAAGCCTTGTTCCAGCATCATGTCCATAAAGCCATCCATGCGCGTGGCGGTGGTGGGGCCAGCGGGGCCGACGATTTCTTCGCCGACGGGATCGACGGGGCCGACATAATAGATCATCCGGCCCTTGAAGCTGACGGGCAATTCCTCGCCCTTGGCCAGCATATCGGCGATGCGTTTGTGCGCGGCGTCGCGGCCTGTGAGCATTTTGCCATTCAGCAGCAAGCGGTCGCCGGCTTTCCATCCAGCCACAACTTCGGGCGTTAGAGTATCCAGATCAACGCGGATCGCGGCCTTGTCCGGGGTCCAGTTGACATCGGGCCATTCGGACAATTTGGGCGCTTCCAAAAATGCGGGGCCACTGCCGTCCAAGGTAAAATGCGCGTGGCGCGTTGCTGCGCAATTGGGGATCATTGCCACGGGTTTTCCGGCGGCATGACACGGCGCATCCATGATCTTAACGTCAAGGATCGTGGATAACCCGCCCAAGCCCTGCGCGCCGATGCCCAGCGCGTTGACGCGGTCGAAAATCTCGATGCGTAGCGCCTCTATATCGGTTTTTGCGCCGCGTGCTTTCAGCGGCCCCATATCAATTGGTTCCATCAACGCCTTTTTCGCCAGCAGCACGCAATGCTCCGCCGTGCCGCCAATGCCAATGCCCAGCATACCGGGCGGGCACCAACCTGCGCCCATTTGTGGCAGCATTTCCACCACCCAATCTGCGATATTGTCGGATGGATTCATCATCTTGAACTTGGATTTATTCTCTGACCCGCCGCCCTTTGCCGCGACATCAACCGACACCTTCGCGCCCGCCACCATTTCCACATGCAGCACGCACGGCGTGTTATCCTTGGTATTGCGCCGCGTGAATGCGGGGTCGGCTAGCACCGATGCGCGCAGTTTGTTTTCGGGGTGCAGATACGCACGGCGAACGCCCTCATCGACCACTTCTTGCAGGGATTTGGATGTATCATCCAACCGGCAATCCATGCCCCATTTGATGAAGACGTTGACGATACCGGTGTCCTGACAAATCGGGCGGTGGCCCTCTGCGCACATCCGGCTGTTGGTCAGGATTTGCGCAATGGCATCCTTGGCGGCGGGGCCTTGTTCGGCTTCATACGCATCGCCCAGCGCGCGGATATATTCCACCGGATGATAGTAGCTGATAAATTGTAACGCGTCGGCAGCGCTTTCGATCAAGTCGGCTTGGGTGATGGTGACGGTCATATTGGCTCCGGCAGAAGGGGATTGTGTCTGCCCTAACCAAGCATAGTATCTTGTGCAACTGGCCTTAACCCGCCTGCACGGCGATCCGGATAATAGTGAACACCAAGATTGCACCGCCGATCCATCCCCAGCTGAACCCGCCGCCGCTGCCATCAAATCCGTCGCCGCGGTCGTTCCACTGTGCCCCGTGTTCCCGCGCCGTTTTGGCATCGCGGTATGCGACATATAAGATGCCAGATGTCCGCAGGATGATGAGCGCCAACAGCGCTATCACAGGAAAGAATAATAATGCGAATCCAGCGATTACGCGCAAAAGGTAGAATTGCATGCCAGCCACGGCAACATATCGGCCTGTGATCGCATCGTGTAGCAACACAAGCACTATCGCCGCCGCAGTATAGGACGGTGATACCGTAAACAGGGCATCTGGATCAGGCGAGGCGGGTTGCGTAAGGATCAAGGTCAACAGCAATGCCGACGCTGCCAAAATCCCCGCGTGCAATTTCCAGCGGCGGAAACCCGCAATTGCTATCGACCAACTATCAAGGCTGGCCTGAAATCTTGGGTGCGCATGGGTAAATCCCCATGCCGCAATCGCGGTGGGCAGGAACAGA
>JANOKA010000194.1:0-5751 GCA_031418995.1 Sphingomonadales bacterium | reverse complement strand
ATCGGTCCAGGGCCAGTATCGGGTCATTAATGCAGATAGTCATGTTGCAGGATTGCATTAAATTGCGCCGTCATTGCGAGCGAAGCGCGGCAATCCAGAGCAGCATATGACAATTCTGGATTGCCGCGCTTCGCTCGCAATGACGAAATTTTGGGTTGTAAAACCATCGGTCGCTAAAGGATCCGCTCACCGTCAAATTCAGCCAACGTCTTTTCCATTTCGGCGCGAGCTTCGGCGATTTCGCGGGGATCTTGTCCCTCCAGCAACGTCGAATACTGACTGATTTGCCCGCCCAGATATTGCCGCGCCTCGCCGATTAATCCTTCATAACAACGTTCGGCGCGTGCCATGACGGCGGCATTTTCCGACTCTTCACGCGGATGCAGTTTCAGTTTGGCCAATTCCTTACGGCGTTTTTCCAGTTCGGCATCGTCCATCCCGTCATCGCCGTCGCGGATCAGCAATTGATGTTTCGCGCCCGTCTGGTTCACTTCAACATCTACCTCCAGCAAACCGCTGACATCATAACTGAAGCGGACATCAAAGCCGACTTCGCCGCGTTTGCCCGGCGGCAATGGCACGGTGATGCTTTGCAGGAATACATTGCTTTCCACGCGGCGCGATTCGCCTTGATAGACCTTGATCTCCACTTGCCGCTGGTTATCGCGCATCGGGGCGAAATTTTGCACACGGCTGGCGGGGATCGCGGTGTTGCGTTCGATAATCGGCGCGAACAGGCCCACCTCGATCCGGCCCTTTGCGCCTTCTTCGGACGATTCAATGCCCAGAGTAAACGGGCACACATCGGTTAGGCGCACTTCTTTCAGCGCGGCATCGCGGCTTTGCAGGCCGGCTTGGATCGCTGCACCCAGCGCCACGCTCTGATCGGGATCAAGGCTGGTATCGGGAAAGCGGCCAAACATACGGGCGACGGCGCGGCGCACAATCGGCATCCGCGTCGCGCCGCCGACCAAGATGATCTTGCCCAGACTTTCCGGTTTCAATCCGCTGTCGCGTAATGACCGCAAAACGGGTTCGCGCAAACGGTCAATCAACGGCTTTGTCTCGGCCTCAAAATCGGCGGCGGAAATCATTGCGCCATATGTTTCGCCGTTCCAGACCAGCGAAAATTCGGCTTCGTCCGCATCGCTCAGCGATCTGCGGGTGCGCTCGGCGGTGGCACGGACCAGTTCTTTGAATGGATCTTTTCCCGCATCCTTGATGTTCGACCAGGGATCAATTTTGCTTTTGGCGAGCGTCGCCAGTGCGTTGTTGAAATCTTCCCCGCCCAGCCGGTTGTCGCCTGCGGACGCGCGCACCTCGATAATACCGTCGAACATTTCGACCAGCGATACATCAAATGTCCCGCCGCCAAGGTCGAATATCAAAAAGGGTTCTTCATCATCCAGTTCGTGGATGCCATGCGCCAATGCTGCGGCGGTTGGCTCGTTAATCAGCCGCTCGACCTTTAATCCGGCAAGCTGTCCGGCGGCGCGGGTGGCCTTGCGCTGACGATCGTTGAAATAGGCCGGCACCGTGATTATCGCGCCGGTTACAGGCTCGCCCAACGCAGCTTCGGCATCGGCTTTCAGCTGTGCCAGCACAAATGACGACAATTCTTCGGGCGTAAATGTTTGTTTGCCCAGCTTGCACGTTTTGCGTGTTCCAATGATGCGTTTGAATGCTGTAGCCGACAGATGCGGGTGGGTTACCTGCCTTTCCCGCGCGGCCATGCCGACCAATAATTCGCCGTTATCGGTGAAACTTACAGCGGACGGCGTCAATACATCACCCAGAGCGTTGGGGATCAGTTTGGCTTCACCATCGCGCCAATAAGCCGCCGCGCTGTTTGTGGTCCCCAGATCAATCCCGATCAGCATATATTGTCGCCGTATAGTGATGTTATATTAGGGCGTTATCTTTAGCGGCATGTCTTTGCAAGATGGCATCGCGGGGATGATCGCGGGATATCAGCGTATTGATACAGCGCGTTTCCGGCCGCACGGGCCCAGCGCGTCGGCGACAAATTTATAATCGGCCTGCGCCCGCGCTGCATTTTCGCCGTCGCCTGATTGCACCAGTTCGGCGGGCAACGCCTTGGGCAATCCGCATGCCAGCCGGTACCATAGCAATGTGAAACGGCGCGGGGTTTGTGTGGTTTCTTCGATCAGTTCACTGGTCGATACGCTCCATTGTTTTGGCATGCCCGGACGGCTGACAACCGTAATGGACACAGGCTGGCGGTTGTCGGTGGTCAGGAATATCTGCGTTTCGCCTTCACCGATGACGGTGCCCGCGCTGTGAAACGCGCTGGCAATTGCGCTAATCTTTTGCGGCGCATCCAGCAGCACGGCTTCGCGTGTAATGGCGCGCACCATATTGTCGTTTTCCACGCTATATTTGACCAGCGCATCAGGACGAACCAGCTGTAATTGGCCGGGGCGTCCCTTGACGGTATCGGCCATAATGAACACACGCTGCTTTTTCAGTTTCGGGATTTTCCCGCGTGTGTCTTTGGCCACATCAATGATAAAACGTACCTTTGCCGTAACGCCATTCTGTCCGCGAATCAGGGCGATCACGTCTGCTTCGACAAGCAATCTTTGCCGGTTTTGCGGAACGCCGGCGGCTTGCTGGGCAGAAATTTTTGTAACTTTGTTTATCTTTGCATCGACGATCATCGGAGCAATCACCACCAGATCGGCAATGTCGGAATAGGCCGCGCCGACGCTGTCAATTGCATATTCGGATAGGGGAAACTGCGCGGGTTGCTGCGCCGCTAATGCACCAGATTGGGCCAAAAAAGCCGCTGTTGCCAAATATTTTATAAGGCGGTTATTGCTCATCATTATCATCCTGTCATCGCGCCAAAGCATAGTATTACGACAACGCATCTGTATATGATAGATTGTTACATGAATTGTTCATGAATCGCAGAAACCGGATTGCCTGCATGTTTTTGCGCCGCTAAGGCTTATGGGGAATCGAGAATTAGAGGCTCGATCTGCTGGGGAGTTTGAATATGGGCGTAAAGCCAATTCTTCTCTTTAGTATTAACATCGGAAGTTAGGAGAGTCGTTTCCGCATGGCATATGCTGACCAACAAGGAATGAGTTCCAATCGCTTAATTGCGATTGTAGTCGTACTGCTACTCCACGCCTTTCTGGGTTACGCTTTGGTGACGGGTCTCGCGTTTGAGGCCGTGAACAAAGTAAAAGAAAGGCTCAACGTCGTTGACGTTGAAGAGGAGAAGCCACCCGAGGAAGAACCACCACCACCAGAGGAAGTGCAAGTTGTTCCGCCGGTTGTGTCACCGCCGCCGATTGTGCGTACGGTTTCACCGCCGCCGACAATGTCCACGGTAAGCACGCCGCCGCCATCGATTCCGGTGACACCGCGTGCGGCTCCTCCGGCACCGGCTGCGCCTCCGCCACCCCCGCCACCCCCTGCAGGGCCAACGGCTGCTGCAAAGCCAAAGGGCAATCCCGGCAGCTGGGCCACGACGAACGATTATCCGTCGCGCGCACTCAGCCAGGAACGCGAAGGCACCACGGGTTTCCGCGTAACGGTCGGAACCGATGGCCGGGTAACAGGTTGTTCGGTCACATCATCAAGCGGTCATTCTGACCTTGATGATGCAACGTGCAAGAACGTGTCGAGGCGCGCCCGGTTCACGCCGGCGGTAAGCAACGGTAATCCGGTCGAGGGGTCCTATACAGGGCGCATTCGTTGGGAAATTCCAAAAGAATAAAAACTCTGTCTTGGCGAACCCTGTCGGGCCCAAGCCAAGCCAATAAATTTGAATAATAATTTTTCTGAGAGGAAAGTATCATGTCGTTTTATTACCTATTAACAGTCGCTGCGGCGCCTACTAAAAATGCCTTTGGTCCAAAAGAAATGCTGGAAGAAGGCGGCGTTGTAACATGGGCAATTTTCTTGACACTGGTTGTGATGTCAGTCGGTTCATTCTACGTTTTGTTCACCAAATTGCTTGAGCAAAGCAAGGTGATGAAGCAGTATAATCAAGTACGCACAAATTTTTGGCGTGCAAACAGCCTAGAAGAAGGCGCAGCGAAGCTCGACAAAAACAGCGCATATCGCCAATTGGTCGATGACGGCGTATCGGCACAAAAACAACATGGCTTGCTGACGGATCCGGTCGAAGCGCATGATTGGTTGCACGGCGCGATGACACGTTCAGAAGAAGCGATCGTGAACAAGCTGAATGGCGGTCTTTCGTTTCTCGCAACGGTTGGTGCGACTGCGCCTTTCGTTGGACTGCTTGGAACGGTTATCGGTATTTACGGTGCGTTGATTAAAATCGGTATTGCCGGTCAGGCATCGATTGACGCCGTTGCGGGTCCGGTTGGTGAAGCGTTGATTATGACAGCTATCGGCCTGTTCGTTGCGGTTCCTGCGGTGTTTGCCTATAACTGGCTGCAATCGCGTAACCAAACGATTACACGTAACTTGCAAGCGTTTTCGAACGACGTGCTTGGCTACATCACATCGGGCGGTAAGGTTAAGCCGGCAACTGCCGCTGCGCCTGCTGCTGCTGCCGCTGTAAAGAAATAATTGGGTACAGGGCTGCGGCAACGCAGCCCACCCGGCCCTCGCGCTTTTGAAAGATTGGCGCGCAGGACCAATAAGAACCCAATATAATTTAGAGAGGATTAGCTATGGGAATGAGTGCAGGAGGCGATCATGGCGGCCCGATGGCCGACATCAACACAACGCCCCTCGTGGATGTTATGCTTGTTTTGCTTATCATCTTCCTTATCGCGATTCCGGTTGTTATCCAGACGGTGAAATTGGAATTGCCAGTTGTACCTTTTGATCCGGTTTCGGCGAAGAAAGAAAACGTGCTGCTTGCAGTAACAACAACCGATCCGGCGGGACGTGATCCCGGCGATCCGGCTTATGCTGGTGCGTATTCGGGCGGAGAGTGCCGGACATACTGGAATGTAACGCCACTGGATTCAACCGAACTGGTTGACAAGGCTGTGGTCCATTTGAAGGCGCAGGTCGAGGCATTGGGCGGACAAGCCGCCATTGATGCAGGCGATGTTACGATTGAAGATTTGCCAGAGGCACATGTTCGCGGCGACATTAATACACCCTGGCGGTGCATTGGCGGAGCGGTATATTCGATGCAACTTGCTGGTTTTTCAAAGGTAGGTTTCATTTCGTCACCCATCGACCTTTCGGTCTCATTTTAACCCACTGATTGAGGAGTATATAATATGTCAATGAGTGCAGGTTCAGATGATGGCTCGCCGATGATGGAAATGAACACGACGCCGTTGATCGACGTTTTGCTCGTTTTGCTTATCATGTTTATCATCACCATCCCGCCGATCACCAACTCGGTGACAATCGATTTGCCGGTGAATGATCCAAATCCACCGCCAACTGATTTGCCGGATCCGGTTATTAACAAGATCATCATATTGCCCACCAATGAAATCCAGTGGAACGGTACGCCCGTAACACTCGATCAAATGGAGCAGTTCTTGTTGCAGACCAAGGCCATGAATCCGGAGCCTGAATTGCAATTTCAACCTGCGCCCAACGCCGTTTACGATACCGTAGACCGCGCTTTGGCAAAGGTGAAAGGCAGCGGCATTACAAAATTCGGCTTTGTCGGCAACGAACAATACCGCGTATTTGGCAAGGCATCACGCCCCGCCAACTAACTGGTAACGACAATTGATATTGGAAAAGGGGCGGCTTTCGGGCTGCCCCTTTTTT
>JANOKA010000193.1:0-15856 GCA_031418995.1 Sphingomonadales bacterium | reverse complement strand
GCGCCGACTTTATGCGATGCCTTTGCTGCACGCTTTGCGCCCAATACCGATCCCAGCACGTTCGACACATGCGCCAGCGCGACCATTTTATGCTGCTCGGTTAAGTTGGCTTCCAACCAGTCGAGATCAATCAAGCCATCGCTGGTAAGTGGGCAGACATCAATAAACGCGCCCACCCGCGCCGCCAGCATCTGCCAGGGCACGATATTGCTATGATGCTCCAACTGGCTCAGCATGATCCGGTCGCCAGCTTTCAGATTGGTATCGCCCCAGCTGCTCGCGACCAGATTGATCGCCTCGGTTGCGCCTTTGGTGAACACAATCTCGTTTTCGTTCGCTGAGCCAATGAACGCCGCCACCCGCTGCCGCGCCGCCTCAAACGCCAATGTCATATCGGCGGAGCGTTTATATACGCCGCGGTGGACGGTGGCATAATCCGCCCCCATGGCGCGGGACATCGCATCGATCACGGCCTGCGGTTTCTGTGCGGTTGCCCCGGTGTCGAGATAATGCCAGTTATTGGCAAGGCCGGGGAAGTCTTTGCGTAATTCCTCCCCGAAACGGGGAGGGGGAGCGAGCGTTTGAGGAACGCGCGGGGCGGGTTCCTGCGAGGCCGCAGGATGGTGGAGGGGCAGGTCAGTAGAATGCAAAGCTGAGGCAGGAGAATAGGCCAGTGCCCCTCCACCAGCTACGCTGGTCCCCCTCCCCGTTCCGAGGAGGAATTCCGCTTTCCTGTTCACACCAAATCCCCCAATTTCGCCAGCGCTGCTTCGGTCAACATATCCTCATCCGGCGCGCCTTCAAACACGCTGGCGATGAACGCCTGCAGCATCAGTTTTTTCGCATCCGCAGGCGCAATACCGCGCGCTTGCAAATAGAATAGCGCTGCCGGATCGAGCTCTCCAATTGCGCAGCCATGCGCGCACTTGACGTCGTCGGCGTAGATTTCCAGCTCAGGCTTGGCATTGGCGGTCGCGCTGCGATCAAGCAGCATCGCCTTTACCGACTGCACAGAGTCGGTCAGCTGCGCATCGCGCGCGACGGCGACTTTGCCGAGATAGGTTCCGGTCGCTGTGCCCGCCAACACCGAACGCACAATCTGCGACGACGTTGCGCCGGGTTCGGCATGGGTGACGGTTGTTACGATTTCCAACGTCTGCGAATCGCCACCAATTTGCACCGCGCCCAATTTGAAATCGGCGCCTTCGTGCAAAGTGACGTTGAGTTCAACCCGTCCATAATCGCCGCCAATGTTGAGCACATGGATCGCAGCAATCGCATTTTTGCCAATGGCGATGTCGAGTTGGTGGATGGAGCCGCCGTCCTGAAGTATCGTCCGCACGAAGTCTCCATCCGCAGGCACAAGTACACACTCCGCCGCAGGCAAAGGCCAAACGCGCGCCAGCGCATCAATATCGCTATATCGCCATGCCTCATCATGGCGCGTGGGATGAGCAACCGTCATTGGGTCTTCCTAGGTTCTTCGTGTCTTCGTGTGAAACAAAATTATCTCACACGAAGGCACGAAGACACGAAGAAGAAAAAGAGAAATGCCTGCGGCGCTCATGCCGCCAGTTCCTTGTAACCATCACGCTCCAGTTCCAGCGCGAGTTCCGCGCCGCCCGTGCGCGTAATGCGGCCATCGGCCAAGACATGGACGAAATCGGGCTTCACATAATCGAGCAGCCGCTGATAATGCGTAATCAGCAGCACCGCCTTGTCCGGTTTCCGCATGATCCGGTTGATGCCGTCGCCCACAATCCGCAACGCGTCAATGTCGAGGCCGCTGTCGGTCTCGTCCAGGATCGCGAGCGCAGGGTCGATGATGCCCATCTGCACCATCTCGTTGCGCTTCTTCTCGCCGCCCGAAAAGCCGACGTTCACTGGGCGCTTGAGCATGTCCATATCCATGCCAAGCGCACCCGCCTGTTCGCGCGCAACCTTTAGGAATTCACCGCCGGATAGTGGAGCCTCCCCGCGATGCTTGCGCTGCGCATTCAGCGCCTCGCGCAGGAACTGCACGTTCGACACGCCGGGAATTTCGACCGGATATTGAAAGCCCAAGAACAGACCAGCGGCGGCGCGCTCGTGCGGTTCGAGCGCAAGCAAATCAATTCCCCTCCCGCTTGCGGGAGGGGTTAGGGGTGGGGAGTGGCCCAGCTCGCTAGCGTCAAAAGGCCCACCCCCGGCCCCTCCCGCACGCGGGAGGGGAGGATTGAAAGTGACGCTCCCCCCCGTCACCTCATACCCAGGCCGTCCCGACAAGACATAACCCAACGTCGATTTCCCAGCCCCATTCGGCCCCATAATCGCGTGAATTTCGCCCGCACCCAGCGAGAGCGTGAGGCCCTTGAGGATAGGCTTGTCGCCGACATTGGCGTGGAGGTTAGTTATTTGGAGCATGTAGTTATCATCATTTCTGCTCCCCTACCGCTTGCGGGAGGGGCTGGGGGTGGGCCTGCGTCGGCAAGTGCCAACGAAATGGTCTGGGCGATGCCATCAAGATTACTTGTCACGTCGCCATTCGCAAAACGCATCACATGATAACCTTTAGCTTTTAGAAATGCATCACGCCGACGATCATGCTCTATGCGCGTGTCATGCGAATAGCCGTCCAGTTCAACGATCAGTTTTGCCTCTCGGCACAGGAAATCAGCGAAATAAGGACCAACCGGCATTTGGCGGCTAAATTTGTAACCCGCCAGCTTTCGTCCGCTCAATATGGTCCACAGACTGCGTTCAGCCGGACTTGCCTGATTGCGTAGTTCCTTGGCGCGTGTTGTATCACGCGGTTTGAATTCGCCGGTCACAGGCCCACCCCCAACCCCTCCCGCAAGCGGGAGGGGAGCTCAAGCACCGCCCTATCAATCCCCCGCTCACCTGCAGGAAGACGCTCACCAAACATCCCCCTACCGCATGCGGGAGGGGCTAGGGGTGGGTGTGCGCCAACTTTGGCGTGGAGGTTAGTTATTTGGAGCATCAGAACCAGAACTCATTCATTTCTTTGAGGAATTTCTTATCTGCTGCTGGAAAGCCAGAAGCTTCGCCAATTACAGAGTCGATGCCGCAGTGAGGACAAAGGGCACAATCATTATCGTCGACCCAATCCTCTATCTCTGCCGGTGAGAAAATTTCGCAACAGTAAAAGCAACCCGCTGCCTGACTAGCCTCCAGTTCAAAGCGATGCCGCACTGTGTGTGTATGCGCATCAATGATATATCCACGTCCTTCAGCACGGACCTGCACTTTCATTGCTTCGTGGGCGTCGGATTTATTCACCCCACACTCCCTTCCAAACTAATCCCCAGCAACTTCTGCGCCTCGACCGCAAATTCCATCGGCAGTTGCTGCAGCACTTCCTTGGCAAAGCCGTTGACGATCAGCGCCACGGCTTCCTCGGCGTTCAGGCCGCGTTGCATTGCGTAGAACATCTGGTCGTCGGAAATCTTGCTCGTCGTTGCCTCATGTTCGATCTGCGCGCTGGGGTTGCGGACTTCGATATAGGGGACGGTGTGCGCGCCGCTGAGCGAGCCGAGCAATAGCGAATCGCACTGGGTGAAATTGCGCACGCCCTCGGCATTCGGTGCGACGCGGACGAGGCCGCGATAGGTGTTATTGCTGTGCCCCGCGCTGATGCCCTTCGACACGATGGTCGAGCGGCTGCCCTTGCCATTGTGAATCATCTTGGTGCCAGTGTCGGCCTGCTGGTAATTATTAGTCACCGCAACCGAGTAAAATTCGCCGACGCTATTCTCGCCGTTGAGCACGCAGCTTGGATATTTCCATGTCACCGCGCTGCCGGTTTCGACCTGCGTCCAGCTCACCTTGCTGTTGCGTCCCTGACACAAAGCGCGCTTGGTGACGAAATTATAGATGCCGCCTTTGCCCTCTGCATCGCCGGGATACCAGTTCTGCACGGTCGAATATTTGATCTCGGCATCGTCCAACGCGACCAGTTCGACGCATGCGGCGTGCAGTTGGTTTTCGTCGCGCATCGGCGCGGTGCAGCCTTCGAGATAGGACACGTAACTGCCCTTATCGGCGATAATCAAGGTGCGCTCAAACTGCCCGGTATTCTCTGCATTGATGCGGAAGTAAGTGGACAGTTCCATCGGGCAACGCACGCCTTCGGGAATGTACACGAACGTCCCGTCGGAAAACACCGCGCAGTTCAATGTGGCAAAATAATTGTCATGCATCGGAATGATCTTGCCGAGATATTTTTTCACCAACTCGGGATACTCGCGGATTGCCTCCGATATACTGCGGAAGATAACGCCTGCTTTTTCCAGTTCGGCGCGGAAGGTGGTGGCAACGCTGACGCTGTCAAACACCGCGTCCACGGCAACGCGGCGCGCTGGCAATCCGCCGCTTTCACCGCCTTCAACGCCTGCGAGCAATTTCTGTTCGGCGATGGGAATACCCAGTTTTTCGTATACGCGCAGGATTTCGGGATCGACCTCGTCCAGCGAGCCGAGCTTGGGCTTGACCTTGGGCGCGGCGTAATAATAGGCGTCCTGATAATCAATTGGCGGCACATTCAGCTTGGCCCAATCCGGCGGCGTCATCGTCTGCCACATCGCAAACGCCTTTAACCGCCAGTCGAGCATCCACTGCGGCTCGTCCTTTTTCGCGCTGATAAAGCGGACGGTATCTTCGGTCAGGCCCTTGGGCGCGAATTCGGTTTCGATGTCCGATGACCAGCCATGTTCGTAATCGGCAACACTGGCTGCGGCATCATGCGCGGCCTGATCTTTAACATGCGTATCTTTTAATATAGTATCGGTCATACCCGCGCCCCCGTTAGCGATGTCAAACTCACCCCGGCAAGTGCGCTGCGCACAGTGTTGTTTACGACTGCCCAGTGCGGTTGGACGCGGCAACTGCCCTCCATCGCGCAGCTGTGGCTTCCGGTGTCGACACATGATGTCATGGCTATCGGTCCTTCCACCGCCTCGATAATATCGGCCAGACTGATCGCCGCAGCCGGACGCGCCAGCGATATACCGCCGCCGCTGCCGCGCGCGGAACGCAACAATCCGGCTTTGCTTAAAATGCTGACCAATTTTTGCGTGGTGGGCAGGGCGATACCCGTTTCATTGGCCAAATCGGTGGCCGACACGCGCGCGGTTCCGCAATGACGCGACGCCGCGCTCATGGTGACAACTGCATAATCGGCCATATTGGACAGACGCACGGGTATAAACTCCAAGGTCCGAATCTGAATCAGACAAATTTACTCTGATTAGTGAAATGGGCGCTGCGCCAACAAAAATCAAGCCCTTTCGGGTTTGGCAAGCTTTGATGCTTTCGAATATATGCCGCCTATCGCGGTCTGCTTGGCAGAATCAAACCACATTTGCAAAAGCGGCGCGGTATCGCCTGTCAGGTATTTGGGTGTCCGGCCGTTGAACAGGCTGATTTCCCGGATCATGTGCGATTGGTCGTAAAAATGATTTTGCACATGATCGCGGGTTTCCTGGGTGCAATCCGGATCACTCAGCAGCATTGCGGCGCGTATGGCGCGAAATTTGCGCACCAGATATTTGGGCGGACTGCCCAGAAAGTCCTTGCAAAAACGCTGCATCTGGCGCGGCGCAACAGGCAAAGTTTCGTAAAACGCGTCGAGATCAATATCCAGTTTGTCGTCAAGCGCGTTAAACAGCATAGCAATTGCGGCGCTCGGCACGGGCTTTAGCGGGTGAAATCTACCACACAGAAATTCAGCCAGACGATCAACCATATGGCGGTTGCGCAGCGGATTTTCCGTGTCTGCATTCAAGGCCGATATTGGCAAAAAAGCATCGGCAAATGTATCGCCCAATATCCATGTCGCATCCAGCAATTTGTTCAGGCCTTTCGTGGCCTTGTGTCCTGTCAACGCGCTGTATCCGGCGGGGTTAAAGGTGAAACCGATGCAATGAAACGGCCCTTTTACAATATATTGCATCGCCGATGTGGATGGACCGATCAGCGAAATTTTGTGGCTTTGCTGAATGACGCCGTCCACAAATCGCGCTTCCCCATGCCCTTTTAGAAAATACATAACATGGCCGGCGGACGCAGGCTGGACGTCACGGATCAGGTGGGATTCGCTGCGGAATACATAGAATATATTGATATAAGGCGCGAGTTCGGCAGGCGGCAAAAAATATTGGACATCGAATTCGTGCGCATGGCTAAGCGCGAGCGTTTCATCGGTCCAAAAATTCTCGAACTTCATATATGCACCATGATTCCCTAAATCCCGTATTGAACGCGTCTGTTATTACAGTCGCAGATGCCGCTCAATACGTTCAATAATTGCACATAATAAATGCATTGGGTAGCGATAAGAAACCTTTATTGGCGCAATTCGCGGATATTGTCCTTATCCAGCCACATGCTCAGCAAACTTTCGGCTTGTCCCGAAAGCCGCGCTGGCGTGCGCCCGGCAAAGTGCCGGATTTCCCGGATCATATGCGATTGGTCATAAAACAGGTCCTGTACCGCGTCGATACTGTCATCGCTGCAGGCCGGATCGTTCAACAGCATTGCAGCGCGCACAGCGCGATATTTGCGCATCAACTGTTTGGGGGCGCAACCGAAATAATCCCCGATAACACGCTGCGCCTGCCGCTTGGCAACGGGCAATCCGACATATAATTGTTCGATATCAGGGGTTAATGAATTGTCGATCCAGCGCGTAGTGGCCGCAATAATCTGCCGGTGTTTTTCAGGCACAGCTTTTAACAAGGGCAGGAAAAACCGTTCGGTGGTATCGGCCATCATTTGATGCCGCTGGGCCCCGGTCGCCGTGTTTTCAATCGTTAAAAGTTCCTCGAAATATGCCGCATTGTCCGCCCCCAATATTGCATCGCTATCGATAAAACGGTCGCAGCTATCGGCGGCGCTCATCCCGGTGAGTGCGCGCCAGCCAATGGGTGTAAAGCCGCAGCCAAAACACACAAAGGGCCCTTTCACAACATACGGCATCGCTGCGTTGGTGGGGCCGATTAACGATACGGGCTGGTTGCGCTGTGCCCTGCCGTCAAAAAAGCGTGCTTCTCCGTGTCCGGACAAAAACACCATCAAATGGCCGGTATTGGCGGGTTGTACGTCGCGTATGATTTCAGAATCGGAACGGAATATGAAAAATGCCGTGATATGCTGCGCCAAAGATTCAGGAGGCTCGATAAAATCGATACTAAAGCTTTGCTGCCTGCTTAGCGACTGGGCTGGATCGCTCCAAACCAGATCAAAATCGAAATCCATCGGTCAGCTCCACTTGCTACGACGCCGTAATCTCTTCTTTCGAGAGGATGTAACCTGATAAATAGAATCGTATCGATAGTGTCAAGTGACACCGATTTACTTTTACAATATTTTCAAGGCTTAGGTTCCGGCCCTAAGACCCTCACCCTACCGCGCCGCCGTCTTAAACCCCGCGTCATTCGCCTTGGCATAATGGCCGCGAGAAATGATGTAGGCGCGGACCTGCTCGGCCTGTTCAGGCGAAAGGACTCTGGCGAAACTTACCATGCCGCGTTCTTTCAAAATGCCTTCAATCACCACTTGTTTGAACGTCGCGGCATCCGCGATAGTGCCTGATTTGCGCAGATCGGGCAGCACGCCGTTGCCCACGGCGCCGGGATTATGACAAACAAGGCAGTTGCGTTGATAGCTCGATTGCCCCGCCGCGATGTCGGCTGGCGTGCCGACTTGCACGGGCGGGTTCCACACATAGGCCTCGGTCTTGGGCAAGTCAGGCAATTTGCCCTTTGCGCCCAGTTTCAGCACGATCAAGCGCGGGATGTTGGGCACTTGCGCATTGGTGCTGCCGGCATAGCCCGACACCAATGGAAACGCGCCGCCCTTGCTGGTCATGAACGCGACATATTGTTCACCGTCCACCATATATGTCGATGCGCCCGTTAGCACGCCCGATTGTACGGGTACACTGAGTAACAGCTTGCCGGTATCGGCGGTATAGGCGTTGAACATGCCCATTGCATCGCCCTGAAACACCAGATTGCCTGCGGTGGTCATCGTGCCGCCATTCCACGGCGCGGGTTGATCGACGGTCCATGCAGGCTTGCCTGTTTTCGGGTTGAACGCCACAAGCTGGCCTTTTGTGGCCGCCCGGATTGCTTTTACGGTCGCAACGTCATCGGGCAGATCAGCGGTCGCCATTGCGCCGCCGACATTAAAGCCCAAAGGCTGCCGCCCGTCATTGGGCGCAGCAGGCGGCATATACGCGCCGCCAATATATTGCGCCGGAATATAGACCAGACCCGTCGCCGGATTGTAACTCATCGGATGCCAATTGTGCGCGCCCAAGGCAGACGGATTGGACAGATACAGCTTGCCCGTCGTCTCGTACCGCGCTTCTGGATTTTCAATCGGGCGGCCCGTGGCCTTGTCATATCCGCTGGCCCAAGTTATGCCTTGGATAAACGGTTCTGCCGACAGCATCTTGCCATTGGTGCGGTCAATGGTGAAGAAAAATCCGTTTTTGGGTGCATGGTACAGCACCTTCATTTGCTTGCCATCGCGCTCCTCATTGGCCAGCACGATGGGCTGCGTCGCGGTATAATCCCATGTTTCGCCCGGCGTTTCCTGATAATGCCATTTATATTCGCCCGTATCGGGGTTCAGCGCGACGACCGACGATACGAACAGATTATCGCCTTTGCCGCCAGAGCGGATGCCGTGGTTCCAAGGGTTGCCGTTGCCCACGCCCAGATACAGCTGGTCGAGTTCCGCATCATAAACAATCGCGTCCCACACCGTGCCGCCGCCGCCGGATTCATGCCAGTCACCGGGCTTTTTATCCTTGCTCCACGTGTCCGCCATTTTCTTCATCACGCTGTCGCTGGCTTCGCCGTCCATTTTGCCTTCGGGATTGGGCGTGGTGTAGAACCGCCATGCTTTCTTTCCGGTCGCCGCGTCATAGGCGGTCACATAGCCGCGTGCACCAAATTCCGCGCCGCCAAATCCGATGACGACCTTGTCCTTTACGATACGGGGAAAGCCCGTGATCGTGCCATTCCCCGCCAGATCGAGCGTCTGTTCGCTCCAGATCTCTTTGCCCGTTGTGGCATCCAATGACAGCAATCGGCCATCGATAGTGCCCAGAAACAATTGCCCCTTCCAGAATGCCACGCCGCGGTTGACCACGTCGCAGCATGCCTTCACGCCGCGGGCCTGATCGACGCCGGGATCGAAAGTCCATAACGGTTTTCCGGTTTTGGCATCGAATGCGAACACTTTGCTCCATGGGCCCGTGACGAACATCTTGCCGTCCACCACTACAGGCGTCGATTCATGGCCGCGTGCATCGGGCAAGTCGGCATGCCACGCTATACCTAGGTCTTTGACGTTGCCTGCGTTGATTTTATCCAGCGGGCTAAAGCGTTGTTCGTCGCTGGAAAAACCCGGCATCGCCCAGTTGCTGCCATCGCCGCCGGTTTTCAGGTAGTTCGCATCAATCGCCGCAAATGCGGGGTTCTTCGCGGCTTCGCTCTCCACCTTTTTGCAAGATGCTGTGACCAACGCAGCGGCCAATAATATGGCGGACGGTATGAATTTTGCACGCATGAAGCGACTCCCTCTTTTCTCTCTTGCAAGGAAGCTAGTTAATCGCGTGATTAAGTCCAGCGGGAAATTTCGCGCAACCGTTTTAGGTCAGGCTAGCCGCAATTGCGACCTCCATCCGCTGCGCCGCGCCATCATAAAACCGCGCCTTGATCTCATCCACAATATGTTGCGGCGCGCTGCTTGGGTGGCCACCTGTAAATGGCGGAGCGGGATCATATTCGCAGACAAGCTGAATGCTTTGCGCGGTGTCATCTCCCGCCTGGGTCGCAATCACGGACAGCGCAAAATCTATCCCGGAAGTCACGCCGCCAGCAGTGATCAAATTGCCATCATAAACGATACGTGCCTCTTCAAAAATCGCGCCATATTTGGCCAGCAAATGCGTGTAACCCCAATGCGTCGATACGCGTTTCCCGTTCAGCAAGCCTGCCGCGCCCAGGATGAATGCGCCGGTACAAACGCTCGTCACCCATTTGGCCGATGCCGCTTGGTCGCGGACAAAACCGGTTATAGCTGTGTCGGATAAGGCGGCGGCAACGCCGTGGCCGCCCGGGACGCACAATAAATCAGCCTGCGGACAATCGGCAAAGCAGCCATGGGGTAGGATTGAAAACCCGCAGTCAGTGGCCACCGCGCCGCCATCTTTGCTGACCACATGAATTTTCGCGCCGGGCAACCGGGCCAAGAACTGGACTGGGCCAGCAAAATCCAGCTGCGTCACGCCTTCGAACAGGACGAAGACGATGTTGAAATCTGGGGCTTGGGATATTGCGGAGGTCATGGCGGAGCTTTCGGCGTTGGATGCAGATGCTATGCATATTTAGCGGCCTTGGCACAGGTGGCAACGCCGGATTTATGGCGGCATTTTGGGGACCTGATGAACGCGCATATTTCGTGTAAACACGCGTAAAAATGTTGGACCGATAAGTAGACAAAGACGACATAGACGGGGGGGTCAGAAAGAACGCAAAACATGGATTGTTTCTGTTGGTAAATTGTCCAACAAAAGCGCCCTGTTTCACATTGCAATGTGATGGTTTTTGCGGACGATCTTGTCGATGTCAAAGAGCCATTCGCACCCTCCCAAATGTAATCCTACATTGCAAGGGGGCATGATACGTTTTTAATGCGGTCGGTTGGCACTAAATTCTCCATCCTAAAAACAGACGAACGTAAAAAGCAGGCGAAGTCTCCTGACACAACGATGTCAGTAGGGGTGCACTAATCCCTAGCAGCATAAACAGGAGAGAGACATGAAACATACATTTACTGACACACTCGTGATGCTAGCTGAACTGACTCTAAAGCCGGAAAAGAGGGAAGAGTTCCTAGACTACACAGTGGAAAATCTGGATATAAGTCGCTCGGCTACAGGAAATATCAGATTTGACATTCTGATTGACGAAGCGCGGCCTGATGTTGTTATGTTCTATGAAATATGGGAGTCAGCAGAGGCTCAACAGGCCTACATGGCATGGCGCATTGGGCGCGGTGATCTGACCAGGTTGCTCACATTTTTGGCTGGCGAACCAAGATTCACAGCGCTTCGGCAAATCGCTGGCTAAGCCCCGCTTGGTTTGCATTCGGTCAGGAGGGCGCTTGCAGTTGCCACAGCGGACAATTGGCCCTCCGCATCGAACAATTCTCCGCTGAGGAAAGCAATCCTTTTGCCAAGTTTGATGATTTTTGCGCTGGTGGTGATGCGGCCCGGAAGGACTGGACGTACATAATGCAAATGTAGGTCAATGGTGGTGGTCATTCGCTTGCCGCCAGTCATAGCGAAAGCTGCCGGTCCAAGGGTATCATCCAGCATCGCGGCGAGAATGCCACCTTGAATAAAACCGGAGGGATTGGTGAAATCTGGTTTGGCCAAAAACTCGATTTCAATTGTACCGTCTTGCGTATCGAGCGCTAAAAGTTTCCAACCAAGCAGACGGGCAATGGGCGGGATTGAAAAATGATCGAATATTGTAACGTCCATTTCTGTAATACTCCTTTTGTGTTGACACTATCACTGTGCTCCTGACAACATAGTGTCAGGAGATTGCCGTGCGCCGTGCCGAACGCCTTTTTAGATTGGTCAACGAGCTCCGCAATCAAAGCGTCAGTCGCGCCGAAGACCTCGCCACCTATTTTGAAATCAGCGTTCGCACTGTTTACCGCGACATTGTCCATCTACAGGCCTCTGGCCTTCCGATCGAAGGCGAAGCAGGCGTAGGTTATATTTTGCGACCAGGCTTTGACTTGCCAGCAATGACATTTACATTTGAACAGATCGACGCACTGGCTATTGGATTATCGTTCGTCGAAGTCGCTGGAGATACATCGCTTTCGGATGCCGCCCGAGAAGTAAGGGCTAAACTGCAAAGCGCATTACCTGAACCGGATAAACGCAAACTTGAGAACGCACCTTTATTTGCGAGCAGTCGCAACGGTCGCGCAACGCCAATGCTTAAAACTGTGCGACGGTCGATCCGCGAGGCCAAAATCTTGCACCTGCAATATGGTGATGCAGAGGGAAAACAATCAGCCCGAAGGGTAAGGCCCCTCGCCATTTGGGCATTTACAGAAGGCTGGTTGTTTGTCGGCTGGTGTGAACTCCGTAAGGACTTTCGGGCTTTCCGTCTCGACCGGATTTCAAAGATTGAAGAGACTGGCGAACATTTCGAAGATGATCCGGAAAAGAGCTTGCCGACCTACCTTTCAGCTAAATTCTTGGTTGCGCAGAGTGCTTAAGCGAGATGCGACCTCATGTCATCCCTCTCTCGCCCAACAAAAACGGCCACCGGATCGCTCCGGTGGCCGTCTTGCCATTCTGCTCCAAACTTAACGGTAAAAGCCGCGATAGACCCGGACCACGTTGCCGCTGCGCACGTTGACCAGCAAAAGATCACGGTAATGGCGGACGTAGCGTTTATTATATCCCGGCGCGGGCAGGCGGTAGCTGCCGTAGTTGCTGACGCGGTAGTTTGATCCGTAATATTGCGGGCTCAACCGGACGCCGACGTTGAAACTGTTATACCGGAACGGCGCGTTGAAACGGTTGCCGCGGTGGCCATGATGGCGGCGGTCGTTGCGATCCTCACGGTATTCCTGTTTTGCCTCACGCACTTCACTGCGGGCATCACGCACATCGGCGCGGGTTCCGTTGCGTTTGGCGTCACGCAAGTCCCGCGTTTCCTCGCGGATTTCCTGCCGGTCACGGCGCAGCTCGCCGCGTGATGTTTGCGCCTGCGCTGCGATGGGCGAGATCAAAGTCGCCGCTGCTATTAATGCTAAAATCGGTTTCTTCATCATCTTGTCCTTTACATGTTTCAGGAGCGGGGGGGGTGTCTCCATGCGTTCATGTTTAGGGGCGCGCAGATGAACACGGCGAAAACGAGTGTGTCAGAACCCGTTCAAATTTGTCGCAAATTGTAATGGTCGTTGGTTGCTGCCATTTGGCGGTTTTGACGATCAAAACATAAACCTATCGAAGCAATCCGCTCGTCATTCCCGCGAAGGCGGGGAACGAAGTGATGGCACATCAATCCATCACCCGATCTAGAATTTATAAGCTTGCGTTGTTTCGATATGGCACGTGATGGATTGCCGCCTTCGCGGGAATGACAATGAATTTGAGTTGGCGTCTTAAACCAGCTCCACCGCAATCGCCGTGGCCTCGCCGCCGCCAATGCATAGTGACGCCACGCCGCGTGTCTTGCCGTGGGTTTGCAGCGCGGCGATCAATGTCGTGATGATCCGTGCGCCCGATGCGCCGATGGGATGGCCGAGTGCGGTCGCGCCGCCGTGGACGTTGATCTTGTCATGCGGGATGCCCAGGTCGTGCATGGCGAACATGGCGACGCAGGCAAACGCCTCGTTCACCTCAAACAAATCGACATCATCAATATTCCAGCCCGCCTTGGCCAAGCATTTGTTGATTGCGCCAACGGGGGCCGTGGTGAATGCCGACGGCTCCTGTGCATGCCCCGCATGCGCAACGATCCGTGCCACAGGAGTCTTGCCCTTGGCCGCCGCGACGCTGGCGCGGGTCAGCACCAGTGCCGCTGCGCCATCGGAGATTGAGCTGGACGTCGCCGCCGTGATCGTGCCGTCCTTGGCAAAGGCGGGGCGCAATGTGGGGATCTTGTCCGGCATGCCCTTGCCCGGTGCTTCGTCGGTGTCGATCACAACATCGCCCTTGCGGCCCGAAATCGTCACGGGCGTTATTTCTTTGGCAAACGCGCCGCTGGCAATTGCCGCTTGCGCACGGGTGAGCGATGCAATCGCGTAATTGTCCATCGCCTCGCGGGTTAGCTGATATGCATTGGCGGTATCCTGCGCAAATGTACCCATTGCACGGCCGGGTTCATACGCATCTTCGAGGCCATCGAGGAACATATGATCGTACGCGGTGTCATGGCCGATGCGCGCCCCGCCGCGATGTTTTTTCAGCAAGTACGGCGCGTTGGTCATGCTTTCCATGCCGCCCGCAATCAGCATATCGACGCTGCCAGCCGCGAGTGCTTCGGCGCCCATGATGACCGACTGCATGCCCGAACCGCATACTTTGCTGACCGTGGTGGCCTCCACCGATTTGGGCAGTCCAGCCTTGATCCCGGCTTGGCGCGCGGGCGCTTGGCCAAGGCCAGCGGGAAGGACACAGCCCATATAGATGCGGTCCACATCATCGCCGTCAATGCCTGCGCGCTCCACCGCCGCCTTGACCGCTGCTGCCCCCAAATCAGTCGCGCTGGCATCGGCAAACACGCCCTGCATCGCGCCCATCGGCGTGCGCGCATAGGACAGGATTACGACGGGGTCGGCGGTGATGGTCATTTCAGAGTGTCCTTATTCAGTGCGGTTTATCTGATCTATAATGCCGCATCACGCTAATGACAAATTATCAAACGGGGGGACGGCAATGGTGGTTTGCACGTCGCATTCACACCGCTTTGTAATAACGCTGCGTCCCTTGCGGACTTTGCGGGGAACAAAGTGATTTCACGCGGAGACTTCACGCGGAGACGCAGAGGCGTGGCTCCGCATGAAATAAAACACGGATACGCAACGAAGAGGTTTTCTTGAATAAGCGCAAGGTCATTCCTGCTTTCGAGGGAAAGACGCGCTTCTTATTCGCAAAATTATAATCTGAATGCCAACACCGCGTAAGAACAGGACCCTATTTGCCGGACATCATTCTGCGGCTTTGGTCAATCCCTGCGCATCGGCCATGGCATGCAATTCACCCGCCTCGTACATTTCCATCATGATGTCGCTGCCGCCCAGAAATTCGCCTTTGACATATAATTGCGGAATGGTGGGCCAGTCGGAATATTCCTTGATCGCCTGACGGATTTCCATGTCCTGCAATACATCGACGCTTTCGTACGCGACGCCCAGATGATCCAATATGGCAATCGCCTTGCTGGAAAAACCGCACTGCGGGAACAGCGGCGAACCTTTCATAAACAGGACGACGTCATTGGATTTCACCAATGTTTCGATACGGGCGTGGGCACTGTCGGTCATATTATTTTCCTTTGGTTCACTGGGCCGGGCCGGGCGCTGCGGTGGTTAATTGCAATGCGTGCAGCACGCCGCCCATTTTTCCGCCAAGCGCGGCATAAACCGCCTGATGTTGTTTGATCCGCGATTGCCCGCGAAAACTTTCGCTCACCACTTTGGCGGCGAAATGATTATCGTCTCCCGCCAGATCGGTAATTTCGATCACGGCATCGGGCAGGGCTGCCAATATCATGCTTTCAATTTCGGATGCCGGCATCGCCATGGGAATCAGGCCTGTTCGATAAACTGGCGGCGGGCCTCGACCATTTGCGTATCCAAAGCGGCGCGAATGGTGGCATCGTCGGTTTCCACGCCAGCCGATGTCAGATCACCGATTAATTTGCGGATGACGTCTTCGTCGCCTGCTTCTTCAAAATCGGCTTGCACAACCGCGGTGGCATAGGCCTTTGCCTCTTCTTCGGTCAGTCCCATTTTCTCCGCCGCCCACAGGCCAAGCAGCTTGTTACGGCGCGCGATGATTTTGAACTGCAAATCGGCGTCATGGGCAAATTTATTCTCGAACGCATTTTCGCGGTTGTCGAAACTTGTCATGTTACTTCCCTTATGAATTTACTTCTGCTGGCTGGTTTAGCATTATTTAGGCGCATGCACGTCATGAAACAAGCGCCTAGCCGCTTCAAATCATCACCACCAATTTGCCGACCGCGCTGCGATCACCCAATTTGGCAATCGCATCGCCGCCATTTTCCAGGGTGAATGTTTCGGA
>JANOKA010000192.1:0-5186 GCA_031418995.1 Sphingomonadales bacterium | reverse complement strand
GGTAAAATCGGAATGGGTCGCAATTCGCACTTTTTTTGCGGGATAATCCTGGGCTGTAATGGCTTGGCACTCTTCACCCGCGCCAGCCAAGCCAGACAAGCTTACTGAAGCACAAGCAATGCTGACTAAAAACGATGAGGCTAATATTGGCGTTCTAAACATGGCGAGTCTCCACACAGCCCATTTCAATTATATTATAAATACTATCTGCGTAGGATGCAAATTGAATCGCTGCTCTGCCCTGAATCAGTCCTTAGGGTCAGGACCTATTAAATACGCCCCTGAGGCGTCAAAATGGCGAAGAACCGGGAGCAAAATGCCTGCAGTGGATAGTTATTCTAACCACAAGGGCATTTTGTTTCGGGATCGAAGCCATTTTGACGGCCTTTGGATTTGACCGATTTTGTCCAGTGCTCCGTTGGCATCGCTTGAAATATATTCATATTCCTGCGCACTGCCGCCTAACTCTGAACAAAATCGCCGCAAACCTCAGATGCGTATTTAATAGGTCCTGACCCTAAGCTTCAACCGATTGTATATTTTCTAAATACTCCACGGGCAGCCAAAGACGTACCGCCGTTCCTTCACCAATGCCACTTTTGCATATCAACATACCGTGAAGTGATTTGGCGCGTGTCGTCATATTTGCGATACCCTTGCCCGCTGTTGGCAAGGATGGATCGAACCCTCGTCCTTCGTCGCGAATAATAATAGAAATACCCTCACGACCATCATGCTGCAACGGTCCGCATTCCACGATGATTGTATCCGCATCCGAATGTGACAATATGTTGCTGATCGCTTCTTGCAATATGCGCAGGACGTGAAGCGCGCCGACGGCATCCAACCAAGGCAAATCCGGAGCTTCCATCACCCGCCAATCAAACGATAATCCGGCGCGTTGCAATTCGGGTTCAAGTCGGTGACGCAAATTTGCGAGCAGTGAGACGACGCTGCCCTCTATCGGTTCGAGCGAGTCCACCGCGATTTTAAGATCCGTGATAGATTGCCGCAGGATCGCAATTGTTTCGGGCGCTGCTTGACGTCGCTCTGCCGCTGACAAGGCCGTTATCAAATTGGAGCCAATTCCGTCATGAATTTCCATCATCAGCCGCTCGCGTTCCTCGCTAACGGCTTGGGAGATTTCAAGATCGCGCCGTGCGGCTTCGCTGGCCCGCAATCCACTGTCCGCCTCGGCAATGCGCTGCGCCAGCACCTGATTCATATTTTCAACTGTGTCCAGTGCCCCCAAAAAGCGGCGACCTATCGTGAATAAAAACGCGGAATAGACGATCAGGCTGGCATAAGGCTGGATTTGAAAGCCAGCGCCCTCCCATGCATTACCCAACCATCCGAAATCATGAAACGAGAAGGAGATCGCAATCGTCGTCGCAAGTAACATGACGATGTTCTCAACCGACAATTTATCAAAAACGGCGCGGGCGCAAATGACAACCAGCGTCAAAGTCATCGGCACCACGAAGAGGTAACTGGCCAAATCGGACATGCCGAACCAATGTAAAACAAAACGTAGCGCGATCATAGCGCCGCCCAAACCGACAAAGAATGCTATCCATTTTCTGCGATTGGCAACATCGAATACCGTTAGTGTGAACCCGAAAAATGCACTGATGAGGCCAAATAATGTGTAAATCGTTGACTCCCACATCAGCACCGGACCGATGGGCGGATCGACGGCGGAATAGTGCAAGTTCCTTATCCACCAAAGGACACCCACAATCGTCAGCCAAAAGAAAGACCGTTCCTGCCGCCGCCGCGTCCAAAACAGAAACGCGCATAACGTAAGCGCGGCAATGACCCCGTTGATGACTTGGGGTCCAAGAAACTGCAGGAGATATTGACGGTCATAGGTTGTTCGCAGAAGCTTTTCGGGACCCACAGACACATGCCCAACGCCAAGACACCAGCCCGAATCGGATTCAAAGCGAACATCAATTACGTTATTGCCTGCGCGCATATGCTCTAAGGTCAACGGCACGATGGCGGGCGCAAACGAAGCAAAAGTCCGTGCGGTGGGATCAGAGAAATTGCGGAAAATCTCCACGCCGTTCAGATAAACAATGAACCGTTCTGTGGTGTAGTCCATCAGCAACGCCGTGGGCTCTTCTGGGGATTGGGCGGCCCGAAATTGAAATCGCCCCCAAAGTGTGTTTCTTCGTTGACTGACGCTTTTATCGACGTCAAAAAAATCATGAAAGGGCAAATCCTGCCTTTGCCATCCTTTGTCTGGAATGGTCCTCTGCTCGGAATAGATAAATTCACCGGATCGCAATTGCTGAACGCTGCGGGCCTGCACCGGGAACGCGGTCAGTATCAAAAGCGACACACAGAGCAGAAACGAGCGACAACCCGCCTTAATGGACATCAATGATCCCGCGATTGGTCGCTTCAAACACTGCCTCTGACCGGGAATTAACCTCCAGCTTTTTATATATCCGCTTTACATAGGTACCAACAGACGACCCTTTAAGCGCCAGCAATCCGGCGATTTCAGCATAGCTAAAGCCGCGTGCCAGCAGGTTGAGCACCTCATCCTCGCGGCCCGAAAGCGCCTCCTTTAAGGGTCGTGCGGGCTGTTCCGGGACCATCCGGCGCAGCAACTGCCGTGCTATGATCGGACTGATAGGAGAACCGCCCCTTCGGATTTCGCGAATGGCTTCGGCGCATTTATCCAGCTGCTCGTCTTTTAACAAATATCCCTTGGCGCCGGCTTTTACACTGTCGATCACCCGCGATTGATTGGCAAAAATGGTGACGACAATAACATCACTTTCCGGATGGGTTTTGGTCGAAGCCCGGATCAGGTCAATGCCGCTCCCATCGGGCAGACCAAGATCGCAAAGCAGCACATCATATCCGCCCGCTATGACCAAAGCCCACCCCTCTTCAAAGCTTTGTGCGACCGCTGTAATGTGAATATCCGTTGCACCGCCCAATGCGGCCCGTAGCCGTTCGATAACGGCAGGATTATCCTCAATGATGGCCGTGCGGATCATCGCAGCATCCAAATTCCTGTAAGCCGGTTACATCAGCGATCTGATGCCGCACTCCCCATATGGAATATGCCCCAATACCCTGCGAATGCAAGTCGCGATATTGAAAGCCTCCGCCAGGCTTGTCCCGATTTCATGGGACATACAGTTCTATACAGGTGTGCTAACCCATTGCTTAATTAGGCCGGAATTGCGGAAAACCACAATCTGGATCGGGCGTCCAAAAGTTATAGTGAATGCGATAGCGCGGCCTGATGTGGTGCGCTTTGCAGATTTGTTTGAATTTTTTTTGACGGGAGAAAGTGTCGTGAAAGTCTCAAAAGTTACTTTGGCAATTTTGGGGGTCATGCTGCCATATGGCGCCCACGCCGCAACAGACGGCACGCCCGGACCAACATCGACAGGCACTTTTTCCGCGACGGTCACCGCCAGCGCTCCGGTGGACAATTTGGTTGAGGTCGCGGGTTTAGAAGATTTGATTTTTGCACCCGTTTTAATCAGCCCGACTGGCAATTCTGGCGCGCAAACGGCCAGCACCAATTTCTGCCTTGCCCGCAGCAACCAGGGCGATGTGCAGGTTACGGTGTTTCAAGCCGGAATCGCAGATGGCAGCCCGATGAACCTGAATACAAGTACAGGCGGACCGTCTCCTGAAATTCGCTTCATCCCGCTGACAGCGTTCAATGTCGTTGACGGCTCCGGCGATCCCGCCGCCTCTGTTACAACCAGCGGCCAAACATTTACAACTCGGCCAAGGAGCGATGCCTGCTCGGTCGGCCAACCCGTCAATATCGATCACCGGATATCGATCACCATCCCGACAACCGTCAGCGCCGCTACCGCAGGTTCAGGCGGCGATTTTTCGGGCCAGTTCACCCTCATCGTCGCGCCGCTGTGATCCGGCAAAAATCTACAGGAGATTTACAATGAGGCTTTTGAAATCAACCGCACTGGCCATGGCGTTTATCTCACCCGCAATTGCCCAAGCCGCAACCGATGGCACGCCTGGCGCAACATCGACGAGCACTTTCAACGCGACGGCCACCGTCAATCCTCCGATTGTAACTCAGGTTCAAGTATTCGGGCTGGATGACTTTGCCTTTGCGCCAATTCAGTCGGGTAGCGTAAGCGGCGGTGGGCAAACGCAAAGCGACCTGTTCTGTTTGGCAAGAAATACGCCGGGCAATGTTCTTGTGACGATAAGGCAATTTGGCAAAGGCCCGAACGAGCGATTTCAGCTTGTCGAGGATTTTACAGGCTTTCCAGTGACCATAACGTCTGTCGAAATTCAATCGCCAAGTTCCGGAGCATTAGCGTCGTTTCCATATAGCACGCATACTAACACAGTCCAAGTCAGCGGTAATGGATGCTCTGCCTCCTCCGACGGCATGGTTGCTAACAAGATGATTATCAAAATTCCACAAACGGCCGACTTTACGACAACATATCCGCGCTCAGTGATTGCGCGATTTGAGATCAGCGTCGCGCCGCAATGAGGCCTCCAAATTAGCAATTTAAATAACAACAACAAAGGGAACTATGAAATGAATTATTTAAAAACAGCGGCCCTTGCCCTCGCGCTCATGGCGTCTGTGCCTGCGATGGCGGCAACCGATGGCACGCTTGGCGCGACATCAACTGGTTCGTTCAACGCATCCCTGCAAGTCAACGCGCCTGCCGGAACGCAGGTTCAGGTGCTTGGCCTTGATGATTTCACCTTTCCGGCAGTCACGGGCGGAATCACGACCAACACGCCCGTTCCGGCGATAGAACAACCGTTCTGCCTCACACGCAGCACGGCGGGCAATGTTCTGGTGACGATTAGCCAGCCGGGCAATGCGGGTTCATACAATCTAAGCGACGGTGCGGGTCACACATTAAGCCTTTCTATGGTGGTCACATCGCCAGTGGGTTCTGGCGGCAGCTCAACAGGTACAAACAACGGGGGAGCATTCGCTGCGCCGCCCAGCAACGCTGGCTGCACAGCGGCATCAAACAACACCGTGGCCCATATGTTACGGCTGCAACCCGGGACAGTCATCTCGCAGAATGCGGGCCAAGCATACGGCAATTTCAGCGGCGCGTTCACGGTGACGGTGTCCCCGCAATAATTTCACAGGTTGCAGCAGGGCGGCCGCGACCCCCGCCCTGCTGCGCGATTTTGGGTTGATG
>JANOKA010000191.1:0-1968 GCA_031418995.1 Sphingomonadales bacterium | reverse complement strand
GAGCGGGCCCGAACTGAACGGCGAGATCGTGGCCGGCGGCGTCGATTGGCAAATTGCGCGCGCTGACGGCGTGCTCGACATCGAAGCGCATTACGTCATGCGCACGCCCGACGGGGCCTGGGTCGAGGTGCAGAGCGACGGCATGCGCCATGGCCCGGCCGAGGTGCTGGCGCGGCTGGCGCGCGGCGAACCGGCGCGGCGCGACGAATACTTCTTCCGCACCGTGGTGCGCTTCACCACCGGCGCGCCGGCCTGGTTGCACCTGAACAAGGTGCTTGCCCTGGCGGTGGGTGAGCGCCAGGCGCAGCAGGTGTGCCAGGACATCAAACGCATTACTTGAAGCGTTAGCCCCAAACATCCGCGGCCGGTTCCACCACCACCCGCAGTTTGCTGCGCTGGTCTTCCACGGCGATGTTGTTGCCGTGCACGGTGCTTGAAAAGCCGCACTGCGGGCTCAGGCACATCTGGTCGAGCGGGGCGTAGCGGGCGGCTTCGTCGATGCGGCGCTTCAGCACGTCTTTGCTTTCAAGCTGGCCGAACTTGGTGGTCACCAGGCCCAGCACCACGGTCTTGCCCTTGCTCAGGTAGCGCAAGGGGCGGAAGTCGCCGGAACGCTCGTCGTCGTACTCCAAAAAGAACGCGTCGAGATTCATTTCCGACAGCAGCGCCTCGGCCACCGGCTCGTAGTTGCCGGCCGCGGCGTGCGTGCTCTTGAAATTGCCGCGGCACAGGTGCATGGCCAGGGTCATGCCGGCGGGCTTGTGCGCCACCACCTTGTTGATGAAGCCGGCGTAGCGGTGCGGCAGCTCGTTGGGGTCGTCACCGCGCTGGCGCGCGGCTTCGCGCATTTTCTCGTCGCACAGGTAGGCCATGTTGGTGTCGTCCATCTGCACGTAGCGGCAGCCGGCGTCGAACAGGCTTTGCAGCTCGTCGCCATAGGCTTTGGCCACGTCGTCATAGAAGGCCGGGTCCAGCTCGGGGTAGGCAGCCTTGCTGATGCCGGCGCGGCCGCCGCGAAAGTGCAGCATGGTGGGCGAAGGAATCGTCACCTTGGGCGTCAGACCGTCTTTGCCCAATGACGCCACCTGGCTCTTCAAATACTCAAAGTCAGCCAACTGAATGTTCTTGTCATGGCGCACCTTGCCGGTGACGAGGATGGCCGGCGGGGTCAGTTCTTCGCTGCCATCGGGCCGCTTCACGATGACCGGGATGTCGGTCTTCACGCCGCCCAGTCGCTCCAGAAAGTCGAGGTGGAAATAGGTGCGGCGGAACTCACCGTCGGTGATGCTGTGCAAACCCACGTCTTGCTGGAACTTCACGATCTCGGTGATGGCGCGGTCTTCCACCCCGCGCAGTTGCTCGGGCGTGATTTCGCCGCGCGCCTTTTGCTCGCGCGCTTCAAGCAAGTACTTCGGGCGCAGGAAGCTGCCAACGTGGTCGGCGCGGAAGGGGGGTGTGGTGCGTGCGGTCATGATGACTGGTTAACGATTGAGATGAATGGGTCAAAGATCAAGCACCAGGCGCGGCGACTTCGAACGCGAGCAGCAAGGGGTGAACTGGTCGTTGGCGGCCTGCTCCTCGGGCATCAGGAACTGGTCGCGGTGGTCGGGCGTGCCTTCAAGCACGCGCGTCAGGCAGGTGCCGCAAATGCCTTGCTCGCAGGAACAAGGCAAGTCGACGCCGGCGTCTTGCAAGGCATGCAGCACGCTCTTGTCGGGCGGCACGGTGATGATGCGGCCGTCGCGGCCGAGTTGCACTTCAAAGGCTTGTTCAGGGGTCATGGTCAAACGGTTTGGGTGGGTGTTGTTTAAGTGGCCGTTTCAGTGGCGATCAACCGTTCAATCACCTTGCGCGCCTGCACGCCGCCGGCATCAATGTTCAGCTTGAGCAGTGCGCGCTGCGGCCACTTCAGGTGGTTGGCCTGCTGGCGTTCCAGCATCTCAAGGTCTTCGGCAAAGATCTTGGCCT
>JANOKA010000190.1:0-5558 GCA_031418995.1 Sphingomonadales bacterium | reverse complement strand
ATCGCGGGGAGTGGTGCGGGCGAGCAGCAAGAGAAGGTCGGAATGTTCGATCCGGCTGGTCCAGATTTTCTGGCCATTAACGATGTAATTATCACCGTCCAGTTTTGCCGTGGTGCGCAGCGCCAGCGTATCGGTGCCGCTAGTTGGTTCGGTCACGCCGAACGCTTGCAGGCGCAATTCTCCCGCCGCGATCTTGGGAAGATATGCCGCCTTTTGCGCATCCGATCCGTGGCGCAATAATGTGCCCATGATATACATTTGCGCATGGCACGCCCCGCCATTGCACCCCTGCGCCTGAATTTCCTCCAATATCGCCGCCGCACCCGATATGGGCAAACCCGCACCGCCATATTCTTCGGGGATCAACGCCGCCAGATACCCCGCTTCGCCGAGCGCAGTGACAAATTCGGTGGGATATTCACGCGCCCGGTCCTTCGCCCGCCAATATGCGCCGGGATATTGCTGGCACAATTTGGCCACTTCTTCGCGGATGGCGGTGTATTCTTGTGTCATCAACCTAATCTCTCCGTTTGTCGTGAACTTGTCGAAGGTCGTGGCAAGTAACCTGTACTTCGACAAGCTCAGTACGAACGGTATTTGCTATTCTCTATCCTGTAACTTGCCGCGTGCGATCACCTGAGCCTGAATTTCGGCTGCGCCTTCAAAAATGTTCAAAATCCGCGCATCGCACAATATCCGGCTGATTTCATATTCCAACGCATAGCCATTGCCGCCGTGGATTTGCAAAGCCGCGTCGGCGCTGCTCCATGCGGCGCGCGCCGCGATCAGTTTTGCCATGCCCGCCTCAATATCGCAGCGTTTGCCCTTGTCCTTTTCGCGTGCCGAATAATACGTAAGCTCGCGGGCGGTTATCATATCGACCAGCATCATCGCCAGCTTGTCCGATACACGGGGAAATTCGATCAGCGCCTTGCTAAATTGCTTGCGGCTCTGTGCATAGTCAAAACCCAGATCGAACGCACGGCGCGCAACGCCCACGGCGCGGGCGGCAGTTTGGATGCGCGCGCCCTCAAACGTGGCCATCAATTGTTTGAAGCCTTGCCCTTCCTCGCCGCCGAGCAGGGCGTCCGCAGGCGCCTTCATTGCGTCAAATTGCAGGCTATATTCACGCATGCCGCGATAGCCGAGTACCTCGATCTCGCTGCCGCTCATGCCGTCATCGGAGAATGGCTGGCTTTCGCTGCCGCGTGTTTTGGGAACAAGCAACATCGATAGTCCGGCATGGCCCGGTACATTGGGCAGGGTGCGGACCAGCATCGTCATTATATCGCTTCGCGCCGCATGCGTAATCCATGTTTTTGCGCCGCTGATTTCCCATCCATCGGCACTGCGCACGGCGCGCGCCGAAAGGCTGGCCATATCGGACCCTGTATCGGGCTCGGTAAAAACGGCTGTGGGTAGAATTTCACCCGATGCAATACAGGGCAACCATTGCGACCGCTGCGCATCTGTCCCGCCCAGCATGATAAGTTCGCCTGCAATCTCGCTGCGCGTACCAAGCGACCCCGCACCAATCCAGCCGCGTGATAATTCTTCAGTGGCAACGCACATCACCAACTTGCCAAGACCAAGCCCGCCATATTGTTCCGGGATGCAAATGCCAAACGTCCCGAGCGCCGCCATTTGTGCGATGGTGTGATCGGGGATCAGCGCGTTTTGCAGATGCCAGCCGTGCGCGTGCGGGATAATCTGCTGGTCGGTAAAGCGCCGATATTGGTTGCGAATGCTGTCTAGTGTCGCGTCGCTTAAGCTATCATCAATGCTGCCGCCGTCCCGGATATACGCGATCAATTCAGCGCGGTTAATCGCGGTATTGCCGTTTTCGAGGCCTTTTGTTGTGGCCAGTATCTGCGCTGCTTCGGCAATGCCCAAATCGGTGGGCCGGACAATCTCATTCTGCCCCATTGATATGCCGCCGAGCAATTGCGCGATTGTCTCGCCAAAAGCTATTTCGCAGACCAGCCGCTCGCCGCGCCCAAATGCGCCGCGCTCCTCCAGTGCCTCTGCCCATTTAGCCAGCGCCGCCAGCGCCTGTACGCTTGACGCAATCCACGCATAGCCATGCACGGCGCGTTGGTGATGATCGATCCGCTGCGCGCAAATTTTACCGTCGACGCTCACCATTGCGCGCACCGCCGACAGCGCGGCTGCGGCGTATTCTTGCGCGGCGGTAAGGGCGGTTTCAAACATCGCTGATCTATGCCGCCTCAAATATCGCGGCGATGCCTTGGCCGCCGCCGATACACATGGTTTCAAGGCCATATCGCCCGCTGCGCCGTTTCAGCTCGCGGGTCAGGTTGGCCAATATGCGCCCGCCCGTCGCGCCAATCGGATGACCCAACGAAATGCCCGACCCGTTGACGTTCAATATCTCGCGGCGGCTATCATCATCGCTCCAGCCCCAGCCTTTCAGCACCGCGAGCACTTGCGGCGCGAACGCCTCGTTCAGTTCGACCAGATCGATGTCTTTCCAGCCAAGGCCATTTCGGGCAAATAAGCGCTCGGTGGCGGGAACGGGGCCGATGCCCATGCGCGATGGTTCACACCCAGCGGCGGCCCAGCTGTGGAACCATGCGTCTGGTTCCAATCCCAGCTCCGCCAGCTTGTCTTCGGCCACCACCAGGCATGCGGCGGCGGCGTCATTTTGCTGACTGGCATTGCCTGCGGTCACCACGCCGCCCTCCAGCGGACGCAGCAGAGCGAGTGTTTCAGGTATGGCATCGCTGCGATAGCCCTCGTCATGGGTGAACATCAGCGGGTCACCGCGTTTTTGCGGCACGGGGACGGGGACAATCTCGTCATCGAACAGGCCGTTTGCCCATGCGGCGGCGGCACGGGAATGGCTGCGCGCGGCATAGGCATCGCATGCCTCGCGGCTGATATTATAATCCTTGGCCAGATTTTCGGCGGTTTCTATCATGCCGCTGATTACGCCAAAGCGTTCGGTGGGCTGTGACATGACCCGCCCGCGCGAAAGCCGGTCGTGCATCGTGACATTGCCCATGCGCATCCCGCCCCGAATGTCGGTGGTATAATGTTCGACGTTTGACATGCTTTCCACGCCGCCTGCGACCACTACGTCCGCCGCGCCCGTTTGCACCATCATCGCGGCGTCGATCACGGCTTGCAGGCCAGAGCCGCAGCGGCGGTCAAGCTGATACCCTGGGACGCTAATGGGCAAGCCAGCGGCCAGTGCAGACCATCGGGCGATGCAGGGAGCCTCGCCATTGCCGTACCCCTGCGCAAAGATCACATCGTCGATGCGGGCCGCATCAATGCCTATACGTTCGATCAATCCGCGCAAGATGATAGCGCCCAATTCGCCCGCCGTCACGCTGGCCAGACTACCTAAAAATTTGCCAACAGGCGTGCGGAGCGGCGAGACGATGGCAGCGCGGCGAAGGGTCATGATTGATGGTCCTTGTTATATATCCCGATAATTTTCCGGCCATGCAGCACGCCGATTTGTCCGCTGGTCAGGCCCATTTTATCGGCCAGAACCGCTTCGGTATCGGCTCCGAGCATGGGCGCAGGCAATGGTGGTGCGCGGTCTAGGCCAGGCAGGGCGGCAAACGCGCCAGCGGCGGGATAGTCAAAACCGCTGGGGTTTTCAGTATGCCCGAACATGGGGTTGCTGCCCACCAGAACGGGATCATGTGCGGCGTCATACATGCTTTGATAGGGGCCATAGCATCCACCCACCGCGTCTAGTGCAAGCTTAAGTTCGTTATATTGCCATGCCGCCACCTTGGCCTCGACCAGCGGAAATAATGCATCACGGTGTTGAAAACGGACACCCTCGTCACGGTCAAAACTAACGCCATGTGCCGCCTCTAGCGCAGTGATCTGTGCGGCAATATCCAGCACCTTGACCAGCCCCGTCCATTGGCGCGGCGTGATCGCCATCAGCATTAATCTCACACCGTCTGCGGTCAAAAAATCGCGGCCAAACGCGCCATATACTGCATTGCCCAAACGCTGCCGGTTCGCGCCAGTGTATAGCATTTCGGCCAGCGATCCCAGATTTGAAACGGTTCCTATGGCCACATCGGACAACGGGATGCGCACCTCTTGTCCCAACCCTGTTGCATTGCGGTGATGCAACGCGGCCATCATCGAAAACGCGGCATAGGCGCCGGTGAGCAAATCCCACGCGGGCAGGACGTGGTTGACCGGGTCTGGACCTGTGCCCGTTAATTCGGGATAACCGACTGCGGAGTTTACCGTATAATCCAGCGCAGGGCCGCCATCGGCCATACCCATGATGCGCACGGTAATCAGGCCAAGATTATCCTTTGCCAATATCGTGTGCGACAAAAATCCGCCGACAGGGAAATTGGTCAAAAACTGCCCGGTTTTGCGCGCTAATTCCTGTAATAATTCGCGGCCTTCGGGATGGCTTAAATCTAACGCGACCGATTTTTTGGCGCGGTTCAGGTTTTCCCAATACAGGCTGCGGCCTTCTTCGGTTTTCGGCCATCGATTATAATCAGGACCACCGCCAATTTGATCGACGCGAATGACTTGTGCCCCCATTTGCGCCAGATAAAGCCCAGCCGTGGGCGATGCGACAAAGGATGATGCCTCGATAATAGATAGCCCTGAAAGTAACGGGTACATTACGCGTTGCTATTTTTTTGTTCGCGCAGAGGCGCAAAGACGCAGAGGTTTTGAATAAGAAAACCAACGCTTATTTTTACCCTGCGAAACTCTGCGCCTTTGCGCCTCTGCGCGAAAATAAATTTCACCATACCGCACCTTCGCTGGCAAATTCGCGCAGCATATTTTTGGCAATTTGCAGTTGCATGATCTGCGTTGTGCCTTCGTAAATCCGCAAGATCCGGGCATCGCGGAAAAAACGTTCGGCATCATATTCGGCAAGATAACCCGCGCCGCCATGGATTTGAACGCATCGGTCGGCCACACGTCCGCATGTTTCGGAAGCGAACATTTTGGCGGCGGCGGCCTTGCGCATGATATTCTCGCCCCGGTCGGCCCGTGCACAGGCATCGGCGATCATGCATTCGGCGGCGTACAATTCGGCGTCGCTGTCAGCGAGCATCGCCTGGATCAGCTGGAAATTCGAAATCGCCTCGCCAAATGCCTTGCGCTCGGTGGCATAGCGGACAGCAGTATCCAATATCCGTCGGCCCATGCCAACGCTCATCGCCGCAACCGATAACCGCCCATTGTCCAGGCTTTGCATCGCGATTTGAAAGCCTTTGCCTTCCTCGCCGCCTACCAGCGCATCGCCGTCCAGATGGAGATCCTCCATAATCACATCGGCGATATGGGCGCCTGCCTGTCCCATTTTTTTGTCAGGCGAACCGATGCTGATCCCCGTGCTGTTCATGTTGACGATAAACGCGCTGACATGGGCGTTTTTGGGCAGCGCATCTTTCGATGTCCGCGCCATGATAAGGCCGATTTTGGCATGCGGGCTATTGGTGATGTAGCGCTTTGTGCCGTTTAAGACATAGCCATTACCAGAGCGCACAGCCATTGTCGCCATCGCCGCGCTGTCCGATCCGCTGCCC
>JANOKA010000189.1:0-1856 GCA_031418995.1 Sphingomonadales bacterium | reverse complement strand
GCGCCGCCGCATGGAAAAAGAAGCCGCCGATGCCCGCGCCTATGCCGCGACCGGATTTGCCCGCGATGTGCTTTCGGTGGCTGATAATCTTTCGCGCGCGTTGGATGCTATCCCAGCTGAGCTGCGGGACGATGAAAAGTTCAAGGGTCTGATTATTGGTCTGGATGCCACGGGCCGCGAGTTGGAAAGCGTGTTTGGCAAGCACGGTATCACGCGGATTGCCGCAATGGGCATGCCACTTGACCCCAACCAGCATCAGGCGATGGTAGAAATTCCTTCGGCGGATGCAGAAGCGGGCACAATTATCACCGAGATGCAGGCCGGATATATGATTAAAGACCGCTTGCTGCGCCCTGCTTTAGTCGGGGTGGCAAAGAAGGCTGATTGATTTGCGGGACGGATTTTAAGTTCTGAGGTAACTTAAAACGCGACGTCATGCTGAACTCGTTTCAGTATCCATCGTCCAGCATAGGTCAGGTGTGGCTGAGAAATGGACCCTTGGAACGTCAGTCACCGAAGGTGAAACAAGTTCAGGGTGACGGAGTTTTTTGGTTAGATGGTTGGTTGATAATTTGGTTAAGCTCGTTTGCTAAACGTTTAGCATCACCTGAATAGGTCTTGAAATTTTCAAGATTGAGTAGCCTGACATACGGCTGCAATTGCATCGACATGATATTGTTACATATTTTAGCATGCATTATCCCATCGACATTTGCGAGCTCAATCCTTGAGTGAACAATGTCAGACCTAATCGAAAGAAGTGGATGTATTCGTGCGATTTTATCGGGAAGCTTAGCGCATTTTTCTTTTGAAATTTTATGACAAGGCGCCAAATTTTTTAGCTCTTCTACGCGGTGGCCAAACGATTTTTTCTCGTTACTTTTAGAAGACAAAGACGTTGCCAAAAGGTTGCAGACTGCAATTTCTAGTTCAGAAAACGCATCAAGAAATACGCTTCGGGCAATGTGAAAGTCATTTCGAGTTGCAAGTTTTACATCAAAACCGCTCCCGATATGGTTGATTTGTATGTTCATTCCTTTTTGATATCGTACAACTCTTAACTGCTCGTTAAATCCCTCATTACATCCTGATCCTGTCGAAGACGTAACCAAACGCTCTCTCGTCCTTCGACAAGCTCAGGACGAACGGGGAAGGGAACTGCATGCCTGGAACAAAAAAATTCACCTGAAACTCTGTCATTGCGAGCGTAGCGCAGCAATTCAGAGTTTATTTGCGCGCGCTCTGGATTGCCGCGCTACGCTCGCAATACGCAGTAGGAAGGGAATTGACGAAAACCCGGGCATCGCCCCAAAAACCTTGTAATGTAGGAGTACACCGGATAGCCGGATCAACATGAATTACGCTGCCACAATTCTCGAAATCCAGTCGCAACAAACGCGCAAATTTGTACATCGCAGATTGGCGTTTTCTACTGTGAACTTGTACAGTTTTCTGCGGGTTTGGGTACAATCATGACTGCTGCTGCAACCCCGATTTTTTCTGGCGTGCCATCAACAACGCCCACCCCGTGGGCGGATGAATTTCGCGCTACGTTGAAACTGGCATGGCCGTTAATTTTGACCAACGTGACAATGGTGCTGATTAACGCCACCGATGTTTTCCTGCTGGCGCGATTGGGTCCCGGCGCGCTGGCGGCATCGGCAATGGGATCGGGGATTGTAATCGCAATGCTGTTAATCGGTATCGGCATTGTTGTTGCCGGATCGCCGTTGATGGCCGCTGAGCTTGGCCGCAAGGCGCATTCAGTGCGCGATTTGCGGCGCACATTTCGGCAGACATTATGGGCCGCAACCGCGATTTGCATCCCGATCTGGATGCTTCTGTGGCAAACGGGC
>JANOKA010000188.1:0-1872 GCA_031418995.1 Sphingomonadales bacterium | reverse complement strand
GCGCCGCCGCATGGAAAAAGAAGCCGCCGATGCCCGCGCCTATGCCGCGACCGGATTTGCCCGCGATGTGCTTTCGGTGGCTGATAATCTTTCGCGCGCGTTGGATGCTATCCCAGCTGAGCTGCGGGACGATGAAAAGTTTAAGGGGCTGGTGATTGGCCTCGACGCCACGGGCCGCGAACTGGAAAGCGTTTTTGGCAAACACGGCATCACGCGGATCGCCGCCATGGGTATGCCGCTTGATCCCAACCAGCATCAGGCGATGGTAGAAATTCCTTCGGCTGATGCAGAAGCGGGCACAATTATCACCGAGATGCAGGCCGGATATATGATTAAAGACCGCTTGCTGCGCCCGGCGTTGGTCGGGGTGGCAAAGAAGGCTGATTGATTTGCGAGACGGATTTTAAGTTCTGAGGTAACTTAAAACGCGACGTCATGCTGAACTCGTATCAGCATCCATCGTGCAGCATAGGCCAGGTGTGGCTGAGAAATGGACCCTGGAACGTCAGTCACCGAAGGTGAAACAAGTTCAGGGTGACGGAGTTTTTTGGTTAGATGGTGGACTTCCTATTAATCGCGACTGCTATACCCTGCTTTGGCGGAGATTGATCGATATGCTATGATTTCAGGCGCTTTAATCTCGCATTTATTTGTTCGAGCAATGCATTCAACCAAACCTCAGTAGCTTGAGTGTTGAAAGCATCGACGGCAGTGTTTGATTTCTTACAGTTGCATGGTTGACAGGCTATCACAAAATTAGCCAATTTATCTTTGCCGCCTGCTGCAATCGCTTCAATATGATCCAGCGTCCATTGATATGCACCGTCTTTTTTTGACAGTGTCTTTTTACAGTAAAAGCAACTCCCACCATGTAAATCAACAGCTATTCGAAAAGCTTTCTCGGCGCCACACGCAGCTTTGTTACTACCTGCGACTTGGTACAAAATTCCACCTGTGGGATGCTTTCCAACGGGTACGATTGATTGATATGGCATCGACAATTGCCAGTGCGTATTACTCGCAATGCCAGCCTGAGCTGTTTCAATTTTGCTATGCATATTCATAGTATTAGAATATTACTTATTTCTAAATTTTCCATTAAACCTCTCCGTTCGTCCTGAGCTTGTCGATGGACGTAACCAGGCGCGCTCTCGTCCTTCGACAGGCTCAGGACGAACGGAGAGGGAGAGGACTAAAAAATCACCTGAAATTGCGTCATTGCGAGCCTAGCGTGCCGAAGGCGACCGCAGGTCAACCAATCTAGGGTTTGTTTACGCACGCTCTGGATTGCCGCGCTTCGCTCGCAATGACGGATATTTAACCGACCATATTAGATGACAGCTTTTCCCCCCAAACCGCTTGTAATGTAGGATTGCAGCGGATAGCCGAGTTGGATGACCAAGTGTTCCTCAATCATTTTGCAACCCGCGACGCCGAACGCGCAAAAGTGGCCCAAAAATTTTGGTGGCGAATTGTGAAATCGACTGTGAACTTACACGGTTTTGTGGGGGATTTTATACAATGACCGCCTCTGCGCCCACCCCGTGGGCGGATGAATTTCGCGCTACGTTGAAACTGGCATGGCCGTTAATTTTGACCAACGTGACAATGGTGCTGATAAACGCCACCGATGTTTTCCTGCTGGCGCGATTGGGTCCCGGCGCGCTGGCGGCATCGGCAATGGGATCGGGGATTGTGATCGCAATGCTGTTAATTGGTATCGGCATTGTGGTTGCCGGATCGCCGTTGATGGCCGCTGAGCTTGGCCGCAAGGCGCATTCAGTGCGCGATTTGCGGCGCACATTTCGGCAGACATTATGGGCCGCAACCGCGATTTGCATCCCGATCTGGATGCTTCTGTGGCAAACGGGC
>JANOKA010000187.1:0-12401 GCA_031418995.1 Sphingomonadales bacterium | reverse complement strand
GCGATTGGCCGTTCAAATTCAGGAACCGGGATAATGCCGCCGCCGCCATCCACCCGGCGGTCCCACCGCCAGCGATGACGATCCGCTGCATATGTCTCTCCTGTCCCATATCCTGTTGCACCGCATATCAGGAAAAATCCGGCCCCGCCAATTTGAAAAAGGCGGGGCCGATTATTGGTTTAGAACTTGTACGTTGCGCCCACAAGGAACCTACGGCCATAGATTTGGTAATCCAGCACCTTGCGCGGGTTGCCGTCGCCGTCGATCGCGGCAAAGCGTTCGTCGGTCAGGTTTTGACCCTGCAGGTACAGCGACAAGCCACTAAGCGCCGAGCTTTCTTGGAAATCATAGCCGATTTGCGCATCGACAATCATTTCACCCAGCGCGGTTTTGCGGGACAAGTTGCCGCCAAAGCCGGAGAAATCGCCCAAGAAGGTTGAACGATAGCGCGCCGAAACCCGGCTGTTAAAGCCCGCCTTTTCAAAGAACGCTGTGCCGTTGACGACATATTTGGAATAGCCCGGGATCTGGTCGACATTGCCGCCCGCATCTTTCACTTTGGTCTTGGTATAGCCAGCGCCGCCGGTCACACCAAAGCCGTCAAGTGCTGGCGAAATGTTGCTGAATGGCAGTGTGAACGCAAATTCCGCGCCATACATGGAACCGCCGCCCGTGTTCTGCGGGGCATCCAGCAGGCCGATTAAAGTCGTTGGCGGAAGACCGGCTGGCAATGGGAAGCCAGTATAGTCAAAAAATGTCTTCGTCTTGTCGATATAACTTTTGATATCTTTGTAGAAGAACTGAACCGACACAACGCCCGAATTGCCGAAGTATTTTTCAATATTCAGGTCAACCGCGTTGGCCCGGTATGGGCGCAAGCGCGGGTTGCCGCCGCTACCTTCTAGAAAGCGAACAGGCTGCCCGTTTACGACTGCATTCGTTACACCGTACGACACGGCAACGCGCAAATCATCCAAACGCGGACGCTGTATTTGGCGTGATGCCGCCAGACGAATGACAAAATCACTGTCCAGACGTAGCGACAAGTTTGCACTTGGCAACACATCCCAGTAATTCGCGCCTGCCGTCGTATTGCGCGCAACGCCGCCTGCAAAAACAATACCCGACGAAGATTGGTCGGTGTTGATCGCTTGAACGCCAACATTACCCGTTAAAACGCCGCCGCTAAATTCGCTTTCCAGATCGGCTTGCACATACATGGTCATCAGGTTTTCACTGACATTATATGCTTTTGCCGGAATATCAGGCGATGTGTTCGGCGAAAGCACCAAAACGCCGCTTGCGATAAGATTGCGTGCATCATAGCTGACGATGGGACCAAGACCCAGATAACCCAGATTGGTCGGGCGCAGCAATTCCGCCGCCGGGATGGGCAACCGTGTTGCACCGCCAGCCAAACGTACCAGCGATTCATCGGGTGTCAGGCTTTTATCGCGGTCAGTATAGCTCCAGCCAACCTTTACAGCTTTGACAAAGCCGCCCATCTCTTTTTCAACGCCAACGCGGTATTGTTTCAATTCATCTTCCACAATCCGGTTGTTATAATAGCCTGCTTGCGGCGTTACGCCGCCGCCCCAGCCGAGCGGATCGGTGAGGAAGATTGTGTTGGGATTGCTGTAATCGAGCGATGGATTGAACACGGTGCCGGTTGTGCCCGATTGGAAACCGATGGTCCCCGATGCGCCATTGCCTGTATCGTCCCCATTAAAACCGGTTCCGGCATAGGATTCAATGCTCAATTCGTTGCGGTCTGTTTTCGACAGGCTGGCATCGAAAAACGCTTTCCAGCCATCATCACCTTCGTATTTGGCGTTATAGCCGAACGAATAGATATCCGCCTTGCGCTGGAAAATATCGTTGCGAACCACGCCGCGTACATTGGTGAACGTGCCAGCGGTTGCAAAGCCGTTTTCGACAGTTGTAACCGTTGTCCCTGTACCAAAAGCGCCAAAGCCCAATGGCAATTCGATACCGCGTTTGGATTGATCGTCGTTAAAGTTCGAATAGAAACCATCGAACGTCATCATCAACGTATCGGTCGCCTTATATTGCAACGTGCCGTTGATGCCGAACCGTTTGAGTTCGGTGGATGTAACGAAGGATTTTGAACCGCCAATAACATTCGGGCTGGCGGCTGTTCCTGCGCCCGCATAACCCCATGCGTTAAATTCTTGCAGCTGATATGGCTCGTTCACATATGCGGCGGCCAGTGCGATACCGATGGTGTCATCGGCGAACTGGTCCACATACGTGGCGTTAGCGCGGTAGCCATATTTTTTCGAACCCGCATTCAGCGCGCCCAGATCAGCGTATGTTCCGCGTCCACCAATGGCCAATACTTGCTTGCCATATTCCAATGGACGTATGGTGCGGATGTCGATGGTGCCGACCAGGCCCTGACCGATCAGCGACGCGGTTGGGGATTTGTACACCACAACCTGGCTGACGATTTCGGATGGATATTGGTCAAATTCAACACCGCGTGCGTCGCCCGTTGTCGTTTGCTCGCGCCCGTTCAGCAAGGTTTGCGAGAAATCAGGGCCAAGGCCGCGAATGGAGATGACGTTGGCACGGCCGCCCTGACGCTGTGATGTCAGGCCGGGCAAACGCGCAATCGATTCGCCAATGGAAGCGTCGGGTAACTTACCGATGTCTTCGGATGAAACCGATTCAACGATTTGATCGGATTTCTTCTTTTCATTAACGGCGTTCTGCAAACTGGCGCGGAAACCGGTGACGATGATTTCGTCAGATTCCTCTTCGGCAGGCGCGTCTTGCGCAAATGCAGGCGCGCCAGTGATGACGAGTGCGAGCGACAGGCCAAGCGCGGTGCGGCTGGCATGTACAAGAAATTTGTTACTACGGATTGATGAATTCTTCATGTTCACTCCCCAAGATGAGCGTCCGGTTCATGCCGGGTTGGCCCTAAAAAACGGCGCGTCGGGGAATGATATTGCGGCTCTCCCCAGCCACGATGCATCGCTCTTATGAACCCGAAAACGCCGCTGCATAGTTTGCATACGTATACGCATAATTATGCAGTCCGCTGGGTGTCGCATTTTTGCAACAGTCGTGTGCGGCGGGAAAGTTTGCAAAAACGGATATTGGGGCTAGTCTATGTTCCAGAATAACAGCGGCAAATGAAGCAGCTGGGGAGCGGACATATGGGGCGAGCGCCGACGCGAAAGCCTACGTCATTCGATATTGCCTATCTGGCCGGGGTGTCCCAGCCCACGGTGTCGCGTGCGCTGCGCGGCAGCAACGCGGTGAGTTTGAAAACCCGCGAAAAAATTCAGGCGATTGCCGCAGAGCTGCACTATACCGTGGACAAGAACGCATCGTCGCTGCGCTCACAGCATTCAAACACGCTGGCGTTGCTGTTTTTTGAGGACCCGACGCCGGATAACAGCAATATCAATCCCTTTTTTCTGGCGATGCTGGGCACGTTGACACGGCAATGCGCGCTGCACAAATATGACCTGCTGATATCGTTCCAGCAATTGTCGGGCGACTGGCACACCGAATATCAGGACAGCCACCGCGCCGATGGTATCATCCTGCTGGGATACGGCGATTATGAAGCATACCGCTCCCGCCTGACTGAGCTGGTGGAACATGGCACGCATTTTGTACGCTGGGGACAGCCGGGCGGCGGCGAGCCGTGGCTGACCATCGGCTCCAACAACCGCGAGGGCGGCAAGGCAGCGGTGGATTATCTGATCGCACGCGGCCGCCGCAACATTGCTTTTATCGGCACGGCGTCAAGCAACGCGCCCGAATTTGAGGACCGCTGGCACGGTTATTGCGACGCGCACCGCGATGCAGGAATACCCATTCGTCCCGAGTTACAGTTTGATGGGTTCAGCAGTGAGGGCGTTGGCGCAGGCGCCGTGAACCGCATGATAGCGCGCGGCGAAACGTTCGATGCGATATTTGCGGCTTCGGATTTGATCGCCATTGGTGCGATGCGCGCGTTAACGCAGGCCGGGCTTTCGATACCCGGCGATGTCGCGGTGATCGGGTTTGACGATATTCCGTCGGCCAGTATGACCGCGCCGCCGCTAACCACCGTGACACAGGATATGCAATTGGCCGGTGAAGTGCTGGTATCGACATTGCTGGGCCGGATTGCGGGAAAGGAGGTGCATTCCCGTGCGTTGCCCGTGAAACTGGTAGTGCGGGAATCGGCGGGGTGAGGTTTAGGAGTAAATCCAAAGCCGCTAAATCGTTATAACATATATAATAAAACCGTAGCCCTGAGCCTGTCGATCCAAAGAAGACCGAAGGTCAACGGCGCTTCCATTATAAGCGCCCTTCGACAAGCTCAGGGCTACGGTTTTGTATATTACATCAGTCTATTGCATCAGAAATAAAGGCCGCAGCTGGATAACATCCACCAGCCAGCGGCCCCTATATCACTTACCTGAGGTCATACCGGTCAAGGTTCATCACCTTGACCCATGCGGCCACAAAATCGCGGACAAACATGGCTTGCGCATCGTTCGATCCATATACTTCCGCAATCGAACGCAGCTGTGAGTTGGAACCGAATACGATATCGGCCCGCGTACCTGTCCACACATGTTCACCGGTACTGCGGTTCATTCCCGAATACTGGTTGCTTGCGCCCGGAGCCGCCTGCCACCGGACGTTCATATCCAGCAGATGGACAAAGAAGTCGTTGGTCAGCGTGCCCGGCGTTTTGGTGAATACGCCGTGCCCGGTTTGGCCAAAATTGGCGTTCAGAACGCGCAGTCCGCCGATCAGCACCGTCAATTCGGGGGCAGACAGTGTCAGCAGTTGCGCTTGATCGATCAACAACACTTCGGCAGGGACATCAACGCCGCTGCGCAAATAGTTGCGGAAACCGTCGGCGACAGGTTCCAATACTTCGAACGAGTCAATATCGGTTTGCTCTTGCGAGGCATCGGTACGGCCCGGTGAAAACGGTACATTTACGGTGTGACCCGCATCTTGCGCCGCTTTTTCCACCGCAGCGCTGCCGCCAAGGACAATCAAATCCGCCAGCGACACGTTCATCCCGTCGGATTGCGCGCCGTTGAAATCGCTCTGGATTTTTTCATACACCGCCAAAACCTTGGCCAGTTCCGCAGGCTGGTTGATTTCCCAATCCTTTTGCGGGGCCAACCGGATACGCGCACCGTTTGCACCGCCGCGCTTGTCAGAGCCGCGGAATGTCGATGCCGATGCCCATGCGGTCGATACCAATTGCGAAACGGTCAAGCCGGAACTCAGGATATTCTGTTTCAGCGCGTTGGTGGCCGATGCATCAATCGGCGTGCCTGTCGGCGCAGGAACGGGATCTTGCCAAATCAGCGTTTCGGCGGGAACAAGCTTGCCCAGATACCGCGATTGCGGCCCCATGTCACGGTGGGTCAGCTTGTACCATGCCCGGGCAAAGGCATCCGCCAGTTGATCGGGATTTTCCAAAAACCGCCGTGAAATCGGCTCATATATGGGATCCATCCGCAATGCCATATCGGCGGTCGTCATCATCGGGGCATGACGGCGCGCCGGATTGTGGGCGTCGGGAACGGTGTTTTTGGCTTCGGGATTTATAGGTGTCCATTGCTGCGCGCCAGCGGGACTTTTCGTCAATTCCCACTCGAAACCGAACAGGTTTTCGAAATAGTTATTGTCCCACTGCGTCGGCGTCATCGTCCATGCGCCCTCAATACCGCTCGTAATGGTATGTTCGCCGTGGCCGCTTTCAAAACTGTTGTTCCAGCCAAAGCCCATATGTTCAATATCGCCGCCCTCGGGGGCGTTGCCCGTGTGCACGCCGGGATCAGCGGCTCCGTGCGCCTTGCCAAAGGCGTGTCCGCCCGCAACCAGGGCCACAGTTTCCTCGTCATTCATCGCCATGCGTTTGAATGTTTCGCGAATATCATGTGCCGACGCCAGCGGATCGGGATTGCCGTTTGGTCCCTCTGGATTGACATAGATAAGGCCCATTTGCACAGCAGCCAGCGTATGTTCCAAAAGCCGCTCGCCTGTGTACCGCTCATCACCCAGCCATTCGCTTTCGGGGCCCCAATCGATGTCTTGTTCCGGCTCCCACACATCGGGACGTCCGCCGCCAAAGCCAAAGGTTTTGAACCCCATGGTTTCCAGCGCGACATTTCCGGTCAAAATGAACAAATCGGCCCAGGACAGGTTGCGGCCATATTTCTGTTTAATAGGCCATAACAAACGGCGCGCCTTGTCCAGATTGCCGTTATCCGGCCAGCTGTTTAAGGGCGCAAAACGCTGCGATCCGCTGCCTGATCCGCCGCGACCGTCGGAAATGCGGTATGTGCCCGCTGCATGCCATGCCATGCGGATGAAAAATGGACCATAATGGCCGTAATCCGCCGGCCACCATTCCTGGCTGTCCGTCATCAAAGCCGTCAAGTCAGCGACGACCGCGTCCAGATCAAGCGCCTTAAACGCCTCGGCATATTTGAAATCTGCGTCCATCGGACTGGAAAGTGACGAATGCTGATGCAATATATTCAGATTCAATTGATTGGGCCACCAAGCGCGGCTTGCACTGCTCGACATCATCGCGGTTCTTGCACCGCCATGCATCACCGGACATTTGGCTTCGATATTCATAATCTCTCCATCTCTTCTATGTTGGTACGTTCGGACTCAATTTCTGATAGTCACCGAAATAGGCAAGTTTGGCTATAACACAAACCGTCATTTCCGATATCACTGATCGACAAATGCTGCTTTGCGTTCGGCATCAGTCGTAACAGGTATACGTATGCAGTTTAGTGACAAACATTGTGCTGTTGCCAGCAATTTGCCAGACCCCTGAATAGGGACAAGCGCAGCCATAGAAGCAGCGTGCAAATCGGGCGAGGAGACAGAATATGGCCGAAAAACCACGGCAGGGCTTTTGGGGATTGTGGAACATCAGTTTCGGCTTTTTCGGCATTCAAATCGGGTTCGCGCTGCAAAATGCGAATATGAGCCGGATTTTCCAATCACTCGGCACGGCGGTCGATGATCTTCCCGCGCTGTGGATTGCGGGGCCAATGACGGGATTGCTGGTCCAACCGATTATCGGGCATTTGTCGGACCGAACATGGGGCAAATATGGGCGGCGGCGTCCGTATTTTCTGGCAGGCGCGATATTGGCGGCATTGTCGCTGATTTTCATGCCGCTCGCGCCCGTGCTGTTATTCGCTGCGTTGATGCTGTGGACACTTGATGCCTCGCTGAATATCTCGATGGAGCCGTTTCGCGCCTTTGTCGGCGATATGCTGCGCACCGATCAACACACGGCGGGATATGCCGTGCAAACCGCGTTCATTGGCGCAGGCGCGGTAATTGGGTCGATTTTTCCTTATGCGCTCGACAGTCTGGGCGTATCCAATGTTGCGGCAGGTGGCGGTATTCCCGATACTGTTAAATTCAGCTTTTGGTTTGGCGCGTTCGCATTATTCGCTGCGGTATTGTGGACCGTCCTGACCACCAAAGAATACAGCCCCGCTGAAATGGCCGCGTTTGACGGCGGCGGCGCTGCCGCAGATGAAGGGCATACCATCCGCGCCCTTGCCGCACGCAGTTTTGCGTCAAGCGGCCTGTGGATTCTGGCAGGCGTTATTGTGACCGCCGCTGTATTCCGGTTCGATCTGGAAAAGGAAATCTATCTGCTCGGCGGATTGCTCGCCGCTTATGGCGTCGCTAGCATCATTGCCATCATACTGGCGCGCGGCGGCAGCGCGAATAATATGCTCAGCCATATCGTTGGCGATTTTTCCGGCATGCCGCCGGTTATGAAGAAACTCGCTCTGGTACAATTTTTCAGCTGGTCCGCATTGTTCATCATGTGGATCAACACCACGCCTGTTGTCGCGCAGAATTTCTTCGGCAGCACCGACGCAGCCTCCGCGGCCTATAACGAGGGCGGAAACTGGGTGGGCGTGCTATTTGCGATTTATAACGGCGTGGCGGCGGTCGCAGCACTAACCTTGCTGCCATGGCTATCCCGGCACTTTGGCCAAGCCAAAACGCATATGATCTGTTTGCTATTGGGCGCAGCTGGATTTGCCAGTTTCTTTGCTATCACCAACCCCAAATGGCTGATCCTGTCAGAGATCGGCATCGGTATTGCGTGGGCATCAATCCTAGCCATGCCCTATGCCATTTTGGCCAGCCACTTGCCGCAGTCCAAACTGGGCATTTACATGGGCCTGTTCAACATTTTCATCGTTGTGCCGCAGTTATTGGTGGCGACCGTAATGGGCAGCATTATGAAAGCGTATTTTCCGGATCAGCCGATTTGGACAATGGCATTTGCCGCCATATCGTGGATCATCGCCGCCATCGCCATGCTGCGCGTCGAGGCGGAAATGGCAAAGGGCCGGATTTAGTTATGTGTATATTGTACTGATATTCAGAAATTTATCTCTGATATCTAATGCTTCGTCATTCCCGCGCAGGCGGGAATCCATCACCTGAAGTAAAATTTTATGCCGTCACCTTGCTTAAACCGCATGCGTTGGTGATGGATTCCCGCCTGCGCGGGAATGACATTCTCATAGATTTAGAAGCAAAATATTTATATGTCATCGCGCCCTAATCATGCTTCTGATCGCGCACGGGCTTTACCTGTCCTGGCATAACAAAGCCCATGCCTTCGGGCCGGGCAGCGGCGGTTTTTAACTTGGTTTCGATGGTCTTATATTCCTCTTCCATCGCCTCGGTCACGGTGGCGCGGCTGGCTTTTATGGCTTGGTTGAAATGGTTCATATTCACCTCGGCAACATCGGCGTCGCCTTCGCGCAGCGCAAACAGGCCCGCACGCCGCACAACATCTTCTAGGTCCGCACCGGTAAACCGGTCGGTGCGCGCGGCCACGTCATCCAAATCGACATCGGAAGCCAGCGGCATTTTGGCGGTATGGATCGCCAATATCCGCCGCCGTCCGCCCGCATCAGGAACCGTGACGTAAACCAGCTCGTCAAACCGCCCCGGCCGCAGCAACGCGGGGTCCATGAATGTCGGGCGGTTGGTCGCGCCGATCACCACCACCGACTGCATTTCCTCCAGCCCGTCCATTTCGGCAAGCAATGTGTTGACCACGCGGTCGGTGGCCTGCGAACCGCCGCCTGCCCCGCCGGTGCGCGCTGGGGCCAGACTGTCAATTTCATCAAGGAAGATGATCGTTGGCGCGACCTGACGGGCGCGGTGGAACATGCGGGCGATTTGCTGTTCGCTTTCGCCGTACCATTTGCTGAGCAAATCCGATGCCTTGACCGCGATAAAATTCGCTTGTGCTTCCCTCGCCACGGCCTGCGCCAGCAGTGTTTTCCCCGTGCCGGGCGGACCATATAGCAGAAAGCCCTTGGCAGGACGAATGCCCAGCCGCCGGAACGCCGCCGGGTTTTTCAGCGGCAATTCGATGCCTTCTTTCAACCGCATCTGCGCGTCGTCCAACCCGCCAATATCCTCCCAGCGCACGTTCGGTACTTGCACCATCACCTCACGCATTGCCGAGGGCTGCACGCGTTTCAGTGCCTCTTGAAAATCCTCTCGCGTGACTTTCAGGTTTTCCAGGATTTCAGGCGCAATTTCGCCGCTGGCAAGATCAATTTTGGGCATGATCCGGCGCACCGCCTCAATCGCCGCCTCTCGCGTTAATGCCGCAAGGTCCGCACCAACAAAACCATAAGTCGTGCGCGCCAGTTCTTTCAGGTCCACCGTACGCCCCAACGGCATGCCGCGTGTATGGATGGCCAGCACTTCGCGGCGGCCGGACTCGTCGGGCACGCCGATAATAATCTCACGGTCAAAACGTCCCGGACGGCGCAGCGCCGCGTCAATCGCATCGGGGCGGTTGGTCGCGGCAATCACGACTAGGTTCGTGCGTGCCTCCAACCCGTCCATCAACGTAAGCAATTGCGCAACCAGCCGTTTCTCCGCCTCACCGTGCACTTGGTCACGTTTCGGTGCGATCGAGTCAATCTCGTCAATGAACAGGATTGACGGCGCGGCCTTGGTCGCCGCCTCGAATATCTCGCGCAGTTTCTTCTCGGACTCGCCGTACGCGCTGCCCATGATTTCGGGGCCGTTGATTAAGAAAAACGCCGCGTCACTTTCATTGGCGACAGCGCGGGCCAGCCGCGTTTTGCCCGTCCCCGGCGGACCATGCAGCAACACGCCGCGCGGCGGATCAACGCCCAGCCGCGTGAACAGTTCGGGATAGCGCAGCGGCAGCTCGACCATTTCGCGCAAGGCATCAATGGTATCGCCCATCCCGCCCAGATCATCATAGGTCACATCGGCGCGGCGCACCTCGTGCGCTTCGGTATATTCGGCGCGCAGCTCAATCTCGGTATCATTGTCGATATGGACAATACCCTTGGGGCTGGTCGCCACCGCCACCAGCCGTATTTCAGTCAGAGCGAAGGCAGGCGCAGCCAGCATCTGGCGCAATTGCGGCGGCATGTCGCCGGGCGCAACGCGTTGCTGTGCGTGCGTGGCGACGATATCACCCGCCACAATGGCGCGGCCAATAAAGCTTCGGTGCAATGCGCCCGCCGGACCCTCCAACCGCATTTCGCGCTGCGCCGGGGCAAAAGTAACCTTGGTTGCGGGCTTTGACGCCGCCTTTTTTACCTCGATATTATCGCCAGCGCCCACCCCGGCATTGGCCCGCAGCAGGCCATCAAGCCGGATCAGCTCCAGCCCTTCATCTTCGGGATAGGGCTCCACTGCGCGCGCCGCCGTCGTGCGCTTGCCGATGATTTCGATGACATCGCCCTGCGATATGCCCTGCGCCGCCATAAATTCGCGGGACAACCGCGCAAGACCGCGCCCCGAATCCTCGGCTTTCGCATTGGCCACTTGCAGTTTTTTTGCCTTGTCCTTCGCCGCCATGATGCACCTTTCTGCGCCATTAAAGGGCGACTGTTACAGGCAAGATGGGCAAATTTATGTATAAGCGCAAGGGTTAGGCCGGAAAATACCCTCTTTTATAGCGCGCTTGCAGACCACGAACAAAAAAGGGGCGGGCGCGCCAAAAAAAGGGGCCGACGCAAGCGCCAGCCCTTAGAAGTCCTTAGGAGAGGATGCCTGTTAAGGCCATTCGTATATGGCCGATCCACAAAAATGCTGCAAGTGCGAACATTTCGAAACTGGTTGCAGAAGTTGCAATTGGTATTACTATACCAATGGAAAGCAGGAGAGAATTTGATGCGGCGTTTACCCCCCTTACGGTCGTTGGAGGCCTTTGTACGTGTTGCCAAACTGGGCTCGGCCAAGGCCGCCGCCAGCGAACTTTCGCTGTCCCCCCCGGCGCTGAGCCGCCGGATCAAGGCGCTTGAGGATTTCATGGGCAAAAACCTGTTTGACCGCCGCTCGCAAGCCATGGTAATTAATTCCGATGGCCGCGCGCTATTGGACGCGATCGAACCTGCATTGGACGCGATGGCAGAGGCGGTCGAGGAATTAAGCGGCAAGGGCGGCGAATACCGTCTGCGGCTGGGCCTATTGCCGTTGTTCGGGTCACAGCGGTTGATCCCGCGCTTGCCCGAATTGCGCAAGCTGTTCCCCAAACTGCACATTGATGTCGATACATCGGGGCATGCCGAAAACTTGCTGGGTGATGTGGTCGACGCCGCGATCATTATTGCTGCAGAGGTCGACCCCAAATTGTACAGCGTGCGGCTCGACAGCAACAATGTCTACGCGATCACATCCAAAACGCTAGCCGAAGAACAAAAAATCACCGCGCCTGCCGATCTGGCGAAGCACACCGTGATGGTGCATAGCGACATGCCGCTGATTTTCGACGAATGGCGGCGCGCCGTCGGCGTCCCAAAACTGAAACCCGCCGCCATCGACAGCATGGACAGCGGCCCGTTAATGTTGGAGGCGGCGGCCAACGGCCTGGGCATCGCGATCATGCACGGCAGCCATTTTTCCGACGCCAAGGACCCGCGCCTAACCCGCCTGTTCGATATGGAGGTGGAAAGCCCCTATAGCTACTGGTTCGTATGCCGCCCCCGCGCGCTAAAACAACGCGCGGTAAAGATATTCCACGACTGGTTGTTGAAGGCCGAAGTTTGAGTGTAAACGACCGTAAAAAATGTCGCCGATAAGTTGACAAAGATGACATATATAGGAGCGTTCGAAACAACGCAAAACATGGATTCTTGATGTAGGACTTTTTGGGCCAAATTGCGCACCCAAAAATCGCCAAAATAAGCACATGGTCCACATTAAATGTGATGATATTTTTGACCATATTGGTCGGTGTCAAAGAACCGTTTATTGGCCTCTCAAATATAATCCTACATTGCAAGGGTATTGCCGTTTTCATGCGTGGTACAGGTCGTGACCCTGTGTGGTGTTGACGTTCA
>JANOKA010000186.1:0-9624 GCA_031418995.1 Sphingomonadales bacterium | reverse complement strand
TTAGGTCAACACATAACGCGGGCCAGCTCCTTGCGCGGCAGCAACATCATCTTTGTTATAAAGCTGGCAACGTTGCAGGCTCAAACAGCCGCAGCCGATGCATTCATCAAGCTTTGCGCGGGTACGATTCAACTCTTCAATTTTTGCGTCAATCTGTGCGCGTAATGCGCCACTGATCTGTTGCCAATCCGAACGCGTTGGCGTTCGCCCTTGGGGTAATTTGGAAAGTTCGGTTTCAATCTCGGAAAGTCCCAGCCCTAATTTCTGGGCAATTAGGATGAAACTTAGGCGGCGAATATCTGAGCGCAAAAACCGGCGCTGATTTCCGGAAGTGCGCAGTGCCTGAATCAACCCTTTGTCTTGATAGAACCGGATTGCGGACACCGCGATACCCGTGCGACGCGCCAATTCGCCGATGGGAATCAGGTCATTCTTGTTCATTGATTCGCCTTATGAAATAATACTTGACCTCAATTTAACTTGAGGTTGCATAATGGGCAAGAAGAGGATTCGAAATCGCTTCAATTATGAATTACAAAGGATAAAATCATGCCGATTGGCCAAATTGAACATGTGAACATTACCGTAAATGATCCGGAGCGGTCATCGCAGTTGCTCCAGCAATTATGCGGCTGGCAAGAACGCTGGCGTGGAAAATCGCAGATGGGCGGGTGGACGATCCATGTCGGCAATGCACAAAATTATTTGGCTGTTTACAGCAATGACCTGACGCATGACCGGTATAGCAAAGGCCAGCCGCTCAACCATATTGGCCTTGTTGTAGATGACTTAGATAGCGCTGAAGCTATCGTCATTAACGCTGGCCTTAAGCCCTCAAGCTATGAAGATTACGAGCCCGGTCGGCGGTTTTATTTTTTTGATTGGGACGGGATCGAATTTGAGGTGGTGAGTTACGCCTAGCCGCTTGGGCTACCCTGTACCCGCACTGAAACCGCACTGCCGCGTCAATGGTTTCACCCCATCGGGTATAATATCTCTTTGGTCACCGCGTGCACCGCGCTCATCACGTCTTTGCTCAGCGTCAAATCGGCGGCAGCGAAAATCTCGTCCAGTTGGTCCTCGCTTGATACGCCAACGATGGTGGACGCGACAAAATCATTCTGTTTGGACCATGCGGTTGCCAACGTGATCGGCGACATGTCCGCTGATTTGGCAATCTCCAATATACGCGCCGTGGATTCCTGCGCGCGCGGCCCGGCAAAGCGCATCGCCATTTCAGATTGGCGGCCATCCATTGCCAGATATTTAGTGAACCGTGCGCCGTCGGGACGGGCTCCGCCCTGATATTTACCCGACAATACGCCGCCGCCCAGCGGTGAGTAAGGGATCAGCGAAACCCCTTCCATACGGCACACCTGTTTCAGCTCATCCTCAAACCGGCGGTTATTAATCGAATAATTATTCTGGATCGTATGATAGCGCGCCGTGCCCAGCCGCTCCGACGCCGCCAGACTTTTCATCAGACCATAGCTGGTTTCATTGGAGCATCCCAGCACCCGCACTTTGCCTGCACGCACCAAATCGTCGAGCGTTTCCATCGTTTCGTCATATCCCGTTCCATGATCGGGCCAATGGGTTTGGTACAGGTCAATATAATCGGTTTGTAATCGGCGCAGGCTTTCCTCGACTGCGGTCACGATATTATGCCGGTCAAGCGCAGTCATCCCGCCGCGTTTCGGGCTTTTGAACCAGCTGTGGCTTGGCCCCGAAACCTTGGTCGCCATGATGATGGCGCTGCGGTCTTTGCCTTTCATCCAGCGGCCCACAATATCCTCTGTCCGGCCCACCCATTTGACATCAGGGGGTACAGGATATCCCTCAGCGGTATCGAAAAAGTTGATGCCAAAATCCAGGCAGCGATCCAATATCCGGTGCGCCGCGGTTTCATCGGTTTGCGAACCGAATGTCATCGTTCCCATGCAGATATCCGAAACATGGATCGCGCTTTTTCCCAATTGACGGTATTGCATGGTCATATTCTCCAATAATCAGGCGCTGCTGCCGACTGCCAAGCATGCCAGCGCCATCAACAACCCTGCCTGACGGTTCGAACGGAATTTGGCAAGGGCGTCGTCACCGTCTTCGCTTAATGTTGCGACTTGCCATATCAGATGGACCGTTACAGGCAGCATCGCCAGTAAGGCAATGGGCTGCGGCCGCACACTCCAGATCGCCATACCCCAGCCCAGTATTGCCAGCATATAGAATATGGCGACGCCGCCACGAATATGCCCGCCCAGCCGCAACGCGCTGGATCTTATTCCGACCAGCGCATCCTCTTCTTTATCCTGAACGGCATATATAGTGTCATACCCGATGATCCAGAATATTGTTCCTGCGTACAACCACGCGAGTGCCGCCGAATATGTGCCCGTCACTGCAACCCAGCCGACGGGCGCGCCCCAACTGAATACCAACCCGAGCCACACCTGCGGCCACCATGTGATCCGTTTCATAAACGGATAAGCTGCAACCAATACTATGCTGCCCAGTGCCACCAACTGCGCTTGCCATTGCAATTGAAGAAGTACGATAAGCCCGATGCCGCATAGCAGGGCAAGCCAGACCCACGCCGCCTTCACGCTAACTTGGCCTGACGGCAGTGGCCGTGAGGCGGTGCGCGATACTTGTGCATCTAGGTCGCGGTCGACGATGTCGTTGTAGACACAGCCTGCGCCGCGCATCGAAATTGCACCCAGCAGCATCCAAAGCAGCAGCGGCCAATGCGTCCATATGCCGCCAGATAGGGTAATGCCAAATGCGCATGGCCAGTATAGCAGCCACCCGCCAATGGGCCGATCAAACCGCGCCAGCAAAGCAAGTCCGCGCAGCTTTGCAGGCAGCACGCCGATCATGCCGCGATGTTCGCTGTCAGGGGTGGTAATATCGGGTTGTTTCACAGCAATCCTAATTTTTTCGTCACCCCGAACTTGTTTCAGGGCCTATTTTTCCGCATAAACCGTACCTTGCCGTGAAATGAATGCTGAAACAAGTTCGGGATGACGGCAGCGAGACTAAACATTATGCCCACTGCGCCAGCATCGCCGTCTAAATCCACGCCCCGCTTATTCATCGACGAAGAATTGCACGCGGGACGCGCAGTTCATATCGCGGGGCCGCCTGCGCATTATCTGCTGAATGTGATGCGGATCAAGGCGGGTAGCGCAATCAAATTGTTCGATGACCGCAGCGGCGAATATCTAGCAGTGGTCAGCGGGGTCGGCAAACGCGATCTGACATTGACCATCGAACGCCAGTTGCGCGGCCGGCAGGCCGCACCCGATCTTTGGCTATGTCAGGCGATGATTAAAAAAGACCGTTTTGACTGGGCCGCCGAAAAATCATGCGAGCTTGGCATATCGCGGTTTGTGCCTGTGCTCACCAGCCACTGCGTTGCCGATAAATTGAAGGAAGGCCGTTTGCGCGCGCAAATGATTGAGGCAGCCGAGCAATGTGAGCGTACGAGCTTACCGGACATTGCTCCCATGACAAAACTAGATGCGTTGTTGCGGGATTGGCCCACAGATCGTACCCTATATTTTTGCGATGAACGCGGCGGTGCGCCATTTGGCGGCGCAATAAAGGCCGGGCCAGCGGCGATATTGATTGGGCCAGAGGGCGGGTTTTCCGATGCCGAAAATGCCGCAATCCGCGCCCATCCTTTCGCGGTTGCCGTATCGCTTGGCCCCCGCATATTGCGCGCCGAAACTGCGGCGATTGCGGCAATATCGGTTTGGATGGCGCACAAAGATACAGGTGACTGGGGTTAAGTGCGATCCAGAAATATAGGTTATTTTACATTCAGTTTCCGCCATTTGCAGCGAATATTTATAATTAATAAACGAATTTCATGCAAAGAAGACGGTGTGAATAATTGGGCAACAGATACAGGAAGCATGGCGCTCCGCCAACAAGGCTTTGTCTTGCGCCTTTGCTATGCTTGTTTCATTGCATTTTTCACCGTGATGTTTTCGGCGTCAGCTCAGGCACAGACGATAAATACTTACACAAATACAACAGCCGGATCGATTGTCGATTCAACCGATTGTTCAACCACTGTAACACGCACTTTTAATGTGGCCGCAAGTTACACGCTTACCGACGTCAATTTGGGTGTTTATTTAACCCATACGTATCGCAGTGATTTGCGCATTTCGCTGCGCTCACCGCTTGGCACCACTGTTAATATCATGGGCAATACCGCAGGCGATGGCGACAATCTAAACGATTTGTTTGACGACGAAGCCGCTTCGTCAATAACGACGCACGACGTATCAGGAACCGATTCAGCGGCTGCTCCGCTGCCTTATAGTCATAGTTATACGCCTGGATTTAGTGCCAACCCTAGCGGATTTGCGGCGGCATTGTCAGCATTTGACGGCCAAAATGCGCAAGGAAACTGGACAATGGTTATTTGCGATTCCGTTGCGCAAGATACTGGCAATTTTATCCGCGCTGACCTTTTTATAACACAGCCGCCGACTGTATATGCAGACTTGTCGTTAACCAAGGCTGTCAGCAATGCGGCCCCTGCATTCGGGGCAACAATAAATTATGTTTTAACCGCCGCAAATGCCGCTGCGCCCAGTCAAAGCGCAACAGGGGTCACGGTAAGGGATGTTCTTCCCCTAGGCGTAAGTTTTGTAAGTGCGACAGGAACGGGGACTTTCAATAATAGCACGGGTATTTGGACAGTAGGAACGCTCGCGCCAGGGGCATCGGCCTCCATCACTATTACCGTAACGGTTACAGCAACCAGCGGCGCGACGGTTATAAATGGCGCGGAAATTGCTGCGTCTTCAATCGTAGATTTAGATTCCACGCCTAACAATGCATCAACCACCGAAGATGATGATGCCTTTGTATCATTCACTGTGTCGGGCACGCCGACCGCCGGAACACCGCCGACATTATCCTGCCCTGTTGGAAATATTCTGTTTGACTGGAATGCGCGTGCGTGGGCCGCAGGATCCTTGAGCAATTCCTATAACATAACCGGAATTGGGAATACTATTTTCGCATTGAGTTCCGATCAGGCATTTGTGGCGGGATCACCTGCGTTAAACAGCACCCTGACAGGCGGATTGGCGGCAACGGAAACATCGTTGTTTATGAACATGAATAACAACACTAATACGCAAAAATCGATGGCCGTCATAACATTGCCTACCGCGGTTCCGGGTATGCAATTCAGAATATTCGATATCGATTTTGGCAACGCATCATATACCGATAAATTAACGGTCACTGGCAGTTTCAATGGCAGTACCGTTTTTCCAACGCTTACCAACGGATCCAGCAATTCGGTTGCTGGTAATGTCGCGGTGGGTATTGCGGGGGCAACCGATACCACCGCGCAGGGAACAGTCGTGGTAACATTTGCATCGCCCGTTGACATTGTCACCATAGAATACGGCAATACATCAGGCGCGCCCGCCAATCCCGGCAACCAGTATATGTCAATTCATGACATCACTTTTTGTACCCCCCGCGCCAACCTGAGCGTGACAAAAATTTCAAGCGTGTTGACCGATGGTGTCAGCGTTACCAATCCTAAATCCATCCCCGGCGCTGTTGTACGGTATTGCATATTGGTCAGCAATGCAGGCAGCGCCACGGCGACCTCCGTTGGTGCATCTGATCCAATTCCTGCCAATCTGACTTTCGTTCCCGGCAGCATGTTTAGCGGAACCACCTGCGGAGCCGCAGGAACAGCAGAGGATGATGATGCTGCAGACACAGGCGAAACCGATCCTTTTACGATGTCTTTTAATGCTACCACATTTACGGTCGCCGGAAATGCAGCATCACTGGCTCCCGCCGCCAGCATGGCATTGGTGTTTAACGCAACAGTGAATTAGGCTTAGGGTCAGGACCTAGAGGCTCAAGCTGCTTTTTACTGGCCAACTATGCCGCTGCTTTATAAAGCTGCGGCATGAGCACAAAAACAGTTTCGAATCGCAACGATCCTATCATTGAATCGCGTGCGCAGTTGATAACAGCAATGTCCAAGGGCGAAAAACCCAAGGAGCGCTGGCGCATTGGTACGGAACACGAGAAATTTGTGTATTGTACAGGCGATCATCATGCGCCGTCTTATGATGAACCTGGCGGCATACGCGATATGCTCATGTCGTTGACCGATTTTGGCTGGGAAACGGTTGAAGAAAACGGTCCCGGTGGCCCCAAGGTCATCGCCATGAAAGGCGCGGACGGCGCGATCAGTCTTGAGCCTGCCGGACAACTCGAATTGTCGGGCGCGCCGCTGGAAAACCTGCACCAGACCTGCGCCGAAACCGGACGGCATCTGCAACAGGTAAAGGCGATTGGCGCAAAAACGGGTAAGGGATTTTTGGGACTGGGATTATGGCCCGACAAAACCCGCGCCGAATTGCCGATTATGCCAAAAGGCCGGTATAAAATCATGCTGGACCATATGCCGCGTGTTGGCACCATGGGCCTTGATATGATGTTGCGCACCTGCACAATACAGGTCAATCTGGATTATTCCAGCGAAGCCGACATGGCGCATAAATTCCGCACCAGTTTGGCGCTACAGCCGCTGGCCACAGCCCTGTTTGCCAATTCCCCGTTCCTTGAGGGCAAGCCAAACGGCTATCTTTCGTACCGCAGCCATATCTGGTCCGATACCGATCCGCACCGCACAGGCATGTTGCCGTTCGTGTTCGAGGATGGCTTTGACTATGAACGCTATGCCGATTACATGCTCGATGTACCCATGTATTTCGTATACCGCGACGGCCAATATATCGATGCTGCAGGACTTAATTTCCGCGATTTTCTGGACGGCAATCTGTCCGTTTTGCCGGGTGAAAAACCCACCGAGGCCGATTGGGAAGACCATATGTCGACCGCCTTTCCCGAGGTCCGCCTGAAAAGCTTCTTAGAAATGCGCGGCGCAGACGGCGGCCCGTGGAACCGGATTTGCGCCCTGCCCGCTTTTTGGGTCGGCTTACTTTATGACCAAACCGCGCTGGATGCAGCATGGGATGAAGTCAAGCACTGGACGATGGAAGAGCGTGAGGCATTGCGCAACGCCGTGCCAAAACTTGGCTTGAAAGCGCCTATCCCCGGCGGACGCACGTTGCAGGATATTGCCGGCCGGATATTGGACCTTTCCGCCGCAGGCCTGACGGCAAGGGGCCGATTGAACAGCAGCGGCGATAACGAAAGCGGGTTTTTGGACCCTTTGCGCGAAATTGTGTCGAGCAAGATGACCATGGCCGACAGGTTACTGGAAAAATATCACGGCGAATGGGCCGGCGACATCAGCCGCGTATATGACGAGATGAGTTTCTGATGTGAAAGGGCGGAGGACATAAACATAGATACGTGCCTGCTGCCTTCCAATAACCGTAATCCTAAAAAGCTGCTTTGTGCCGCACCGATTTGCCAATTGTTTCACGCAAAGAATATGAGATAAAGAAGGAAATAAGAGGGCGTTTTGCCGCGCTCACTTTGAGTGTAAGGGCATGTAAAATAATGCGCCGATAAGTAGACAAAGACGACATATATAGGAGCGTAAAAAAACAACGTAAAACATGGATTTTTTGTGTAGGACTTTTTGGGCCAAATTGCGCACCCAAAAATCTCCGTTTTGGTCGTTCAAACGGGGTGTTATTCAGATTGTCAAAGAGCCAGATTTGGTGGTCCCAAATGAATTCCAACATTGCAAGCGCGGCGAATATTGAGCGCACGAAAATTCCTCACGCGGAGGCGCGGAGGCGCGGAGAAAATCATTTCACGCATAGGCCGCAGAGTTTCACAAATGCGCAAAGCTATTTCATTACACAACGTCGCCCCGTGCTTGACCCGGGGCTTGGCTTTATAAAGCCACAGACCAAAGCCTAACCCCGTATCAAGTACAGGGTGACGAATCCGGGTTTAGAGCGGGATGACGGTGCAGAATAATTTCCCCCTCCGCGTCTCCGCGTGAGGATTTGATTTTTACGCCACATATACCATCAAGGCCATTCTCTGACCTCATCTCTGCGATCTCTGCGCCTCTGCGCGAACAAAATTATTTCACGCACTGGCCGCAGAGGGGTTGTTGCCTTAAGAGTTGGCAGTGCTGAGTAACGGAGAGTTTTAGAGCGGCGCTGCATCATTATGCAGCGCCGCTAATGAGTCACCCATTTGCAACATACGGCCATTTTCTGCTGTTGATAACGCCAGATTTAGTTGACCTTAACACCGCTGTTAATAGAGGATTTGGCATCACTTCCTAAATCATTTCAGCGGGGTCAAATCCATGCGTATCATTCGTTCCAGCATTACATCATTCGCAGCGATCGCCGCCGCTACAGTTACTTTCACCGCTGCTCCTGCGGCATTGGCACAGGACAGCGCTGCAGAGGATGAAAGCGGTCTGGCCGAAATCGTCGTTACGGCGCAGCGCCGCAGCGAAAACCTGCAAGACGTGCCGTTGTCGATATCTGCAATCAGCGGCGATAAACTGGACGCGATCAATTCCGGTGGCGGCGATATTCGTGCGCTTGCAGGGCGCGTGCCCAGCCTGAACATCGAATCCTCATTTGGCCGGACATTCCCGCGTTTTTACATTCGCGGCCTTGGCAATACCGATTTTGACTTGAACGCATCACAGCCCGTCAGCTTGGTCTATGATGACGTCGTGCTGGAAAACCCGATCCTGAGAGGCTTTCCCGTATTTGACGTCGCCCGCGTAGAGGTTTTGCGCGGACCACAAGGCACGTTGTTTGGCCGCAACACGCCCGCTGGTATCGTCAAATTTGACAGCGTGCGTCCCGATGCAAAGCGCGGCTATGTCAAGGCAAGCTATGGCCGTTTCAATTCGATCAATATCGAGGGCGCCGCGGGCGGCAACCTGACCGATACGATTTCGGCGCGGGTTTCGGCGATGTATCAACGCCGCAGCAACTGGATCGACAATCTGGATCAACCCAGCAAAAATAATCTGGAAGGATATGATGATGTCGCGCTGCGCGCACAGATTCAATATGCCCCGACCGAAGATTTCACATGGCGGGTAACGGGCCAATACCGGGATTTCGACGGCACAGCCCGCGTATTCCGTGCCAACCTGTTCGCAAAAGGTAGCAACGACCTGATCGGACTTGGCGGGGCCACCAGCGAATTTAACCGCAATCAAACCCGCGCCGACGGGATCAACTTTCAAAGGCTGAAAACCTATAACGTCGCCAGCACAGCCGATTGGGATCTCGGTCCCGTCACACTGACTTCCGTCACGTCATACTGGGGCGGTGATTATGCCAGCCGGGGCGATATTGACGGCGGTTTTGGCAACCGTTTTGCGCCGAGCCAAGGCCCCGGCGTCATCGCCTTTTCAGCGCAAACCGAGGATCAAGTGCCTTTTCTGAACCAGACGACACAGGAATTGCGGATTGCGTCGAACAATGATGGCGGACTTGGGTATCAAGCCGGATTCTTTTACTTCAACGAGAAGCTGAAAATTAACACACTTGATTATGGTTCGCCGCAAGATACCAGCGCCGATGCCATTGCGCTGCAAGATCAACGCAGTAAGGCGTGGGCGGTGTTCGGTTCGGTGAATTACAAAACCGAAAATGGCCTGACCCTGCA
>JANOKA010000185.1:0-29935 GCA_031418995.1 Sphingomonadales bacterium | reverse complement strand
TCGCTCGCTTGCATAATTCGCGTGTGTTTGGTGGGCTGCGGGTTTTCGCCGATCAGTAATTCTTCATATAGTTTTTCGCCGGGACGAAGGCCGACTTCGACGATTTCGATATTGCCATTGGGGTTTTCTGCCGTGCGCTCTGTATGCCCTGTCAGCCGGATCATGGACCGCGCCAGATCAATGATTTTAACAGACTTACCCATATCCAGCACATAAACCTCGCCGCCTTGTGCCATTGCGCCTGCCTGGATAACCAGCTGTGCGGCTTCGGGTATGGTCATGAAATACCGGGTAATGTCGCGGTGGGTTAGTGTGACTGGACCGCCCGAACGGATCTGCTGCTGAAACCGGGGCACAACCGATCCGCTGGACCCCAGAACATTACCGAAACGAACCATAGCAAACTTGGTTTTGCAGCCATTTGAAGCCCCCTTTTGCGCCAGTGCTTGCAGTATCAATTCGCAAATTCGTTTTGTTGCGCCCATAATATTGGCCGGACGCACGGCTTTGTCAGTAGAAATCAGGATGAAATGTTCGATATTATGTTCGGCGGCCTCGGTGGCGGCATTCAGCGTACCAAAGATGTTATTTTTCATGCCCGAAATCATATTTTGTTCAACCAGCGGAACATGTTTGTACGCGGCGGCGTGAAAAACCGTTTGCGGGTTCCATCTGCGGTAAAGTCGCCGCATCGATTGACGGTCGAGTATCGATCCCATTTCGGGAATAATCTCGATATCCTGTAAACCTTCCTTTTCACGCTGTGCGGACAATTCCTGATCGATCAGATAAAGCGAATGCTCATTCATTTCGCACAGAATCAATTTGCGGGGGCGAGAGCGTAAAATCTGTCGGCAAAGCTCGCTACCGATTGATCCGCCTGCACCTGTTACCAGCACGCATTTGCCAGCGATTGTCCGGCCCAGCAATAATTCGTTGGGCGGAACCGGATCACGGCCCAGCAAATCCTCAACCTCCACCTCGCGCAGATCACCGACGGACCATTCGCCGTCCACCAGATTGGCCAAGTTGGGCAGAGTTTGTACTTTAACCGAAAACTGTTCGAGATACTGGATAATTTCTGCACGGCGATTACGGTCAATGCTGGGCAGCGCCAGCACGATTTCGGTGGGTTCGTGACGACCGATTAATTTGACCAGATTGCTGCTATGATGGACCAAAATGCCATCAATACGCTGTTTTTGCAGCCTGCGGTCATCATCAATGAAGGCGCATAATTTGATTTCGGGCACATTGCCAAGCAATCCGGCAAGTTTGATGCCTGCCCCGCCTGCGCCATAAATTATAATGCGCCGGTCCGTATCACCCGCGCCAAGGACATGGGCAAAATCGGTCAATACATAACGTACCAGCCCCCGAACGCTGGTGGCAAGGATCAAGAAAACCAACGGTTCGATGACTGCCAAAGTGCGCGGGATACTGGGCACGCGGATGACAATCAGGACAAACGACAGTATCAATGTATGCACCATTACGGCATTGAACAAAGTGCCCAGACTGCGGGATCCGGAAAACCGCACAATCGAACGGTACACATCCATGCCGATGAATACAGGCAACAATGACGCCAATGACAATGAGGCAAGGATAAGCAGGCGATAGTCGAAAAAGTCCCAGCTGCTCAACCGCAAATACAGTGCAATTATCGATGCCAATATGACACAAATGACATCGACACTGACCATCAGGATTATTTTGGTACTGCGCGACCAATTGATCATATTCTCGATCGAGCCGAGCAATAATCCGATTAATGCGGTCCGCTTTTGTTTGGGTAGCATTATGCTTTTCTCGCTATGTATCCAGTCCGTTATGTATTTTATCCCAACAGAGCACAAATGTAAAATTACTTATGCATCACATGTCAATGATGCTTGCCTAGACCCGCATTCCCCACCAATGTAATCATGCGATTAAACAGGAGGCAATGCGATGGAATTTGCGGGTATCGGATATACGGAGGAACAGATTGAGCTGTTAAATGTGGCTACAAACTTTTGCCGCGTCAAATCGCCCATCGCTCTTGTCCGGCGTTTGATTGACAGCGAAACCGGATTTGACCAAACTATTTGGGATGATGTGACCGCGCTCGGATGGACAGCGATTGGCATTCCTGAACACTATGATGGCGCAGGCCTGTCATTGGCAGCGGTAGTACCGGTCGCCGAACAAATGGGCCGGCATATGATGGCGACCCCGTTTCCGTCGTGCACTTTGGCCGCGCAATTGTTGCTCGCATGCGGCAACGAAACGCAAAAAGAATTTTTTTTGCCGAAATTGGCCGCAGGCGACATCGGCACATTGGCGCTTTATGAACCGCACGGCGATTGGGATTTGCAACATATTGATGCCATTGCGACAACGCAGAATAACAGGCTGATATTATCAGGCACAAAACAGTTCGTAATGTGGGGGCAGGCCGCCAATTTTATAATTGCCTCGGTACAATATGAAGGCCAACCCGCGCTGGTAATATTGCCGAGGGATGTTGTGCCTGATGGCGCATTCCGGCGCGAGATAATCATCGATGAAACCAAACGCAGCGCTGCGCTAAATCTTGATGGAATCTCGCTGCCGATGAGCGCGCTTATGGCACAAAATAATACGGTTGCTGCGCTGTCACATATCGACCTTGCAGCGGCATTGTTGCAAAGCGCCGAAATGTGCGGCGGCGCGCTGTCGGTTATTGATTATACCGTCAGTTACCTGCAAACGCGCAAGCAATTCGGCAATGTAATCGGGTCCTATCAGGCGTTAAAGCATCCGGTTGTCGACGCCTATGTCGAATATGAAAAGGCGCGGTCGCATTTGTACAGCGCGGCATATAGTTTTGCCGATCAAGGTATCGGCGAGGTCGCAGTGCGCATGGCAAAGGCATCGGCAGATAAAACTTACAGTTTTGCTGCGGACCGTGCGATACAATTTCACGGCGGGTTCGGGTTCACCCACGACTGCGATGCCGGATTGCACCGGCGCGCCGCGATATTTCACGCTTCCCAATTTGGCGACGCCGCGTGGCACCGCAGCAAGCTGGGTGATTTGTTGTTTGCCTAACTCGCCAACGTCGAACTTTTATCAATATTATCCAGTTCGCCGGTTTCGCGTGCTTTGCGTCCGTAGACCAGCTCAAATAAAGGGCTGGCCATCATTGTGGTGACAATCGCCATCAGCACCAGCATGGAGAATAACGTCGGTCCGATAATTCCCTTTTGCAGGCCAATGTTGATAATAATCAGCTCCATCAATCCGCGTGAATTCATCAATGCGCCAATACCCAGCGCCGTCCGGTTATCTTCCCCTGCCACCCGCGCCGCCAGATAGCATGCGCCGAATTTGGCAATGATCGATGCTGCTAATATGGCAAGCGCAATCATCAGCAATGGTACTGTGTTGACCATATCCATGCGCGTGTTCAGCCCCGAATAGGTGAAGAACATAGGCAGCAGTAAAACGACCGCCAGCGGCTCCACCTTTTTCTTCAATTCATCGGCAAATAACCCGCGCGGCATTACCGCGCCCAAAATAAATCCGCCGAAAATTGCGTGAATACCCACCGCGTCCATGATGAAAGCCGACAAACAGAATAAGGCCAGAGTAATGCCTAGCACGGTCATGCTCATTTCGCCGTCGCGTTCCACCATCCGGCCCAGCGGTGCGAGCAGTTTTCGTCCAAATATCATGATGAATGCGGCGTATAATATCCCGCCGCCTATGGCCAAAACCGCGATGCCCGGCCCGGCGCCAAATGTGGCCAGAACCACTGCCAAAACACACCATGATACCGCGTCATCAAACGCGCCAGCGGTCAACGACAACGTGCCCAGCGATGTATCGCTTAACCCGCGTTCATTGATGATCCGCGCCAGCATGGGAAATGCGGTCAGCGCAATGCATGCCCCCATGAACAACGTCGCGCTCGATTGGGATATGCCGTCGGCAAACAATCCCGGTACGGTCAGCAACCACGGGGTAATCAGCGCTGCGATCAAAAACGGTGCGGCAATGCCCGCAAAAGAAACGCCCATCGCGCTTTTGGCTTTCGATTTGAAATGGCCCAGTTGCAAAGTTGTGCCGACCAAAAACATATATAAACCGACGCCCAATTGCGCGCCCGAATATAGCAAGCTTTTGGTTGGGCCGGGGAAAATTGCCGCCTGCGCACCGGGAAAAAAAAGGCCGAAAAGCGATGGGCCCAAGAGGACACCGGCAATCATTTCGCCGACAACTTGCGGCTGGCCCAAAAACTTTTGTCCCAGTTTGCCAATGACACGGCATGTCAGAATGATGATCGCCAGTTGCAGAAAAAAATGCACGCTGAAATCGGTCGGTGTGAAACTGTTTGCCGACGCGGCAACCGCAGGGCCGTTGGGCTCCAAAACTTTGGACAAAGCGTCAAAAGCGCTTTCGAAAATCCCCGTATTCATATTTCCTGCCCCAGCTGGTCTTGCCATTTGCTTAATAGCATTCATCTCCTATGCATTGGTATTGGAATTGGCAACGACAACAAAGCGGAGGATGAACAATGGTAACGCAGTCGCCGGTTCCGGTTGCCATCATGGCCGGAGGGCAGGGACGCCGGATTGGCGGCGCTAAACCTGCAAAAATGTTGGCGCATACATCGTTGCTGGATCATATGTTGTCTTATGCCGCGCAGATATCAGATTTCGTCATTGTCGCCGCAGATGTTCCTGATTTTGGACCCTTACCGCAAAACGTGCGTTTATTACCGGATGAAACCAATGACGCAGGCCCGATTTCAGGGCTGACTTCGGCATTGCATTTCGCATGCAAGCAAGGTCTGCCACAGATTTTGGTGATCGCGTGTGACGTGCCATTTTTGCCGCAAGACTTACTATTCAAATTGCAACATGAGATTGGTGATGCCGGGGCGGCAATGGCAAGCTCAGGCGGAAAATTGCATCCCGCCTGCGCGTTGTGGCGCGCCGACTGCGCCACATTGTTACCCGGCTATCTTGCAACAGGCCGCAGATCATTGATCGGGTTCGCCGAAACCGCAGCATATAAATATGCGACTTGGCCAAATGTACCGTTTGATCCTTTTTTCAATATCAACACCGCAAAGGATTTGGCAGAGGCGGAGATTATCCTGCCATTGCACCAACAAATGTTTGCGCAGATGTAACAAGCAGGCTTGCGCCATTGGCTATGCTTGATATGCTGCGCTGCAACATGGTTATTCTCGCCAAATTCTTCCTATGCGTATAGCTATCATTGATGAAAGCTTGGCGCGGGCTGCGGTAATTGCCGAAGGTCTGCGCGCATCCGGCGTTACCGACCTGACTATTTTCAGCGACCGGACCGGACTGGTTGCGCGATTGCAAGAATTATCCCCCGATGTCGTTTTGATCGACCTTGCCAATCCGAGCCGCGATGAATTGGAAGAATGGTTTGCGGTTTCCCGGGCAATATCGCGTCCTATTGCGATGTTTGTGGACCGCGCCGATGATAGCGCGATTGAAGCCGCGATTGATGCGGGCGTGTCCGCTTATGTCGTCGACGGAATGAAACCCGACCGGATACGTTCGGTGCTGGATGTTGCTATTAAACGCTTCAACGCCTTTGCCCGGTTGCGATCGGAACTGGATGATGTACGCGGACAGTTGGCGGAACGCAAAACCGTGGATGCTGCCAAAGCGATCTTGATGAAAAAACGCGGACTGGATGAACCGGCGGCTTATGCTGCATTGCGTAAAGCGGCCATGGATAGCAGCCGCAAAATTGGCGATGTCGCGGATGCATTATTGACCGCAGAAAAACTGATGGAGGGATTATGACGCTTTTGCCTGTCCGCATTGGTTTTCTGCCGCTGGTTGATGCGGCGCTGCCGATCCTGGCGCGCGAATTGGGCTTTGCCGAAGAGGAAGGACTGGCGCTCGATCTGGTCCGCGATATGAGCTGGGCCACGGTGCTCGACCGGTTGCTATACGGTCATAGCGATGCTGCGCATATGATCGCGCCGCTGGCTATTGCGACCACATTGGGACTAGGGCGCCCAGCGGTTTCGTTATCCGCGCCGTTTGTGCTGGGATTAAACGGCAATGCCATAACGTTGCGGACCGGCCTTGCCGCGCATATCGGCGCAACCGGACTGCCCGGCGATATTGCGGAAATCGGCCGCAAATTTGCAGCATTAGCGTTGGCCAGAAAAGCCGCAGGGACGCCATTGCGGCTGGCAGTTGTGCATCGCTATTCCAGTCATAATTACATGCTGCGCTATTGGTTGCGGGGCAGCGGCATTGATCCCAATACAGATGTCGAAATCGTCACAATTGCTCCGCCATTTACCGCCGATGCACTGGCGGCGGGCGAAGTGGACGGGATCTGCGTGGGCGCGCCGTGGAACAGCGCGGCGGTTGAACGCGGCGTGGGCACGGTGATTGCGACAACATCCCAAATCTGGCGGCGCGGCGTGGAAAAAGTGCTGGCGATAAAAACGGCGCGCATGGAGGCTGAGCTTGATCTCACACAAGCGTTAATCCGCGCGCTTTACAAGGCTGGTATCGCCTTTGTTGAACCGCAGCGTGTGGATGAAATTACCGCTATATTGGCGCGTAACGCGTATCTCGACGGATCGGCGGCTGCGATCAAACGTGTGGTGCAGGACAAGGTTCTGTTCGCAAAAGGACAAGATCCGCTGCATGTCCCCGACTTTATGTTTCAGCACCGCGAGGCGGCGAACTTTCCTTGGGATAGCCAAGCGGCATGGTTATATGCCCAAATGTGCGCGGCAGGGCATGCGGTTCCGAATGTGCAAGATTACGAATCGGCGCGGCGCGTGTTTCGTCCTGATATTTATCGCAGGGCTATTGCGGCAACGGGCGCGCCGATGCCGGGGGCAAGCGCAAAATTAGAAGGATCGATTAAGCAATCATTAGGCGTCGGCACAACGCAAGGCCGCTTAATCCTTGGCGCAGACGGCTTTTTTGATGGACAGAGTTTTGATCCGGATGCTTTTGGCGCACTGGTTAAAAATGGCACAATTGCTTAAAATATAGGCATAAATGCTGCACTGCAAAATAATGCTTGCATATTAGGCATTGTAGCCGCAATTCTGGCATCAGCAGTTACAATTTCTGCGCTTAATATCCCCGCTTGCAACGGTGCAAACGAACCGGGAACCAAACAAATACTATCATGGCAATGTCGCCGCGATCACTTGTGCAGGCAAGCAGGTCGGGTGACTTTTTGTGTTTTGAATCGGGAGATTAATGGTGTGACGCACGCGGCTTCATTTGGACGAAAGGATCAGCATCCTGACGCTGTAACCCGCGTCAATGGATAATAGCCGCGATCAGCGCAGCGCCAAGCAATGCGGATATCGCTTGCCAGAAACGCACCGGATATCGCTCAATCAGCGGGATGGATTGCAACGGCGTGCGCGCTACCGCCGCACCGCCCTCCAGCGCGCGGATCAATTCAATGACATCGCCAAAACGGTCATCGGCGTCGATGGCAACGGCGCGCAGCAATGTGGCATCCAGCCAAGCGGGCACATCGGGACGGGTGACAGACGGCGCTTGCAATGCGCCGAAACGCGGCCTGCTGAATGCTTCGGCCTCACCATAGGGATAGCGTCCGGCAAAAACGCGCCACAAAGTAACCCCCAGCGCAAACTGGTCAGTGGCCTGATTGCCCTGGTTACCGCCAAACATTTCGGGGGCAAGATAGCTGGGCGTTCCGGGAATTTCGCTGGCGGCAAATTCGTCCACGCGGGGCAATCGCGCCACGCCCAAATCAATAAGTTTCAATCCGCCGTCTGGCGTCAGGATAACATTGTCGGGTTTAATGTCGCGGTGGATGATATCCAGCCGGTGCAAGGCAGAAACGCCGCGCGTCAATTTGACAGCAATATTCAGCGCATCAGTCAGCGACAAATGCCGTTTGAGGCGCGTTTCCAACGTTTCACCTTCATAAAAGGGCTGGACGCCGTACAGCCGGGTCTGGCGTTCGGTTGCGACCGTGATCGTGCTGCCGACAAAAGGGCTGTTGACCCGCGCGCCGACCAGAATTTCGCGCGAAAATGCCAGCCTAGCGCCGCTTTCGGACAGCAGGATAGGCTTGGGAAATTTGACCGCGACAATTTGTCCGGTAGCGGTATCGGTCGCACGGAACAATCGGGTGTAACGGCCATCGGACAAAAGCAGATCGAGGCGGTATCCGTCAATGCTCTGCCTTTCATCCGGCGGCGGCAAAATCGGCAGTTTGGCAACATCATCGGCCACCGCATCATAATCCGGGGCAGGCAAAGATACGATGTCCAGTATGATCGCGCTGGCATTGTCCTGACTGCCTGCGTTCAACGCCGAATCGACCAAATTGGCGGCGTCGGCTTCAGCAGATTTTCTTTGCCCCAAAATGGCGGAAATGCGCTTTGCATCCAGCGTTCCGTGCACGCCGTCGCTGGTCAGCAGCAAGCGGTCGTGGATGTCCAAGCTGATCTCGTTATGATCGAGCCGCAAGCGGTCTTCGATGCCAATTCCGCGGTACAATATGTGTTGCTGTTCGGGCTGCGACAACGTGTGGTCGGCGGTGAGTTGTATAAGCCGGCCATCGCGGAAATGCCACGCCCGGCTGTCGCCGACATGCAGGATATGGCCGCGCCTGCCCTTCAGCACGAATGCCGTGAAAGTCGTCGCCGCATGCCGCATGGTTTCGGATTTGCCCATGGCATGCAGCCAAATGTTATACGGGGCCATAACCCGCTGCGCCGCAGCAGCCGTACCGATGGTATCAGGCTGGTCATACAGCCCCTCGATCAGCGCGCGAACGGCGAGTTCTGCGGCGATCCTGCCGCCCTTTCCGCCGCTTACCCCGTCGGCAAGCGCAGCGATCATCCCGTGGTTTTTCCGTTCCGCCTCAGTAGCGGAATACACGCCAACAAAATCCTGATTGTCAGCGCGCTTGCCCGTTTCGGACGCGTGGCCCGCCGCGGCTTGCAATCTACCATCCGGTTTCAAATCAAGAACTCCCTCACATGCGTACGTACGTGCACACACGCGAAGGGAGCGTTTCGCGGTGCGGTTCGTCAAGCGCAAAATAATCGTTTCTCAGATATTCATTCAGGGATCATCACATCATGACAGAAAAATCATTCTGGCAATCGGGCCACCGGCCAACTTTGATTGCCGCATTTCTATATTTCGATTTGGCCTTCATGGTCTGGGTCATATTGGGGCCGCTCGCGCCGATTATCTCTGCTGAGTTGGGCCTGACGGCTGCGCAAAAGGGATTGATGGTTGCCGTCCCGACATTGGCGGGCGCGATACTGCGGCTGGTCAACGGATTGTTGGTGGACCGTATTGGCCCCAAAACAACCGGCGCCATCGGGCAAATCATCGTCATGGCAGGGTTGTTGGCCGCTTGGTTTTTTGGCGTAACCAGTTTCAACGGCACATTGGCGCTCGGCGTAATTCTAGGTTTTGCTGGGGCAAGCTTTGCCGTTGCGTTGCCATTGGCATCGCGATGGTATCCACCCGAACATCAGGGCAAGGCGATGGGTATCGCCGGGATGGGCAATTCAGGTACGGTGCTCGCTGCTCTGTTTGCCCCTGTATTGGCAAATATATTCGGCTGGAATGACGTTCTGGGACTTGCCGTTATTCCGTTGGCAATCGTTTTTGTCTATTATATGATTGCTGCCAAAGACAGCCCCGATCAGCCCGCGCCAAAACCCGTTACCGCGTATTTTGATGTGTTAAAGGATCAGGACGCATGGTGGTTCATGTTATTTTATGGCGTGACCTTTGGCGGGTTTGTCGGCCTGTCAGCATCGCTATCGATTTACTTTACAGACCAGTTTGCGATGACGCCGATTGTTGCGGGATATTGTACCGCCGCATGCGTATTTGCCGGATCGCTGGTGCGTCCCTTTGGCGGGGCGACGGCGGATAGAATCGGCGGGATTAAGACGCTAACCTATGTCTATATATTTTCAGCCTTACTGTTGGCGGGGATTAGCACTGGGCCCACATCGCTTGGCGTGACATTGGCCTTGTTCCTTGCGGTGATGGCAACGCTGGGTTTTGGCAATGGCGCTGTGTTCCAATTGGTCCCGCAGCGTTTCCGCAAGGAAATCGGTATCATGACCGGCCTAGTTGGCTTTGGCGGCGGCGTAGGCGGATTTTACCTCGCATCATCCTTAGGCTTTGCCAAACAAGTCACGGGCAGCGCATCGCCGGGTTTCCTGATTTTTGCCGGACTGGCCCTGATCGCCTTGATCGGATTGACATCGGTTAAGAAACGCTGGCGCACCACATGGGGCGCGGCCATTCAGGGCGTTCGTATCTGATGCGCGGGCCTAGCATAATTTTCTTGGCAACCGGGGCAGCAATCGCTGCTCCGGCCCATGCCGAAGATTTCATTATCAAACCGCTGGTTGATCTTCGGCTACGATACGAAGCCGTTGAACAGGTTCCGTTGGCACGCGATGCAGAGGGATTAACGGCCCGGGTACGTGCAGGTATCGAAGCGAAAAAAGGTGCATTCTCCGTCTTGGTCGAGGCCGAGGGCACGTTGGCAATTTCGGAGAAATATAATAGCGGCCTGAATGGTAAATCAGCTTTTCCTGTTATCGCAGACCCAGAAAATATCGAACTGAACCGCGCGCAGATACAGTTTACGGGCTTGCCTAAAACCGTGATTACACTGGGACGCCAACGGATCAATCTGGACGATCAACGTTTTGTCGGCAGCGTCGGTTTTCGCCAGAACGAACAAACATTTGATGCCGTGCGCGCCGAATTTTCGGGCATCAAAAACGTCAAAGCGGATGTCACCTATGCTTGGGGCCACCGCACGATATGGGGCATTGACGGTTTCGGCGCGCGACAACAATCGGTGTCCGGCGACAATGTATTTGCCAATCTTTCGTATAAGCATACACTGGGTACGCTAACCGGATTTGCCTATCTGGTCGATCAGGATGAAGCCGCCGTTTCGGCATTCCGCATGTCAAACCAAAGCTTCGGCGCACGTTTTTCTGGCGCTGCGCCGCTCTCCAAAACGGCCAAACTGACCTATGCTGCTAGCTACGCGAAACAGAGCGATTTCAATAATAATCCCAATAATTATTCCGCCGATTACTGGCTTGCTGAATTGGGCGGCGAGGCCAAGGGATGGAAATTGATGGGCGGGTATGAGGTGCTGGGCGCAAGTTCCGGCGCAGCGCTTACCAGCTTTCAAACCCCGCTTGCCACGCTGCATAAATTCAATGGCTGGGCTGACAAATTTCTGGTCACGCCGCCAAATGGCCTGCGCGATGGCTATGCGACACTAGGCTATACCAAGACCAAGACTGCCGGTTTTGACAGCGTCGGTTTGACAGCAACATACCATGACTATCGTTCGGACCGCTTGAGCCAATATTATGGCGACGAATGGGGGGTGCAGTTGTCCGCCAAACGCAGAAAATATACCTTCACCCTGAAATATGCCGATTACAAGGCAAAGGCTTTTGCGACCGATACCCGGAAACTATGGGCATCGGCCGAATGGGCGCTCTGAGGAATTGATATGACAAATTTACCCCATTTAATCGTCATTGGTAACGGCATGGCTGGGTGCCGTGCGGTCGAGGAAATCCTCAACCGCGATGCTGGCCGATATCGCATCACTATTTTCGGGGCGGAACCACGGGTAAATTATAACCGCATAATGCTGTCCCCTCTGCTGGCGGGGGAGAAGAGTTTTGAGGATATCGTGATTAACGATCAGGCCTGGTATGATGATAACAACATCACGCTGGTTTCGGGCGATAGCGTGGTGGCGATTGACCGCAAGATACAGACGGTCACCGCGCGTTCGGGCCGCACCGAAAGCTATGACAAGCTAATCTTGGCCACCGGGTCAGATCCGTTCATCATTCCGGTGCCGGGCCATGATTTGCAAGGCGTCGTTACCTTCCGCGATATGGATGATGTCGGCGCAATGCTGCGTGCGGCGGATGCGGGCGGAGATGCCGTTGTCATTGGTGGCGGACTGCTAGGGCTTGAGGCAGCGCATGGTTTGTCTTTGCGCGGGATGAAGGTCACGGTCATTCACCTGATGCCGACATTGATGGAGCGGCAACTGGACGAGGCAGCGGGATGGTTGCTGAAGGAAGCATTGGAGGCGCGTGGGCAGACCATATTGACCGGCGCAGACACGGCCGAAATATACGGACAGGGCAAGGTTGCGGGCGTCCGGTTGAAAGACGGAACGGAAATCTCCGCATCGCTGGTTGTCATGGCGGTTGGCATCCGGCCCAATGTGAAACTGGCGCGCGATACCGGCCTTGCCATCGGGCGCGGCATCCATGTCGACGATCATCTGGTGACGTCAGACGCAAACATCCTCGCGGTGGGCGAATGCGTGGAACATAACGGGCTGGTTTACGGCCTTGTCGCGCCGATCTGGGAAATGTGCCGCAGTCTGGCCGATGGTTTGGTTGCTGAACACAGCGGTTACACTGGATCAGTGACTTCGACGAAGCTGAAAGTGTCGGGGATTGACGTGTTTTCCGCTGGCGACTTTTCCGGCGGTGAGGGATGCGAAGACATCATCATGCGCGATGCCGCACGCGGCGTGTACAAACGCGTGATCGTCAAGGAAGACCGCGTAATCGGTGCGGTTTTGTACGGGGATACAGGTGACGGCAATTGGTATTTCGATCTGTTGAAACGCCAAGAGGATGTCTCCGAAATCCGCGATGCGCTGATCTTTGGTCAAGCTTTTGCCGCAGGAGGCGGCGCGTCGCTAAACCCGCTTGACGCCGTTGCGGCGCTTTCCGGAGATGCGGAAATTTGCGGCTGTAACGGCGTTTCCAAGGCCCAAGTTATGGCCTGTATTTCGGGCGGCGCTGGCAGCTTGGATGCGGTGCGCAGCGGATGCAAGGCATCGGCCAGCTGTGGTTCGTGCACAGGCCTTGTTGAAAACCTGCTGACGCTTGCCATGGGCGATGATTATATGGGCGAACGCGACAATAAGCCGATGTGCAAATGCTCCAGTTTCACGCACGAGGATGTCCGCAGGAACATCATAGAAAAAGGCTTGAAGGAAATTCCGCAGGTGATGCAGGCGCTGCATTGGACCACGCCCGATGGCTGTGCGTCGTGCCGTCCTGCGCTGAATTATTATCTGCTGTGTGCATGGCCCGGCGCGTTTATCGACGACAACCAGTCGCGTTTCGTCAACGAACGGATGCATGCCAATATCCAAAAAGACGGGACGTATTCGGTCGTCCCGCGCATGTGGGGCGGGGTGACCAACCCAACCGAATTGCGCGCGATTGCTGATGTGTCGGAAAAATACGAAGCGCGGTTGATTAAAGTAACCGGCGGCCAGCGCCTTGATATCTTTGGCATAAAGAAGGAAGATTTACCCGCCGTTTGGGCAGACCTGAACGCCGCCGGAATGGTCAGCGGCCATGCCTATGCCAAGGCGTTGCGCACGGTCAAAACCTGTGTCGGTTCGGAATGGTGCCGGTTTGGTACGCAGGATTCAACAGGCCTTGGTATCAAGACCGAGAAAATGACGTGGGGCAGCTTCATGCCGCACAAGTTCAAAATTGCGGTATCAGGCTGCCCGCGCAATTGCGCCGAGGCGACGATCAAGGATTTCGGGATCATCTGCGTCGATAGCGGCTATGAACTGTCCGTCGGCGGCAATGGCGGCATCCATTTGCGCGGAACAGACGCGCTGTGCAAGGTTGAAACCGAGCAAGAAGCGCTCGATTATTGCGCGGCGTTTATTCAGCTGTACCGCGAGGAAGCCCGCTATCTGGACCGCACTGCGCCGTGGGTCGAACGCGTCGGCATGGACTATATCAAGGCACGCATAGTTGAGGATGCCGAAGGCCGCGAGGAACTGCGCCAGCGCTTCCTCTATTCGCAAAGCTTTATGCAGGACGATCCGTGGGAGAAACGCGCAAACGGCGAGGATTATAAATTGCACCAGCATTTGGCCGAAATCCGGCCCCTGAATATACAAGCGGCCACGCTTGAAAAGGTGACGGCGTGAGTGCGGTTGGCGAATGGCTGGATATCGGCCCTGTCGATCAACTGCCAGCTTTGGGTGCGCGGACGTTGCCTGTACGCGGCGGCGAGGAGATTGCGATTTTCCATACCGCCAATGGCGCGGTTTACGCGTTGCAAAATAAATGTCCGCACAAGCAAGGGCCATTGTCGCAGGGCATTGTCCACGACACGACGGTCACCTGTCCGCTACACAATTGGCGCATATCGCTTATCACTGGCAAGGCGCTGGGCGACAGCCATGATGAACTTGGGGCATGCGTTCCGGTTATCCCGGTCAAGATCGACGGCGGACGGATATTGATCGGGCGGGCCGAGGCGCTGGCAGGAGTCGTCGGATGATGTCCCCCTCCCCTTCAGGAGAGGGGTTAGGGGAGGGGGATGTATCGACTCTTGGCACCCTGGACAGCCCCCTCTCCCAACCCTCTCCCCTGAAGGGGAGAGGGCTTTCCATAAAAACCACCTGCGCCTATTGCGGCGTTGGCTGCGGCATCATTGCGACGCCGACGGGAGAACGGAGCGCGGCGATTGCGGGTGACAAAGCGCATCCCGCCAACTACGGCAGGCTGTGTTCCAAAGGCACGCATCTGGGTGAAACCATCGGGTTAGAGGGCCGCTTACTATATCCGGAAATCGACGGGCAGCGTACTGATTGGAATAACGCGCTGGGCCATGTTGCCGCACAGTTCAGCGCCACCATTGCTGAATATGGCCCTGAAAGTGTCGCATTCTATGTCTCCGGCCAGTTGCTGACGGAGGATTATTACGTCGCCAACAAACTGATGAAGGGTTTCATTGGGACGGCCAATATCGACACCAACAGCCGCCTGTGTATGGCCAGCGCCGTGGCGGCCCACACCAGAGCTTTTGGTGAGGATGTCGTGCCGTGCAGTTATGCTGACCTTGACGAAGCAGACCTCATCATTCTTACCGGATCAAACACAGCATGGTGCCATCCGGTCATCTGGCAACGCATCGAGGCGGCGCGGGAAACACGCGGCACCAAGATTGTCGTTATCGATCCGCGCCGCACCGAAACCGCAGAGCGCGCCGATTTGCACCTTGCCATCGCACCCGACAGTGATGTTGCGTTGTTTGGGGGATTGCTGCTCGAAATGCGTGCGCGCTTCATGCTCGACGGGGCATATATGGCGAACAATGTCAGCATGCCGGACGGGTTTTGGAAAGATTTGGATGCATTGGATGTCGCCAAAACATGCGATATTTCGCCTGTGCAGCTTGAGGAATTTTACGAGCTGTTTGCCGACAATCCGCGCACTGTCACGTTGTTCAGTCAGGGTGCAAATCAGTCGGTTTCTGGCACAGACAAGGGCAACGCGATCATCAACTTGCATCTTGCCACTGGCCGTATTGGCAAACCGGGTACAGGACCGTTCAGCATCACCGGACAACCCAATGCGATGGGCGGGCGCGAGGTTGGCGGACTATCCTCAACGCTCGCGGTGCATATGGGGTTCAGCGAGGCCGAACGCGATACCGCGAGGCGTTTCTGGAAATCGCCCGTCATATGTGCCGGTCCGGGATTGAAGGCTGTTGATATGTTTAATGCCGTAGCCGATGGCCGGATAAAGGCGATCTGGATCATGGCCACCAATCCGGCGGTGTCGATGCCGGACGCAGGTGATGTACGTGCGGCGCTTGCCATTTGCCCATTGGTTGTCGTGTCCGACTGCATATCCGAAACCGATACGACCGCGCTTGCCCATGTGAAATTGCCCGCATTGGGTTGGGGTGAAAAAGATGGCACAGTAACCAACAGCGAGCGTGTGATATCCCGGCAAAGGGGCTTTCTGGAGGCCCCCGGTGAAGCAAAGCCCGACTGGTGGATCATTGCCGAAGTTGCCAAACTTATGGGCTGGGGCGATGCGTTTGATTATCCCAGTGCCGCCAGCATATTCCGCGAATATGCCGCGCAAACCGGATTTAAAAATAACGGCGCACGGGTGCTCGATATTTCGGAGCATGCGGGGCTTAGCGATGCAGATTATGATGTGATGACGCCGTTTGTATGGGGCAGCGCTTCCCCTTTTTCAGGCCGCCGATTTACGACGCCCGATGGCAAAGCGCGGATGGTCCCCGTCAAATATGCGCCGCGCGACGATGCCAGCCGCAGCTTTGCGTTGCGCCTGAATACGGGCCGATACCGCGACCATTGGCACACGATGACGCGAACAGGATTATCGCCAAAATTGTCGCAGCACCGCCGTGAGCCTCTGGCGGAAATGCACCCCGCCACCATAAGGCGTTTTGGTTTAACTGACGGTGGATTGGCTGAGGTTGAAACGGCATCCGGCAAATCGGTATTCCGCGTATGCAGCACGGATGCCCAGCGGCGGCAGGAAATTTTCGTACCGATGCACTGGACCGATCAAACCAGCGGCGGCGGACGTGCCGGATTGCTGCCATCGCAAATACGCGATCCTATTTCTGGACAGCCCGGCTTCAAAAATACCGCTGCTACGGTCCGGCCTTATGTACCCACATGGACCGGATTTCTGGTTACGCGGGAGCGGACCGCGCTGCCTGATTGCAAGTATTGGACACGTATCCGCACCAAGCATGGCTGGCTAACCGAATTGGCGGGGCAGGGCGATCCGGCCGTATTGGCGGCGCTTTTACCAGCCGGGGAACGTGCCGAAATGCAGGACGTGCGGCGCGGCGTTGTCCGGGCTGCGGTAATCGAAGACGGCCATTTGCAGGGCGCATTATTCATCGCACGTGACGGCACCTTGCCGCCGCGTGAATGGTTAATCGATCAAATGGGCGGCGAAGGCGCATCCGCGATGGAGCTGCTTGCGGGGCGTCCGGCCACACCGCAAATGGATCGCGGGGCGATTGTATGCGTTTGTTTCGACATTGGAATGACAACGATATTAAACGCGATCCGCGGCGATACTCTGACCAGTGTAGAGGCAGTGGGCGCGGCATTAAATGCGGGAACCAATTGCGGATCGTGCCGCCCGGCCATTGCCAAATTGTTGCAACAAAACGCATAGAATACCCGCTTCAAATTCTGCACGCACAGTAAAGCAGTGCCAAATTATCACGCCATATAATTGTCATTAAATAGCCTTTGCGCCGCAATCATTCTGTCGCTTACACGTAACTACTGAATCCTAATGGCATATTGACATGCCCCCGTGATCAGCACGTCCTCGGCTTTTTTGCCTGCCCAACCGTCACAAGCTTTAACGCGGATCAAATGAAAGATAGACAAACGTTCACTTGAGCTGCTGTAATCTCGAAAAACCAGGGCCGCATCTGCCAGATATCCGGATGTCGTGATGATATCCCGTTTGTTGCCACTTGATCGAATTCCATACCAACGATGGGTTCGCCCATCCAGTAAACTGAGGGTTTGCGGGAAAATCGGCGGTCTTCATAAAAAATTTGGAAACAGGATTTGGTTCAAGGTGGTATATGCGGATACCTGCTACGTTGCGATCGCGTTGAACGACCGCTACACGGTTCGGATTGTTTTGATCAAAGCTCATGCCTCCTCGCATAAGAAGTGATGTCGTCATTCCCAAATCAGCAAAATGCACACTGCCATTCTTGACTGTTGCAATTCGTGCCGGACAGTCGCGCCACAAGATGTCGGCATCGAAGTCTTTTGGGCAGACCGCAAAGGCAATTCTTCGTTTGTTTTGATCGATAGCTATATCGTACACAAGAATATTTGCTGCGCCGCTCGTACTATAAATAGAGCGATCACTCAACGCGCCTCTTGCGTTGGCGCAGATAAATCGCAGGTTGTTCCGCCGACCAGTTTTGCGTGTGAAAGGCTTATAGATAACGTAAGCTGTGCAAACGCTATCGCTAATGGCAACGGCTCTTGCTGCGTAAACAGCTTGTTCTGGTTTCGCTGTGACCATGGTCGTGAAGCCCGACCAACTGCGGCCGCCATCAAGGCTGCTCCGAAAAACCAAGTCTCGGCCATTCATGGGGGGAGTTTGACCGCGCGCGTACACCAAAAACACACGTTTGCCGTTTGTAGTAAGCTTTGGGTAAGTTACGCGAGCAGTGTCTATCAGCTTCTCGGGACTCCAATTTGGGCCTCCAGTCCTAACATAGAGCGGCGAACTATGATGCGAATAGGCAGCAACAAGTCCATTTTTGAGCGACAACAGCGTCGGCCCACCGTGGTCGTCGGGTGTTTGCCAAGCGCGCAACTTCGTATTCGAAATATTTCTGCCAGATTGGTCGAAAGAAGAAAGACCAACGCCATAAGATCCGGGTGATACCAAAACCTTTTCAATTCCCTTTCCGATGTACGGCAACAATCGCACAGCTTCGCTATCCCCAAAAACAGTGCGTCCAAACACGTAAGACAAATAAAGCCGCCCTTTGTGAATCGCCATTGAAGGGCTGTTGTACCACAGGGTTGTTGCAGGCTTCACCAGCTCGGAAGAATCGGAAATACAATGGTGAATTGTGGTGCGCGCAGCGTACACAAGATAAGTGGTAGTAATGGCAGCCGTAATGAGTGAAATGATCATTACTATGACAACCCGTCCAGCATACCGGCGCAATCGCAAAATCATTCGTAGCTTCGCCAATCTGCAATCATACACTCAATTTCCCTTAACCCCGCCTAATGCAAACTCGACAAGGTTAAGGGCTTTTCTCGATAATGACATCCCTTTTTCTATTTTTACCGACATGCTGTGATTCTCTCCGCTTCGGCAATGTGGTCGCGATGAGTATAGCATCCGCACACCATAATATCATTTATCACATCATAAATCGGGGTTGTTTAGATTGAGCCCAAACCATTGTCCAAAATTCTCCTTACGGCGACTTGTCCCTTGCCTTGGTCGACAAAGTTATACGCCACACTGTAAAGTAGCGATCTCGCCTTTTTGGAATCAAAAGCGTGAACACGCCGACGAAAATTACGGAAACAAATGGTGGACGCACACGGGCTCGAACCGTGGACCCGATGATTAAGAGTCATCTGCTCTACCAACTGAGCTATGCGTCCCCATGGATGCGGCGGAATCGCGCTGACATCTGGTTATGACCGGGCATCTGCTGGTTTTACGCCATTATGTCAAGCCATGTTGCGGTGCGATAAATGCGCGATGTTATCCAAACTGCCCCTGCCGCGTGCCCGGGTGACGGTCAACCGACATGATGATGCCGATACAGATCATGATGGTCAGCATCGATGACCCGCCATGGCTGATAAACGGCAACGGAATGCCTGCGACCGGGAACAGGCCCATTGCCATCAACAAATTGATAACAATGTAGAAAAATATCGTGCATGTCATTCCCATCGCAATCAGTTTGCCGTAACGGCGATTGCATTTCAGCGACACTTGTATGCACCAACGCATCAACAGATAAAACAGTCCGATGATAACCAATCCGCCGACCAATCCCCATTCCTCCGCCATTGTGGCGAATACGAAATCGGTATGGCCCTCGGGCAGATAATCGAGATGGCTTTGTGTGCCTTGCATGAACCCCTTCCCGAACAGGCCGCCTGAACCAATCGCAATTTTGGATTGCATGATATGATAGCCTGCGCCCAATGGATCGCTTTCGGGATTGAAAAATATCAGGACGCGGTTTTGCTGGTAAGGCCGCAAGCCAAAGAAATAGACAAGCGGCGCCAGTACCGCCGCGCCAGCGCCCCCGATCAGGAAATATTTCAGCGGCAATCCGGCCAGAAAACCGACCATGATAACGCAAAAGGCAAACACAATTGCTGCATCAAAATCCGGCTGCACGATGACCAAAATACATGGCAGGATCAACAATCCGGCCATGGGCAAAAACACATCGAAGCTGTTGATCCGGTTCGCGGGCAGCCGATCAAAAAACCAGGCCGTGGCCAGAACCAGAACGGGTTTCATCAATTCGGACGGCTGCAATGTGATAAACCCCAGATTGATCCAGCGCTGGGAATTGCCGCCAATCTGGCCCGTGATTTCAACGAATATCAACAGGATCAAGGTTATTGCATATGCGGGGAATGTAATCTTTTTCCAAAATTCCAGCGGTAACCGCGACATGATGATCGCCATGGCCAGATACAGGGCAAATCGCATCAAATGCTTACCTGCATACGGCGTGAAGCTGCCCCCGGCGGCTGAATACAGCACCGTCGCGCCGCAACATACAAGCGCCGTCAGAATGAAAATTACCCGCCATGGTAATCCCAGTATGGGGGCGGGAATGATGCTGCTCATCGTTCTGAATTCCCGGTTGTGGCATTTGCCGCTGACGCCGTTGGTTCATTTTTCGGGGCAGATGCAGGCACAGGCACAGACGCAAGCGCGGAGACAGGTGGCGGCGCGTTAAAATTGGCCAGGTTGCGCGCCATGCGTTCCTCGATTGTGCCGCCCCATCCAGCTTCTAATGCGGTCAATGCCGCCATTGCTTTTTCGCGGTCATACAGGAATGTAAGGACATCTTTGGCAACGGGTGCGGCGGCTCTTGCTCCGCCAAGGCCATGTTCGATAACTACCGCAGCGGCATAACGCGGTTCTTCAACGGGGGCAAAACACACAAACAGACCGTGATCGCGGTATTTCCATGCGCCCGATTGGCCGCGTTGTGATCCCTCGATCCGGCGGACCTGCGCCGTTCCGGTTTTGCCGGCCATTTTAATGTCGGGAAACGGCAAACGGCTGCGCGCCCCGGTTCCTGCGCTATTGACCACGCGGTTCATGCCCTCACGCGCCAGTGCCAGATGTTCGGGCAGAAACGGCAGGAAATCAGGCGCTTTACGTTTGCCCGCGATGATATTGGGGATCAAATTGCGCCCCGATGCAATCCGCGCCGACATTAACGCCAATTGGAACGGGCTGGCGATCATATACCCCTGACCAATTGTGGCGTTCAATGTATCCGATGATGCCCAGACTTTATCATATTTTTTCTTCATCCACGCGCTGTCGGGAACGGTACCGTACCGCTGTGACGGAAAAGGCAGATCGAATTCCTGCCCCAGTCCCAGCAGCTTTGCCACAGGTGCAATTTTATCATATCCGATGCGGTTGCCCATGGCATAGAAATACGTGTTACAGCTTTTCATGATCGCGTTGGGCATGTTGATCGCGCCGTGCGTGCCAAGGCATTTGAAAACGCGGTTGCCCAAGCGGTAGCCGCCGCCGCAATACACGGTTTCCTCGGGATCGATGCCGTTTTGCTGTAACGCAATGGCCACCATGGGTTTCAGCGTTGATCCCGGCGGATATAATCCTTGCAGACTTTTGTTCAGCAGCGGTTTGTGGTCATCCTCGCGCAGCCATTTATATTCCTGCCGTCCGATACCGTCGGAAAAACTGTTCGGATCATAACAGGGCATCGATACCATCGCCAAAATGTCACCCGTCAGCGTGTCGAATACCACGACCGATCCGGATTCTGTACCCAGCCGCCGCGCGGTATAATTGTGCAGGTCGATATCGATGGTCAGCTGTACCGGTTTTCCCGGCGTGTCTTCTTTGGTGGTGAGTTCGCGCACGATTTTCCCGCGCGCGGTAACCTCTACCCGTTTTGCGCCCGGCGCGCCTTGCAGGCTGCCCTCAAACATTTTTTCAAGCCCGTCTTTGCCGATCTTGAATCCGGGGGTAATCAGCAGGGGGTTCTTGTCTTTTTTATATTCCTCTGCCGAAACCGTGCCGACATAGCCAATCAAATGGCCGACGGCGGCACCGCTAGGATAATAGCGCGAAAACCCCTGACGCGGACTGACACCGGGAAGGTCAGGCAAACGAACGCTCACCTTAGAATAACTTTCATAATCCAAACCTGCGGCGATCTGTACGGGTTGAAAACCGCCAGCCGTTTTAATCTCCCGCGTTATCCGTTCCATATCATCCGGTGTCAGGGACAGCAGCCGCGATAATTGCGCCAATGTGGCGTCTTGATCCACCAAGCGGTCGGGCACAACATCGACGCGGAAATCGGCGCGGTTGGTGGCAATGGGTTTGCCGTAACGGTCAATGAACCAGCCCCGGCGCGGCGGAACCAGCGTCAGATTGACGCGGTTACTTTCCGATGCCAGCTTGTACTTTTCATTTTCGGCAACCGAAATATACGCCATGCGTCCGGCCAGCAGCAGCCCGAACGCGGCCTGCACGCCGCCGACAAACATGGTGCGGCGCGTAAAGGTAAATTCTTGTTGCGCCGACGAAACCGGACGTTCTTGTTTCATATCAGGCCCGTCATGGCTTTAACCGCCAACGGTCGAGCCTTGCGACAGTGCGCACCACCAGCGGAAACACCAAAATAGACAGGATCATTTGCGGCAATAACGTAGCGACTTCTGGCCGTGTAAAGGCCAGGCCGACGAAGAAGTTGCCTGCGCATAGTGCCAGTATTACCAGAATTGCGGCGATTAACCAGTCCTGCCAATAATCCCGCCAAACGGCCCGCGCATCCAGCAGCTCGATTGATAGCATTGCCAGCGACCATATGAGTGCTGCGCTGCCAAAGGGTTGCCCGCTGAACACATCGTCAAACATGCCAAATGGCAAACCAGCCCAGATCGGCAACAAGCGGGGCCGCATCAGCCGCCACGATAGCAGGAACATCAATCCAAACGGCGGCAATATCGCTTGCGTCGTTATAACTGGCAAAGTGGTGATAATCGACGCGAATAGTATCGACGCAATCGGTATCGCCAGCATCTTGGTTGGCGACTGGACTTGTTCGATGCGGGACTGGTAATCACGTCCGGACCTGAGTGGCCGGGTTAACCCGCTGATCGTTTTTTTCATGGCTCGCCGTCTTTGACGGCAGGCGCGGCCTCCGGTGTGGCCAGCAGTGCGGTGGCCGGGGCCTCATAAATCGGCAGGACCATGACATAAGGCGCGGTGGCAGGATCAGACAATGGCCGCGCCAATGCGCCGTCGCTGGTCACGCGCACGACGCGTGCATACGGAATGTTGGGATGGAACAGGCCGCCATTGCCCGATGTAACGATGATATCGCCAACTTTGAACGGATTGATGCCCAGATTGACCGGGCGCACCGCAACCATGCCGTTGGCCAATCCTTCACCCGATGCCGCAACGCCGTCGGTGGACCGCATAACCGGAACGGGGCTGTTGGCATCGGAGATTAACAGCACGCGGGACGTGGTGGGTCCGGTTTCAATAATCCGACCGATCAAACCATTGGGGCTGCGCACGGGCTGCCCCTTTAGCACGCCCATATTGCTGCCGATGGACAACGTGGCCAGCCGCCGGCTGCTGGATGCGGACGAGCTGATAAGACGGCCGATGGCGATATGATCGGCCTCGGTGATTTTCAGATCGAGCAATTGGCGCAGACGTTTGTTTTCAAGGGCAATGGCCTTGGCTTCGATAATTTTCCGCCGGTTGGCTTGCACTTCTGTGTTCAGCGCCGCATTTTTCGATGCCGCATCCAGATATGCCGACGTGTTCGATCCGATATCTGTTGCCGTTTGCCGGACACTGGAAAAAAACCGCGCGGCTGGCGCGGTGATTTCGGTTCCGATCATCCGCAATGCGCCAAATCCTGCAGGGTCCACAATCGATAGGATCAGCAGTAACGCAGCAAAAACCGATCCGGCAATCGCCAGAACATAGGTTGCAAATAAGCTATATTGCGCCTTACGGGAAAATCCCGGGCGCCGATTTGTCGGCGGCACCACGGCTTGGCTCCCTTATGCAGTCAGCAGGACGCCGCGGAAGATCGGGTCTTCCATCGCCCTGCCTGTGCCGATTGCAACGCAGGTCAGCGGGTCTTCTGCAACGGTCACGGGCAAGCCCGTTTCGTCGCGCAAAAATTCGTCCAGCCCCTGCATCAACGCGCCGCCGCCCGTCAACACGATGCCTTGGTCAACAATATCTGCGGCCAGTTCGGGTGCGGTGTTTTCCAGCGCAATCCGGATACCTTCCAAAATTGTACCAATTGGCTCGCTCAACGCTTCGGCAATCTGCCCTTGGTTTATCATAATTTCCTTGGGCACGCCGTTGACCAGATCGCGGCCCTTGATGTGGATCGTGTGGCCGATCCCGTCCAAAGGCGCACGCGCCGTGCCGAAATCTTTCTTGATCCGTTCGGCAGTTGCTTCACCAATCAACAGGTTATGGTGACGGCGAACGTAGGACACAATCGCTTCGTCCATCTTGTCTCCGCCCGTACGCACCGATGTGGTGTACGCCAAACCGCGCAGCGAAAGCACCGCAACCTCGGTCGTGCCGCCGCCAATGTCGACGACCATCGAGCCAATAGGCTCTGTCACGGGCATGTCCGCGCCGATGGCTGCGGCCATGGGTTCTTCGATCAGGAACACCTCGCTTGCGCCTGCATTGGATGCGGCATCGCGAATCGCGCGGCGCTCAACGCTGGTTGATCCAGACGGAACGCAGATGACGATTTCGTTGGAGCTGAACAGCCGGGGTTTGCCGTGCACTTTGTGAATGAAATGCTTTATCATTTGTTCGGCAACATCGATGTCGGCGATAACGCCATCCCGCAAAGGTCGGATCGCTTCGATGCTGTCCGGCGTTTTGCCCATCATCAATTTCGCGTCATCGCCCACGGCCTTAACGCGCTTGATTCCGTTCAATGTTTCAATCGCAACCACCGAAGGCTCATTCAGGACAATACCCTGACCACGCGCATAAACTACGGTATTGGCGGTACCCAGATCGATCGCCATATCCTGCGAACCAAAACGAAAAGAAGGAAATTTCCACATATAGAATCCATTTAGACAAAGGCGTCGCCGCCTTATTAAACAATGCTCTCCCGTTCACGCGATCCTAGCGGAGTTTGCTGTTTTACAAAACAGGTATTTGGCTGGATTGCTTGCGATTAAGGAGTCGCTTGCAGCAGGCGCTTGGGCTAGGAACGCGGTGATGTCAATAAGAAGACTCTCGGATGCTTTAATCAACCGGATCGCTGCGGGTGAAGTGGTTGAAAGACCCGCTAGCGCGTTAAAGGAAATCGTTGAAAACGCCATTGATTCTGGCGCGGCGCAAATTTCCATACGGATTTCAAATGGCGGCTTGGATTTAATCGAGGTTAGCGATGATGGTTGCGGCATGCGTGCAGGTGATATCGCGCTTGCGCTGGAACGGCATGCGACGTCGAAATTGCCCGATGACGCGATCGAGATGGTCGAAACGCTCGGTTTTCGCGGTGAAGCGTTGCCGTCAATTGCCAGTGTGTCACAAATGACCATCGAAAGCCGAATTCGCGGAGCTGACGGTTGGCACCGGATTGTCGATCACGGCGTTTTGATGGGTGAGGGCCCGTCCGCGATTCCGCCCGGAACCCGTGTCCGCGTGGAAAACCTGTTTGCCAAAGTTCCGGCGCGGCGCAAATTTTTGCGTTCGGCGCGGTCGGAATATGCCGCGTGTGTTGATGTGGTCAAACGCCTTGCCATGTCACGGCCCGATATTGGTTTCACACTGGAACATGATGGGCGCCGCAGCTTGTCGGTGCAGGCAGGGATGGACCGTCCATCAAGGGTCGCCGCGCTGACCAGCAATGATCTGGCCGGGAACAGCGTCGGGCTGGATTATGAACGCGAGGGCATAAGGCTCGGCGGAATTGCGAGCGTACCAACATACAATCGCGGCGTGGCCGATCACCAGTTTCTGTTCGTCAATGGCCGTCCGGTAAAGGACCGCTTGCTAATCGGCGCGGTGCGCGGGGCTTATGCCGAAATGCTGGCGCGGGAAAGGCACGCGGTGGTGGCGTTGTTCCTTGAGCTGCCCACGTCAGAGGTTGATGTAAACGTGCATCCGGCCAAAACAGAAGTCCGGTTTCGAGAGCCTGCATTGGTACGCGGCATGATCGTTTCGGGGCTGCGCCATGCGCTTGACCAGTCGGGCTTCAGGTCTGTGCAGCGTGCGCCCGAATCCGCACTGGCCAATTGGCAGAGTGAGCCGATGAGCGAACCGACGGGCCCCGATCCGCAGCAAAATATATTCACATTGCAGGGCCATTTACAGGGCGAGGCATATACCCCATCAGGGCATATTCAGTCGCGTCCGCCTTATGCGTCCTTCGCCGAAAACCGGTCCAGCTTTGCCGACATGGGCCGGATTCAAGGTGAAGATTTGGCCCCTTTAATGGGCCGCGCAGCGCAAGCGACCGATGCGGTTCCCGATGCAGTGCGGCACCCATTGGGCGTGGCACGGGGGCAAGTCGCCAACACCTATATCGTGGCGGAGGCCGAGGACGGTCTGGTGCTCGTCGATCAACATGCCGCGCACGAACGGTTGGTGTTGGAACGTATGCGCCGGGCATTGGCGCAGGCGGGCGGGGCAGTTCCCAGCCAAGCGCTGCTGCTGCCCGATGTCGTCGAATTGGATGAGCCAGCCTGCGATAGGCTGGAGGCACGGATCGACGAATTGGCGGCATTCGGGTTGGAGCTGGAGCGTTTTGGCCCCGGCGCAATGCTGGTACGCGCAACGCCCGCAATGCTTGGCAGCGGCGAAGTGCGCGGATTGGTGCAGGATCTGGCCGATGAACTGGCGGCCTATGACGAAGCGCTATCCTTGAAAGAACGCATCGATCTGGTCGCGTCCACCATGGCCTGTCACGGTTCAGTGCGGGCAGGGCGGGTGCTAAACGTCGCTGAAATGAACGCGCTGCTGCGCGAAATGGAAGTCACGCCGCATTCGGGGCAGTGCAACCATGGCCGGCCGACTTGGGTGAAACTGGCGCTGGGCGATGTCGAGAAGTTATTTGGGCGGAAATAGGGGTGTAAACTTAATAATATGACCGAGCGCCCTACTTCGCCTTGCAAAGCGATTTGCAGACTGGACACCAGCACCAGCACCAGCACCAGCATCTGCACCAGCTGCGGGCGCACACTTGACGAAATCGCTGAGTGGGGGAGTGCGACGGCCAGCCGGCAACATGAAATCGTCCTGCAATCTTCGGTCCGAATAGGAAGCGGGGCATCGCATCCAGACTTGGATTGACGCTGTAATTCCCGCAATAGAATTACGGTGACGGTCTATTTAACTATCGTTGCACTGATGACTGAAAGGTAGTGCCAATTTTTTCACGCAAAGAAAGTAAGATGGCGGTGCGCCCAGCTTCTTATTTCCTTCTTTTTCTTTGTGTCTTCGTGTGAAACAAATAGCACGATATTAAGGCGCAAAGGAACGTGGCCAGTACATGGCGTTGTGTTTACTGTGCACTTCATGTGTTAGTAGAACACCGTTGCCAAGTGTCCCTTCATCCACAGTTTAATGGCATGAAAATACTTGAGAATAATAATTAAAAGCTATGTCGCGGTAATTGGAAATGGAAATCACCCCGCATTCGGGGCAATACAATCATGGCAGGCCGACTTGGGTAAAACTGGCGCTGGGTGATGTTGAGAAGTTGTTTGGGCGAAAGTGAGGGGTGCAATTAAATGGATTGTGACCGTAATCTGTCACCATAGTCTAGGTAATTCATAACTTAACTTGCCAGAAAATCTCAACATGATAGTAAAAAAATATACTATCTAATTGGAAATTCTAATGAATGTAAGTGAACTGCAGCATCTTTCTGAGTGGTATACAACCCATTACGTGCGCTTGAATTCTCTATACAACCAGTTGATTTCGCCAATCCAGCACAATTCTAGTCAACAAAACAAGCAACCTGTAGAAGATCAGCTAGAAAATTTACTTAGTTATCTTCGCGGTATGTCGTTTAATGAGCTATCTTTACAACAACTTCAGACGCTAAATGCCCTAGGTATTGACCGATATATTGGCGTCGACGGCGCACGGTTTGTTGAGAGACTCATTCGTACTGCTGAATATGATCCGAACACCGCATCGGTAAAGCTACAAGAAGCACTTACCAAACTTGCCGAGTCTAATCCCCATTTTACGTCTTACCTTACTACCACTAACGCGCTCGGTTTTTCTGATTTCGATCCTACAGAAGATGCGGACGCAATTATCATACGCGTGGGTTTCCAAAATGAAGCTGGAATTGAACACCTCACAGACTGGAAGGACTCAGCGCGAGATTGGTACGACATTATCCGAGGCGTCTCAATGGCTGCGAATGAAGCGCCAGAAGATACAAAAATAGTTGGCGCTGCGACCGGTTCGATTATTTTGTTTCTGAGCGCAACCGCTGCCGTCACTGTGTTGCTCGCTCTTATTTCAAAAAACCTTACGTCAGTAGCGAAGGATGTAATCGGAATTGGAAACCAAATCGAAGAGTTGCGCGCCAAAAAGTGGATTAATCGCGAGGTTGAGAAGCAGTTGCGTGATATGCAGAAAGAGCGAAAGACAGAGGCGCTCGGAACAATAATGGAAGAAATTAAGAAACGGCTTCCAGACATCAACGGAGAGCAAAACACTGCATTAGAAACTTCGGTAAAGAAGCTCTTGGCGTTCAACGAGAAAGGCGGCAATCTGGATTTCGTTGCCCCACCGAAAGCTCCTTCGGAAGATGGTGAAGATGAAGAAGATGATGACAATAATCGTGGCGCGATGGCCGAAGTACGCGGCTTGATCCACGAATACCAATCTGTACGAGAACAAATGAAGCTACTCGAAAATCGGTCTGATAAGCCTTGAGCAAGATTTAGGGGCCCAACCTGTCCAATCACGAAATCATGGCGACGATGCATTAATTATGACCATCAATTGCGGTGGCAGAATTACAGTGACAGTGCACTTAATTACAGCCGCCGATCATCGAAACGCCCTCAACCTCAATCCCCCGCACCCTAATCAACCCAATGCTCTCCATCGTCATCACCGCCACGTCATGCTGGTTAAACACCGTTACTCCGCTCTGAAAGCTACCCATCTCCGGCTTCGACACCGATTGCCGTTTGGACAATATTTCGCTTTCAACGCGCAATGTATCGCCGGGATAAACGGGCGTTAGCCAGCGCAATTGCTCCAGCCCCGGGGATCCCAATCCGGCCTGTTTGTTCGCTTGCATATTGGCAACCAGCATAGCCATGGTCATTGCTGTGGTATGCCATCCGCTGGCCGATAACCGCCCGAAATAGGTTTTTGCTGCCGCCTCATCATCCAAATGAAAGGCTTGTGGATCGTATTTGGTGGCGAATTCGATCACTTCTTCGCGGGTGACGGAATAGCTGCCAAAACTGTCTTTGGCGCCGATTATTAGGTCTTCGAAATATTTCATAATATGTGATTAAAACTCCGTGTCCTAAATCTCCATCATTTGTCATTGCCGCGCTTCGCTCGCAATGACGATTAAAGCTACTCGCGGGTGACGATTATATTTTGGAAAATTTTATTTTGATGCCCCAATGATAATTTGACAAATATCCTCCGCATCACAAGTCGATAGGAAGAACGAAGCAGTCTCAAACGTTAAACCTAAACAACATAATATCGCCATCCTTGACCAGATAGTCCTTACCCTCGGACCGCCATTTTCCGGCCTCTTTTGCGCCAGCCTCACCGTTAAATTGTACATAATCGGCATAGGCCATCGTCTCGGCGCGGATGAAGCCTTTTTCGAAATCGCTGTGGATTGCGCCCGCCGCATTGGGCGCGGTGTCGCCGGTGTGGACGGTCCAGGCGCGGGCTTCTTTGGGGCCGACGGTGAAGAATGTAATCAGGTGCAGAAGCTCGTATCCGGCGCGAATGACGCGGGCGAGGCCGGTTTCGGTCAGGCCCAAGTCCTCTAGGAAAACATCGCGGTCTTCGGCGGGCATGGTGGAGATTTCGGCTTCGATGGCGGCGGAGACGACTACTGCCTCTGCGCCCTCGGCCTTAGCCTTTTCAAACACGCGTGCCGACAGCTCGTTGCCGTTTGCCGCAGACGCCTCTTCGACATTGCACACATACAGCACGGGTTTCGCGGTCAGCAATTGCGCTTGTTGGAATAGGCGTTCTTCGTCGGCATCATCGCGTTTGGTC
>JANOKA010000184.1:0-16710 GCA_031418995.1 Sphingomonadales bacterium | reverse complement strand
GCTATTGGGATTTACAGGATGGCATATGCAGCGGATATTGAAAGCGGCTCCAGCAGCGGAGCACACCATATCGGCCCATTTACCAAGCCTTGCCGTATTGATTGCCGCACATAATGAAGAGCGTGCCATTCCGGTCACAATCGATGCGTTACTTCGGCAAACCGACCTGCCTGATTTGATCGTAATTGCCGATGATGGCAGCACCGACGGGACATCTGACATACTCACCAAACAATATGGCCTGACCCCGCATATTAAGAATTCGCAAGCCGGCCGCCCCGATATGCTTTGGCTACCCGTGGCGCATGGCGGCAAGGCCCGCGCACTAAATTATGCGATCACACACGTTGATACCGAAATTGTGCTGACCGTCGACGCTGACACCTTGATCGAAGAGCATGCCATTGGCGTGTTGCGGATGCGGTTTGCCAGCGAGGAAAAATTGGTCGCGGCGACAGGTGTGCTAACCCCGGTATGTGGACGCGGAGCATCTGCAAGGTTTTTTGAATGGTTTCAGCGATACGAATATATCCGCAATTTCATATCGCGCTTTGCGTGGATGCAAATCAACGCGCTACTGCTGATTTCCGGTGCATTCGCCGCATTCAGGCGTGATGCTGTTATGGCGGTCGGCGGATTTGATCCGGAATGTTTGGTGGAGGATTATGAACTGATCCACAGGCTGCACCGCCACAGCATCGATCATGCTTTGGGCTGGTCCGTGCGGGTGGTTGGCGACGCACAGGCACGCACCGATGCACCCGAAACTTTGCCCGCGTTCCTGCGTCAACGCCGCCGCTGGTTTGCCGGGTTCCTGCAAACGCAGCGCTGGAACCGCGATATGACGGGCAATGCCCACTTTGGCCATTTGGGAACGTTGATGATGCCCATTAAAGCGCTCGATACGTTACAACCTTTATACGGATTGGCCGCATTTGGCGTGTTAATCGCGGTGGTGGCGGCGGGTAATTTCGCGCTCGCGTTTCCAATTTTGCTGGTGATGCTGGCCAAAATTATTATCGACATGGCATTCCACCTCTGGTCACTGTCGGTTTACAAAAAATGGACAGGCAGCACGCACAGTATCAGTTGGAGTAAAGCTGTGCTTGCCGCGATCCTCGAACCATTTAGTTTTCAGCTGATGCGCCATGCAGGGGCGGCATGGGGATGGTTCACATTTTTAACGGGCCGCCAAAGCTGGGGCAGGCAAAATCGCGGCGGAATAATGGCGCAGGCGGATTAAATTCGTTCCGTCAATACCGCGGTTTCGATGCGTATCCGCCACCATAAAAGCGCCGCGTTCAATATCGTAAAACACACCGCAACCCATGGCGCACCAAGCAATAACGGGATCAATGCAATCTCAATGACCACAACGGTATAATTGGGATGCGGCAGAAACTTATATGGCCCGCGTTTGACACGCGGGAAATGCGGCGCGCTGATAATACGTGTGGTCCACCAACGGCCTATGCTGGCAAGAGTCCAGAAACGGAATATCTGGCTAAGGAAAAATCCGGCGAGTAATGTTGGCTGCGGATCGGCGGCAGGCCGCGCCAAAAATGCAATTTCAAGCAGCCAGAACCCATGTAAAATAATGAACAATGGATAATGGCTGGCCCCGTGCTCGGTGCCGCCTTCCGCCAATAATCGCCGCGTATTGGCACGTGCATAGATCAGTTCACCCAGCCGTTGCACAACGACATAAGCAAATAAAATTTGCGCCCAAGTTTCCCACATCCAGATCATGTTAGTATCCTTTTGCCCGCCATGACATGCAAAACTGGTTCCCACTTTTGCATGTCATGGCTTTAATATGCCCATCGCGCCGACAAAACCGGGGCCAAGCGCCGTCATCAAAGCCGGTTTGGTTATTGGGCCCGCCGCCAATAATTTTTCAAGCACAAACAAAACCGTCGGCGAGCTCATATTGCCGTGTGCGCGCAATACGTCTCTTGTTGCGGTCAAATCCTCACCAAAATATTGCGCCAGTGCGTCCACAACGCGGCCGCCGCCCGGGTGACATGCAGGCTGCGCCATATCCGCTTTAGCAAGTCCCTGCTCGGTCAGAAATGCATCACAGGCGGGCGCAAAATGGCTGTTCACAAAAACGGGAATATCGCGTGCCAGAACCAAATCATATCCGGTATCGCCAATGTCCCAGCCCATCATATCCAGCGTATCTGGCCAGACATGGCTGCTAAATGCAGATAATTCTGGCCCCTTACCTGTTCCGATAACTGCGGCTGCGCATCCATCGGCAAATAGTGCCAGCGCGACCATATCCTTCTTGTCCATCCGCGCATGGTCATATGCGATGCTGCACAATTCCAGACTTACCAGCAATACGGGTTTTTTAGGCGACGCGCGGTATAAATCCGCGGCAATGCCGAGCCCGATGACGCCGCCTGCGCAGCCATATCCAAATAGGGGCACAGCCCGGGTTTGCGGCGCGAAACCCATTTCGGAAATCATCCGGCTAGGAAGGCTTGGCGTCATGCTGCCTGTCGTTGATACAAAAATAATTTGCCCGATATCGGCAGGGGTTAACCCAGCATCTTCAATCGCTTTGGAGGCTGCTTCGGCAAACAAATCCTTCGCCGCCTGTTCATACACCTGCGCTCTATCTGGCCAGCTGCGCGCCCCAAAATAATATTCGGGCGGCATTGCAATATGACGCTGTTCTATCCCCGTATTGCCCAATATCTCGGCCATTCGCGGTGGCAGTAATCTACCTTTTGCTTGCGCCAATATCGATAATATCTGCGCCTGCGTTATTGTATACAGAGGCAATGCATGGGCAATTGAAAGCAAACGGGGGGAGATACTCATTACCTTATTCATGGCAGTAATGGCAGTATTGTACCAGCGCAAAAACCATAGTCACTGACGGTAGTTACAGAAATTTGTGAATGATAAAATAGCATTGTGAATTTATTGCCGGTCAAGATATATACGGCTTTAACAATGATCTAGGATAAACAAATGATGCCGGGGAAAACAGTAATTTCAATCTTGGCCTATATTGTAACGGTGCCTTCTGCGCTGGCACAATCAACATTCGCATTACCCACGGCGATCCAATCGTCCGCAGATTCTTCACCGCTAACCTCGAGCGCGCTGATTCCCTCTTCGATTTTTGCAGCACCGCGTGAAATGATTGGACCGAAACTATCACCCGATGGACAGAACATAGTGTACCGCGAACAAATTGGCGCAAACAAATTCATCACGATTTCCAATTTGGCAACGGATAGAAAGATGCGGTTTGGTGAACCTGAAAAAGGCGATCTAGGCTGGTATCGCTGGGCTGGTGACAATCGCTTACTGATCTCGATTTCGGACACATTTCCTTTTGAAGGGGATGAGATGCGGGCAAGCTCGCTGTTTATTTATGACATCTCAAAAAACACTTTTGATATCGTTGGCAAAAAACAAACCGCGTTTAATGGCGACGATGTCTTGTTTGTCGACCCTGATGGCGCGTATATTATTCAGTCGATACAAGCATCGATTTACGAATATCCATCGGTTTACAAAATCACACTTGCAGACAATAAACGTGAAGAGATTGTAAAGCCGCAGAGCGAAATTTTTGAGTGGATTACCGATGACGCTGGAATAGTACGCATGGGGATCGGCTATCGCAGCTATGGTACCGACATTTATTACCGGAGTTCTGCATCTGCTAAATTCAAATTAATCAGTAAGCTGCGCGACAACGCAAAAAAGGAAGAAGCCGAAGAAAGCTTACTTGATATTACACATATCGTGTCGGAAAGCGATGAAGGATATGTATTGTCAAACAAGGAAACTGGCCGGTTTGCCTTGTACAAATTCAACTATCTCACCCGGGAAATCGGCGAAAAAATCTTCGATCACCCCGAAAACGACATCACCGATTTCTGGCTCGACAAAGCAGGCAAAAAACTGCGTGCAGCGAGTTTTACGGATTCTCGCGACCGCATAAAATGGTTTGATGTAGAAATGGACAAGCAGCAACAGCGGCTTGAAAAAGCATTGAAGGGGCAGGAAATCTGGATGCATCCCCCGGCGCGTGATGGCAAAAAAATGATTGTGTATTCAACATCCGCCACCGATCCCGGAAGCTATTATGTATATGAGCCGGATATCAAAAAGCTTGCGCGGCTTGGCGGGATAAACGACAATATCGAACCACCCAAAATGGCAGAAACACAGTATCTGAAATATACTGCGCGCGACGGACAGGTTATACCTGCCTATTTGACGCTGCCAAAGGATCGGGCAAAGACGAACCTGCCCCTCATTATAATGCCGCATGGCGGGCCATATGGCGTGCGCGATACGCTGGATTTTGATGCCGAGGTTCAATTTCTCGCCAATCGCGGCTATGCTGTATTACAGCCCAATTATCGCGGGTCGGACAGCTATGGCGAGGCGTTTTACAAAGCTGGTGAGGGCCAAATTGGCCGCGCTATGCAGGATGATCTGGACGATGGCATGGACTGGGCCGTGAAACAGGGGATAGCCGACCCCAAACGCGTTTGCCTGGTCGGCGGTTCTTATGGCGGCTATGCTGCATTATGGGGCGTCATCCGTAATCCTGAACGATATCGCTGTGCTGCAAGCTTTGCCGGTGTGACCGATTTTAAGCGGCAGTTGCGCTACAGCCGCAAATTCCTGAACAGCCGGCATGCGCGCGAATGGAAAGACATTGTGCGCGGTGCAAAAGAATTTGATCTGGACGCAGTATCGCCTGCCCGGCAAGCCGCTCGCCTGAAACGTCCAATATTATTGACGCATGGCGATAATGACAGCAACGTGCCTTTCAGCCAATTTAAGGCAATGGTCGCCGCTGCGAAAACGGCGGCTGTCCCCATTGAAACCAAAGTATACGAAGACGAAGGCCACGGCTTTTCGAAGCGGGAAAATGAACAGGATTATTACGACCGTTTAGAAGCGTTTCTAAACAAACATAACCCAGCGGATTAACGGGATATAGCCATGTTCTGCCCCGTCAGGGTTTGGATTTAGCGCGGCACTTTGCCAAATGATTTGCGCGCTGGCGGCACATTACCTATTGCCGCCGGACATCAATTTAATCGTGGAAGTTTTACAATCCGATGAATGCCCCTACCCGTCCTGTCCGCACCCGAGTCGCGCCATCGCCCACAGGCGATCCGCATGTTGGGACGGCATATATCGCGCTGATAAATTATTGTTTCGCCAAAAAGCATGGCGGTGAGTTTCTGTTGCGGATCGAGGATACCGATCAGGCCAGATCCACACCGCAATCAGAAGCTATGATTTTGGAAAGCCTGAAATGGATGGGCTTAAGCTGGGATGAAGGACCGGATGTTGGCGGACCCCATGGTCCCTATCGCCAATCCGAACGCAGCGCGATTTACCGCGAACATTGCGATATATTGCTGGCCGATGGCAACGCCTTCAAATGTTATTGCACGTCCGAAACGCTTACCCAAATGCGCCGGCATCAGATTGCAGCAAAACAGCCGTCAAAATATGACGGCACTTGTCTGGCGCTATCCGATGCTGAGCGCGCCAAACGCGATGCCGATGGCGTACCGCATGTTGTCCGCATGAAAATTCCTACCGAGGGCACATGTGTGGTGCAAGATACACTGCGCGGGGCTATCGAGTTTGAATATGCTGTTGTGGACATGCAGGTGCTGATGAAATCGGACGGGCTGCCAACCTATCACCTCGCCAATGTGGTCGACGATCATTTGATGGAAATCACACATGTCATGCGCGGTGAGGAATGGATTTCGTCTGCACCCAAACACTTGTTATTATATCAGTATTTCGGTTGGGAAGCGCCTGTGCTTACCCATCTGCCGCTGCTGCGCAATGCTGACAAATCAAAACTGTCAAAGCGTAAGAACCCCACATCAATATTATATTATCAACGCGCCGGATATTTGCCGCAAGCGATGCAAAATTTCCTCGGCCTGTTCATCAAATCATCGGGAGAAGCCGACGAAATGACATCGCTGGAGCAATTGATTGCCGATTTCGATGTGCACAATATTTCGCTGGGTGGCCCTGTTTTCGATACATCTAAACTGGAATGGTTGAACGGGCGGTATTTGCGAGAATCGATGGATGCATCTGCGTTTTTGGACGCTGTAAAAGCATGGGCATTGAACGATGCTTATTTGATGCCCATTGCCGAAATGGCGCAATCGCGGATTACGAAATTGTCCGACCTTGGTGGACTGGTTTCGATGTTTTTTATGAACCGCATTGAGGGACAAACCGCAGAGCAACTGCGCGACGGCGTAAAACTATCCGATGAACAGCAACGGCAAGCTTATCATATAGCGCTGACCCAATTTGACGCGATGATAGAATGGAACAAGGATGGTGTTGAGGCCACATTGCGCCGCACGGCCGATGTACTTGAGGTAAAATTGAAGGATGTTATCCGGCCGATGTATTTGGCAATCACCGGCGCCGCACAAGGCGTGCCTTTGTTTGACGCCACTTTCCATCTGGGCCGCGACATTATCCGCGAAAGATTGCGTCATGCATTAGAATTACTAGGCGCACCAACCGCGAAAGAGGCAAAGGCGTGGGGTGAAATGCTGGAGGCCGCACCAAAATCAGTTTAAGTATCGGGTCCCTATAAAGAGCGCAGTATGCCTGAAATCAAAATTCATGAAAGCTGGAAAGATCAGTTGCAGCCGGAATTTGACCGCGAGTACATGGCCAAATTGCGCCAGTTTCTACGCGGTGAAAAAGCTGCAGGAAAAGTGATTTATCCGCACAGCAGCAATTGGTTCCGGGCGATGCAGCTGACACAGTTGGACAATGTGCGCGTAGTCATATTAGGGCAGGATCCCTATCATGGCCAGGGCCAAGCCCACGGACTTTGTTTTTCGGTACCATCTGGTGTTCGCACACCTCCAAGTCTGGTCAATATCTATAAAGAAATACAAACCGATCTCGGCATTGCGCGCCCCGCACATGGCAATTTGGAATATTGGGCACAGCAAGGAATATTGTTATTGAACAGCGTACTGACCGTCGAGGCCGGACAAGCAGCATCGCACCAAAAACGCGGATGGGAGACATTTACCGATGCCGTCATCCGCGCTGTGAATGAGAATAGGGAGCCTGCGGTATTCCTGTTATGGGGCGCATATGCACAAAAGAAAGCAGCGTTTGTGGACCGTGAACGCCATTTGGTCCTGAGCGCGGCGCACCCATCACCCTTGGCGGCGCATAATGGATTTTTCGGGTGCAAACATTTTTCAAAAACCAATCTGTTCTTGCAAAATAATGGCGGGAAGCCGATTGACTGGAATCTGCCAAATAGTGCAGAAATATTACCCTAACGCACCGTAAAGCGCACCTGATCCACTACCCGTCCAGACCCATCGACTAAAGCTAGGATATGCTTGCCCGGCCCGGCCAATATCTGTGGACTGTCCGCGGCCGGACCAATTGGCTTGCGGTCAAGGGTAAGAAAATACCCCTGCGCCTTTCCCGCCACGCGCACACCCAGACGTTGCCGGTTAATTGGAATATCCGGATCGATTGCATAAACGCTGCCGGTAACCGGATTGGCGATACGGGTACGGCGCGCCGAATCCGGAGCGAGCGCCTGACTGGCCTGCCCTGTTCCTGTGATGAAATATTCGCGCCGCGCTGGCTCGACATGGGAAGCAAAGCGAATGACCTGTTGCTCTATTCCGCTAGGCATAGGCGGTGTTTTCCCCGGCGATCCGTTATGCAACTGCATCATAATATCGCGCCAGATAGGCGCAGCGCCGCTGGTTCCTGATACCGCTTTCATCGAATCTCCCTCAAGATTGCCGACCCAAACGGCGACCGTGAAGCGGCTTGAATATCCGACACTCCAATTGTCCCGCATTGCTTTTGACGTGCCCGTTTTCACGGCTGTCCAAAACGGCAGGCGCATTGCTGAATCGATACCAAAAGTCGAGGCCCGCGCCGAAGGATCAGATAAGATGTCCGATATTATCCATGCCGATTGCGGCGATAAAACCTGTTTGGTTTCGCTGGCTTTATCCGTTTTGAACAGGCGCGGCGCAGACCAATTCCCTCCATTGGCCAGAACGCGAAAAGCATTGGCCTGTTCCAGCAGCGTAACTTCGGCCGAACCCAGTGCCAAACTGAACCCATAATAATCGCCGTCTTGCGTTATGCCAAGATATCCCAAATCCCATAACAAATCCCGAAACGGCTGTACCCCGCCAAGTAACATTGCACGCACCGCAGGGACGTTTAACGATCCCGCCAGCGCGCTACGCACTGATACGGGTCCTTTGAAACTGCGGTCGTAATTTTTGGGAATATACAGGCCCGACGCCGTGTCCAGTTGGACCGGGCTATCGTCCAGTATCGACGCGGCGGTCAGCCATTTATTCTCAATCGCCTGCGCAAACAGGAACGGTTTTAATGTCGATCCCGCTTGACGATATGCCCCTGCTCCGTCAACCGACGCCGCCGTTGACCCCAATGTAACGCCGCCAACATAGGCCAGCACCTCGCCGCTCACATTGTCCAGCACCACCACTGCGCCATCACGCGCGCGCTTTGCGCCCAGTCCTTTCAATTGCCGTCGCAGTGCACGCACTGCAATAATTTGCGCGCGGCGGTCAATATTGCTGTGCACACGTGCGCCCGATGTCTTCAAGACGTTGGCGGCAAGATGCGGGGCAAGCCCGGGATCAAGCACCGCCTGCCGGCGCAAAGAAAACATATTCTGAGCGGCCAAATTCATCCCGCTGCAATCGGCAATTTTGCCCAAGCGGCAGGCGCGCTTTGCCACGGTTTCGGCAGGTGCTGACGGATTGGGCAGCAACGCCGCGATTAACAATGCTTCTCGCGATGAAATGGCGTCTGGTTTCTTGCCATATAATGCCAGTGTCGCGGCGCCGATGCCCTGTGCCTCTCCGCGAAACGGTGCCATGTTAAGATACGCCTCCAGTATCTGGTCTTTCTCCCAATGATTTTCCAGCGCCCAAGCCGTGCGTATCTGTGCGATCTTACCTGTCCAAGACCGCGCGCCGGGTTTTGCCAAACCGGGCGCCAGAAAGGCCGCTGCTTGCATGGAGATTGTCGATGCGCCGCGCGAACGGCCACCGCCGATTCTTGCTCTGACCGCACTGCCCAATGCCAACCAATCCGTACCGCCGTGATTGTAAAAACGCTTATCCTCCGCTGCGATAACCGTTTTGCGTAATGCCGGATTGATTTTGTCTAGCGTAACCCATTCCAGCCTGCGCTGTTGAAAATCGATGCGCTGACTGTCCAGTAACGCGCCGTTACGGTCATATAGCCATGCTTCGCTCGGTTTCCACCCGGCGCGCACATCATTATAATCCGGAACGCGGGACGGCCATGTTGCGGCGACACATAATCCTGCAGCGATGATTATTGCCGCGCCCAATATCCATCGCCAGCGGTCACGCGCCGCCGATAATATAGTCACCGCTGCCTCACCGCGCCGCGACCTTTACATTAGCATTGGGAACCTGCGCCCGAATTTCAGGGGAATACATTGCTTCAACGCGGCTTGGCGGCATTTTGAAATCGCCTGCGTTATTTAACCTTACAACATACTCCACCACGGTTTTGCCAGCGGGCATCCATGCGAAATAGCCGCGCCATTCACCGCGAGCCCGCTCGATATAGCTGGGATAGCCGCCTTCGCTAGTGTCTGCGGCTGCACCCAAAATCTCTGACTGACCGCCCAATTTACCGACAATTGTTGCGCCTGCGGGCACGGGATCGCTTATCACCACCCAATTGCGGTCTGCCGTGGCATCCACCGTTAACCGGATTTTCAGAACATCGCCGCGCGTATAAACGCCTCTGGTCTTGGCTGACACGACACTGACTTCACGTGTCATTTTATATCCGGCAAATAATGACTGCATTAACGGAACTGCCGCCGATACCGAAACATTCGCCCATGGTTCGGCCCCGCCGCTTTGCGATAAAGACAGGCTACCATCTATCAACGGAATACGCAGCGCCGCAGCAGCGCTTGACATTGGCCAATTTTGCTGCCGCGATACGCCGCCCAATGATGCCGTGGTAATACCCTGAATTGCTGATGCCGGATACAGCGCCGCGAAACGCCGTGCCAATACACTGCCCCATGCGTTTGCGGGCGTCGTGTCCCAATGCCCGCGCCGCTGCCGCATTGCGACACCGACCATCATCTTGGGCGTTTCGTCGCTCCATCCTGCCTGACCAATAATGGCATCCAATGCTTTAACCGCCATCTCGTCGCTGCTGACCATCAACCACCACGGCGCGCGCGATGCGTCGGTTATGTCCAAACGGCTGCCTTCGTATACAATCCGTTTGCGCAGTTCGGCCTCTGCTGCGGCGCGCAACGCGGGTGCATTGCCAAGCGATTTCGTGCCGTTCACAGCTACCAGCCAATCGGCAAGCGCGCTTGTCGTCATATCCTGCGGCTTGGTTTCTATGGCGCTCACCAATGCAGGCGTTGATGCGCCATTACGCGCCAAAGCCGCAAGCGCAGATATGCGCAGCAATTGACGGTTCGTGGACGATCCGCCGCCCACTTCCAAACGGCCCTCAACGATTGCGATCATCGCCGCGATCATCCGCTGTCTATTTTCTTCGGGGATAGCATAACCAGCCGCAGAAGTTACGCTGAGTGCATATGCCGTTAGCTCAGGCGAACCTTCCAATCCTGCGCTCGGGAAATAGCGTAATAGTCCATTGCTATCCAAATATGTCGGGATGGCATTGGCCAATTCCGTCCAGCCATTTGCGTCGTCCAGCACAACCGATTTCGACAGCCTTTGTTCAAAACAGCTATACGGATATCCTGACATATAATCGCGCGCACCCGACAAGGGCGGAGCAAGAGTGTCGCTTAATTTGATGTCGACATACCCGCCCGGTAAAGCACCAGCTGGCGCTTTAATGGTAATGTTGGTGTCGGTGCCAACCCGCGCCAATGTTGCGGCCCAAACCTCTATAGGTATAGAAGCAACCACTTCTTGTGCAACGGCGATGCTATCTGCTGCTTTGCCGTTTTTGGCTTTTGCATCGACGGTCCAATTCAAACCGTTTATGCCCTCAGGCGTTAGCAAATTCCACGTCACCGGAACCGCGCCGCCGGCAGGAATTGTTACCGTGAGTGGCGGACCATTGGCCACCGCCGGCTCCAATTTCATATTCGCCGTAACTGTCATCGGTTTTTCGGTGCTGTTGCGCAAAGTGAATGTCGCCCCAAAATTGTCGCCTGTGCGCACCAAGGGCGGAATGCCGGAGAAAATCGTCAGATCCTGCGCGGTGCGGATCTTTGCCTCGCCCGTACCAAAATATTTTGCGCCGTCCGTGGCGATAGCAACCAGCCGGAACGCGCTTTGCGCATCCGATAACGGCACAGCCACGCGGGCATTTCCGTTTGCATCCAGTGGCACTCGGCCCTGCCACAACAATACGGGCCGAAAATCACTGCGCGTGACCGTGGACAAATCACCGCCGCCCCCGCCGCCGGTTTTAACCGCTTTCAGGCCGTAATGCCGCTTACCCACAATCTGCATTTGTGCCGTCGATGTCATCACGTCGAGCGTGCGTTCGCCCATCATGGCGTCAAGCAATTTCCAGCTTTCATTCGGAGCGAGTTGCAACAACGCCTCGTCCACTGCAGCAAAAGCAACATCAGCCGTTTTGGCGGGTTTGCCATCGGGCGTTTTGACCGACAGATCAACCTGCGCGGTATCGCGTACCGAGTAACGTTGTTTGTCCGATTTGACCGTTATATCAAGCTGATGTCCTTCCCACCCGACGCGGACCTTTGCTATGCCGATACGATAGCTTGGCTTGGCAAGGTCCACAAACGCCGTGGGTGAAGCCCCTTCACGGCTGAAAAAAGGCAAATTCCATTCGCGCGCAAAATCGGCGAGCCATAGTTTGAAACCCTCGACCCGTCCCCGCACTGCAATTACCGACACATAAACATCGGGCGCATAGGCCGCAGGCATCGGAACGCTGATAACCGGATCCTTGCCCGATAATGTGGTGGTGAAACTCGACAACACACCCTCTCGCTCCACCGTCACCAATGCAGTGGCGGAGCGGAACGGCATACGCACTTGCAGTTTTGCGATCTCGCCAGCCTTGTAACTGGTTTGTTCAGGCAAAACATCCATCCGGTCGCCATTGTCGCCGCCAAACCACCAGTCATCTTCGCCCGCAAGCCACACTGTTTGCACCGCACGCGAAACGTTTCCATCTTCGTCTTTGGCCGTTGCAACAACGGTCACCTCGCCCGATAATCCGGGATCAAGCGTGCAGCTGCTCTGGCCCAATTTATCCGTAGTGCCGGAACAGCTACCGGATAATTTGCTGACTTTTTCCTGATTGTCATAGGCGTAAAATCCACCGACCAGCCGCCGCCGCGCAGAGATTATTTCGCGGCTATACATTGCCACGGATACATTCTGTCCTGCAATCGCCTTTCCATCCACATCAAGCGTCACCAGTTTCAGGCGCAAATCATAATCACGCATCAACCAGCCATCGGTTTTAATGCCAACTTGCACTGCAGATGGATGCAACGAGATATTCTTGCTAGCGGTCAGTGTTTCGCCGTTGGGATCCTGATAATCCATTTCAACGCGCATTGTCGCGCCATTGTCGATGGGCCTGTCAATTGCGATACTGGTTTTACCCGACCCGCTATTATCCAGCGTCAGCGGCAACGTTTGTGACAACGGTAATTCTTCCACGTCCGCTTCGCCATTATCGTTCAGCGGCTTGGTCCCCACCACGATAGCGCGTCCGCCAAAGGTCCAATTTTCATAGCCATCGGGACTGAAATAGCGTTCGGTAAAATCGGTGCGGATCGCAACAGGCATATTTGCTGCACCGCCACCCGAAAGATAGCCGGCGAATAAAGTCAGCGGAACGGACGTTGGCCGCACAGGATCAGATTTCGGGCCAGCGATTTCGGCGCGCATTGTCGGCAGTCGGTATTCGTCGACACGCAAACTCTGTTCGCTGTAGATGACTTTTTCGCCGAATTCCCAACGCAGATTATAATCACCCATCGGCGCACTTTGCGGTGCGGTCCAGCCTGTTTCCCCAATCCCGTTCTGGTCGATGGTAACGGGCATGCTGAATTCCATTTCGGAACCGCTATGGCTTAGGATCAAGTTGCCCTTCATCGCGCCGGAAAAATCAAATCCGGTTGCGACCGGACGGCGCACGATGTGTTTCATATTTACGCTGTCACCGGCACGCAGCAACGACCGGTCAAAAATGCTGTGAATTATTTCTGTGCGTTCCGACCATCCAAAGGGCAGGTCAAAATCATATGGCTGAATGCCCTTGCCCCATTGTGTCATCGTGAAGGAGAAATCATCCCCCTGCCGCGCCGAAACGATTAAAGGATGGCTGTCATTCTCACACCCGCCATATACCGTTGGTTCGGGCAGCTTGACCGTTACCAAAAGCCGCCCCTGCTTATCCGTCGTTCCGCTCGCCAGCTGTTTGCCCGTGCAGCTGTCGGAAATACTGACTGCTGCACCCGCGACCGGCGCGGCGCTGTCAATTGCGGTTACCCATGCGAGCGAGTTGGCGCGGCCCCATTTGAAATGCACTGCCATATTGGTGACCAGCGCTCCCGCCGCAACATAGCGCGTCGCGTCACGCCCCAATAAAGCTTTGCCAAGCGCGGGACTGGCGAGTTCAACGACATAGAAACCGGGTTTTTCAAACGGAATGCCAACGACTTCAAACGCTTTGCCTTTGCCCGGTAATGCCAATTTTAACGCATCGCCTTTTCCATTCAGCAGCGGTTTTGTGCCGGTATAATTGACATCGACATTTTCCCCCTTAGCATTTTTTTCAATCCGTGTTTCGGTGTCGTCGGCGTCGTCCAGCTTGCGCAGCCATTCGGCAATATCTTTGTCCGCTGCGTCGACACGTAAACTTGCGCCTGTGACCGATGCCATTTGTTTGCCCAGTTCCGGTTCCACCGCTCGTACAGTTACCGGCAATTGTGGGTTCTGTTTTAATTCCAATATCCCGAAATTCGCCGCAAACTTGACCAGCGGCGGCATGGCATCAAAACGGACTGCCAGCGGAAAACGCGCGGCATTTTGTAAAGAGCGTCCGCTCATGTCGGTTATATTGCCGGGCAAAGTAATCTTTGCGTCCATGCTGCCGGGAAAACGGCCTTTGAAGATCAGCTCGCTAATCTCGGCATCGTTTTTGCTGCTTTGCGGTATTGTCGGCTCAATTTCGGTACCATCGGACAGCGTTAACCGCACCGCCAATGCGGTTTCACGTGCAATCGGGGATGTGAAAAGCAATTTGGCATTTTCAACCGGATTACACCCCGCCTTTGCATTTACGCGGGGGCATACAAATTTTGCGGTGAACGCTTCTCTCACTTCAAAATCAAACCGCTGTTCGCGGCCTGCTGCTTTGCCGCCTGCATCGGCGATTTTCGCATCCCAGACCAATGCCACATTCTTGCCCGGCGGCAGCGGGCGGCGGCATTGCACCGCCAATATATTTTTCAACGCCTGCTTCTGGATATCGGCATTGCCTGCGATTTTGCTTGGTAATCCGGCGTCTTCAAAAAAGCTTTGTAGGCGGTAATTGTCGCTGCCCAGCCCCTGAATAACGTCCGATACAGCTTTGGAAGGCAGCACATTAAGTGCAATCTTTTCCCCTATGCCATCAATGGCGCAATAGCCGTGCGCAGACACGCTAGCGATGGCAGCTGGCACGTTGGTAGCGACCAGAAAAACTTGTTCTTCTTCGATGGACCCATAAATGCCGCTGGTTAAAACAGAACGTGCAACCGGGCCGCCTGTATCGATCACAAATTTCTGCGCGTCCCCAATTGCTACACCGCGCTGCGTTTTTAAGTCGGCTTTCAGTGCCACGGCGCAAGTAAGTCCGCCCGGCAAATCTTTATCAAAATCGAAAACAAATGTCTGTTGATCCGCCCAACGTCCAGTCGCAGGAACCGAGCATGTAATGTCGGCAGGCGCAGCAGCGCGGGGATCACCAAGCGGAACCATATTTTCCGAAAAACGCAACGTAAACCTATTTACAGCGCCGCTGTTAGTGGCCGAATTGCCCGGCGTGGCCAATGTAACACTGGGTTTCGTATCGCTCCATGCCATTGCGGGCGCCAGCAATGCAGCAAAAAGAATGAGCTTTTTAACGTAATTTTGCATGGTTTTTCCGAGTCTGTTTGGGCATATTTAGGCTTACGTATTTACCCCGCTATGTCCAGCGCCAACATCGGCAGCTTCCCCATATTCAGGTGATAAGTATGTCCAGATAATGCTCGGCAATCGCCGCCGCCTCTTGCGCGGTAAACGGCGCATTATCCAGACTAAGTTCCAACCAAAGCCCGTCAACCAATGCTGTCAGCGCCACCGCCGTTAATCGGTGGTCTTTTTTGTGTGGCATCAGGTCGGCGATTAGCATTTCCATAACGCGGCGGTATTCGGAATAGATTTCACCATGTACCGATGCAATTGCAGGACTGGTTTTCGTCAGGCTCCAAAACGCCAACCAAGTTGATAGCAATTTCGGATCAGAGATTGGCGGCGCAAAGCTGGCCGTTATATATGCCAGTAACCGTGTGCGCGGCGTAACAGCGACCGCAACCGCGTCGTCCAATGCAGCTTGCACCCGCATTCCAGTAAAACGGTAAGCCGCTTCGATTGCGGCTTCGATAGTCGGGTAATAATGCCGCAATAGCCCGGAAGAAACGCCAGCTTCGCGGCAGATTGCTCGCACGGACGTTCCCGCAGCGCCATATTCGGCCAACACATTCGCCGTGGCATCAATCAGGCTTTGTCGCCGCGCATCCGGTGCCTCTCGTGAAAAGGATTGTCGTATCGAGGTCATGTTGTTATACGTTCGTAAAGCAAGGGATCATTCATGGCAACATCCGCAGTTCAAAACATGTCCGGCAGTATAGATCAATCTGGCCGCAGTTTGCCGGGATGGGTGTATCACGATGCCGATTTTTACAAAATTGAACAGGACCGGGTGATCCGGCCAAGCTGGCAAGTGGTCTGCCATATCAGCGATATTGAAAATCGCGGCGACTGGCACAGTCTAGATTATGTTGGTGAAAGAGTGATCGTCATGCGCGGTGATGATGGCGGCGTGCGGGCATTTTACAATGTATGCCGCCACCGCGCATCCCGGCTGGTGGATGGCAGCAGTGGCTGCGCTAAGAAACTGGTATGTCCGTATCATGGCTGGACTTATGAGCGGGACGGGCGGTTATCCGGTGTGCCCAATAAAGCGGATTATTCCGGCCTTGATATGGCTGCGCTTGGATTAAACGCGGTACAATGCGAAATTTGGCAAGGATTTATCTTCGTCCGGCTGGACGGCGACGGACCAAGCGTGGCGCAAATGATGGCGCCTTATGACGCAATGGTCGCACCCTACAGGTTTCCTGAAATGCGCGCATTTGGCCGTGTCACGTTGCGGCCAAGGGATGTGAACTGGAAAAATGTTGCGGACAATTATTCCGATGGCCTGCATATTCCCATCGCCCATTCCGGGCTGACCCGCCTGTTCGGGCGCGGTTATGGCATTGAAGCTGCGCCGCATGTCGACCGCATGTGGGGCGATCTGGTGGACAGACCCAGCGCCAATCCGTCAGAGCGTGCGTATCAGAAATTCCTGCCGCAAGTGGATCAT
>JANOKA010000183.1:0-8944 GCA_031418995.1 Sphingomonadales bacterium | reverse complement strand
GCCATGCCGGACACATCCATCCCGATGCGTGCCAGTTTTCGGGTTTTTGCAATTTGAGGCAAGGTGGACATGATTTTCTCTGACAGCCGAAATGGCAATCAACGCTATACCAACGCGGATATGAATCGCAAATGTTCAAGCGGTTGGTATGGAGCAATGTTTGGGGAAAAGCTGGGACGGATTGGTGCGAGACCAGAAGCAACCAACCCGTCCAAAGCTTGTGGGTGTTGAACATCTTTTACTATGCAGACCTTGTGCCAGTTTTTCGGCATCCATATTTTTTATACGCTTACATGGTTACCAAGATATTAACCCAACAGATGATTGTAAGAAATTCCGACGAATTACGGGTTTTGACATCCCCGCTATATTTTCGTTTACAGACGTAGTCAACGTGACTACATTCGTAATTGAATCAGATAAGAGGCAGATATGCAAGAACGAATTAGCGATGCGGAACTGGCCATAATGGAGATATTATGGACGCAGGCCCCGTTGACGGCCACCGATGTTGCCGCGCGGGTAAAGGATGACCGGGACTGGTCACTGACCACTGTTAAAACATTACTATCCAGATTGCTGGCAAAAGCAGCGATTGGCCACAAACAAGATGGCCGCCGCTTTTTATACACGCCGCTGGTGGCGCGCGAAGATTATGTCAGCGGCGAATCCCGCCGACTGGTTGACCGATTTTTTGGCGGAAAATTCATGCCGCTGGTCGCCCATCTAGCGGAACAAGAGCAGTTAAGCGATGCTGAAATTAGTGAAATAGAGCGTTTGTTGCGGGAGATGAAAAAATGACGGAGTGGATATTCGACACGATGCTGGTCGTTTGCGTACTGCTGGCGGGCGTGATGCTGGTGCGTAAGCCTGTTGCGCGTATTTTTGGTCCGACGATTGCTTACGGGCTTTGGTTACTACCCGCCGCACGGATATTCATGCCGTCAATGGAGCGCGAGATATCTATGATTACGCCAGCGTCCGATGGCGCAGCACAGCTATTGGATGTTGCCCCCGGCGCTGCGTTGCTATCACATGTCACGACCGTACCGTTCACAGATTGGACTCAAATTGCGATCATCTTATGGCTGGGAATCGCTGCGTTGATATTCATCGTTCAAATGCTGCGTTATGTTGCCATGCGAGAGGCAATGCTTGCCGATGCAAATGATCTGGGCCGTGTTGGCGGAGTGCGGCTGGTTGAATCAGATCAAGTCAGCGGGCCTTTGGCGTTTGGATTATTGCAGCGTTACATCGCGGTTCCGTTAAATTTCAATAAAGTGTTTCCGCCTGATGAACGCGAATTGGCGCTGGCGCATGAAATGGCGCATCACCGATCTGGCGATTTATATGCCAATCTTGCGGCATTTATCTTACTTTGCCTAACGTGGTTCAGCCCACTTAGCTGGATGGCGTGGCGCGCGTTCCGTTTCGATCAGGAGGCTGCTTGCGATGTGCGGGTACTGCAAGGCCGCGACGGCGCCGCGAAACAGATTTATGGGCGCGCACTTGCCCGCGCCGCGCATGAAGGATTGCCGGCTTTTGCGACAGCGCTTGGCAACCGCTCGACGACCATCGCGCGCCTAAAAAACCTAACTATGAACGAGATCGGCAAATCCCGCAGGATTGCCGGAAAAATCGGCATAGTTTCCGCGATAGGGATAATCGTACCGATGACTGCGACAATTGTTCCCGTATCGGCGCATGACGGATCCATTACAGATGAGGCGTCGACCTGTGTACCTACGCCTCAAACAGTTACCCGCGGAACGTTTATCGACAACAGTGACGGCCGTAGTTCCCCTTTCATGTCCACTGTAAAACGCGATGGCCGCGATGTTGTTTTGCTGTCTGACAAAAAGCTTTTCGATAGCGAGATCGAAAAAATGGCTGATGACGCTGAGGCCTCCCGCTCCTCAGCCGATGATGCAATGGCGCAGGCAGATGACGCTGCGCGGCGTGCGGATGCTGCAGCAGCAGCAAATACCGCGTCAGCAGTGGCGTTTGATGCATGGGGCGCGCACGAAGACGCAGGTAAAGAACAAAGAAAGCGTATCCAAATCAGCCGAAGCCATAGAACAGATGCCGTGGTTTCGGCGCGGACCGATAGCAAAGCGAAAACCAGTCATGCTATTGCAATCGCTAACAATCATATCGCATCAAGTCTAAACGGCGACTTTTTGTCGCGCATGATTCCGGACATTGATATTACAGAAGTGACGGGCGATTGCACCGAGGGGCAGCCTGTGACAACCGATGTTCGCGGATTTGATGGCAAAAACCGGTCCTCGGTTCGTCTGGTCATGTGCGGCAAGGGTATGGCCAAAATCGCCCGAACGGCAGCCTTGGCCGAACTGCGTCAGGCCCGCGAGGATATGCGAACCGATGATGAAGTCCCGCTGTCTATTCGGCGCAAGATCATCGGGCAGTTTGATATGCAGATTAAGCGTTTACAACGTGAAATGAGATCCGAAGGGTAAAATTGATGCAACGCTTTGCGTTATACGCGGCGCAAGATTCCTGTCTTCTTGGCTTGCTGTAGATTCAGTTTATGCAAATAAGGAGGAATATCGCCGTTATTCTGCCCCACGGGCTTGCGGACAATCATCGGGTCGATAGGGTGGTCAAATGCGATGCCCATGCGGCCTTCGGTGATCCAAGCGACATTGCCGCTAATCCAGCCTACATTGCGCAAGTTGATTTCGACTTTTTCACCGCGCGCGACGCGAATCGGTGTTTCTGCCATCAATCCGCCAGCGGAAAGATTTTTAATACGGACGGCATTTTCCTGCCCGATAGAAGCAAATTTCAACACGGCGTTCAGGAACAGACTGTCGCGGTCCATCCCGCGGTGGGTTTCTGATGCGTTGCCGCTATTTAGATCAAATGCTTCATTCATAGTTGCGCTTACGTCCTGCATACATGTTTTTACATGCATTCTTTTGCCAGAAATTCATGGCCAAAAGGTTAATGCAGAAAAGCGGCTATTCAGGCCCTTTATAACTTCGCCCGGCTTACTCGTCGCGAGAAACGCGTTCCTGACGTTCATGGCGTTCTTGCGCTTCCAAAGTCATCGTCGCAATTGGCCGCGCACGTAGCCGCGCAAGTGAGATAGGTTCTCCCGTTACCTGGCAATAACCATATTCACCGTCCGCGATACGTTGCAGCGCGGCTTCAATCTTTGAAATTAACTTGCGCTGGCGGTCGCGCGTGCGCAATTCAATGCTCCAGTCGGTTTCGCTGGACGCACGATCATTTAAGTCAGGTTCACGAATGGGGGCATCTTGCAACTGGTTAAGCGTCCCACGCGATTCTTCCAGAATTTCGCTGCGCCAGTCAATCAACAGTTTTTCAAAAAACTTAAGCTGCCGCCCACACATAAACTCTTCGGTTTCAGAAGGAATATAGTCGGGGTCAAAATCATCGGACAGATTACTAGTGGCCGACTTGTTTCCATTGCTAGAGCTTTCGCCCATTATAGTTTCTCCGCCATAATCGCCTCTGGACAGTTGGGCAATTTACCCGCTCCGTCCACCTGCGCGGCCTATAGACTCGGCGGCAAACGGGTACAAGCGGCAATTGCTTTGAGTTATGTACGGTAACGCGAACTCCTTCAAAAGTCGTCATAATGCTAATCATTGTTAAACTGTTGCCGTCTAAACAGTTCCACAACGGGACGGTTGCACAGCGTGCAGCCGGTTTTCGGGAAAAAAATGGGATCGGGACGCATAAACAGGGTTAACGCAATTGAGATCATGCGCCTCATCTGTCTTTGTGTGTTCATCGGGATCGAGGAGCGGTTCATTCATAAGCGAATGACAGCAATGCACCCAAGACTGAAGAAGGTTTAATATTATGTCAGTTCGTATGGCTTTAGCAAAATTATGTGCCTGCACTTGCGGGGGAGCACTTATTGGTGGCGGCGCAGTTCAGGTTACTGCAGATGCGCCTGGCCCCGGATACGCACAGGTACAGCGCGTTCAAAAAGTGAACTACGCAAAAAAACGCGTTGTGGCGCGGAAAATTGCGCGGCACACTCCCGCACGCCAAGTAAAGCGTGTTAAACGGATCGTGCGGACGACAAAAACAACAACAACAGCTTGCACGCCAAGCGTTGTAACAATTGCACAGCAAACGCCGGCTCCATTGCCTCCGATCCCCGTGCCATACATTCCGCCAGCACCCTATCAACCGCAAGGCGATTTTGGCGGCGGCGGTGGCGGACCCATCTTGGTCGGCGGTTCAGGCGGATATTCTGGCGGTGGCGGCGGTTTCTTCGGCGGATTTTCCGGTGGCGGCGGTGGCGGCGGATCAATCGTGATCTCTTCGACATCAACGGGTGGCGGCAGCGGAGGAAGCAACGGCGGCACGACCATTATTAACAACAATAATGGCAGTTCAACTAGCACGTCAAGCGGGGGCTCAGGTGGTTCAAGCACTTCGACGGGTGGTTTCAGTAGCACTGGAGGATCGACAAGCACATCGACAGGCGGCCTGACGAGCACAGGTGGATCGACTAGCACATCAACAGGCGGATCGAGTACATCAACAGGAGGCTCAAGCACATCGAGCACATCAGGCGGTGTTTCCACATCTACTGGCGGAGTAAGCACTTCTACTTCAACAGGCGGTGTTTCCACCTCGACAGGAGGAGTTTCGACTTCGACGGGCGGCGTTTCCACCTCGACAGGCGGAGTTAGTACGTCGACTTCTACATCATCATCCAGCTTTGGCGGTAGCACATCAACATCGACATCAACTTCCAGTGGTAATAATGGATCGACAGGAAATCCGGGCTCAACAGGCAATCCTGGATCAACAGGCGGAACCGATGTTCCTGCACCGCCGATGATATTGCTCTTTGGTGCAGCCGCAGCAGGCTTGTTTGCTCGCCGCCGTTTCGCCAAACAAAAGAAAGCTGCCGCTGCATAATTCGCAGTTGATTTGAAAATTAAACGAAAAGGCGGTCCGCAACGGCCGCCTTTTTGATGTGTGCACCTCGCGTTAAAATTGCACACGATACTTGCGCCATTCGCCATGTGGCGGCATAGCCCGTTACTATGCATGATCTGAAATATATACGCGAAAATCCTGCCGCTTTTGATGCGGCGTTGGCGCGGCGCGGCGCAGATTCGGTTGCCGAAACGGTGATTTCGCTAGACGAAAAACGGCGTGCGATCCAAACCGAACTGCAAATGGCACAGGCGCGTCGCAATGAAGCATCCAAGACCATCGGTGCGGCAATGGGGCAGGGCGATGCGGCGAAAGCCGAAGCGTTGAAAGCCGAGGTAAGCGCGCTGAAAGACCGGATGACCGAACTGGATGGCCATGAACGCCAGATCGCAAACGAACTGGACACAGTCATGGCGGCGATCCCCAACCTGCCACTGGATGATGTCCCGCTCGGCGCGGATGAAAGCGATAATGTCGAGGTGTCTAAATGGGGTGAAATCCGCACATTTGATTTCGCGCCGCGTGACCATGCCGATATCGGCCCGGCGCTGGGGCTTGATTTTGAAACGGGCGTATTGATTTCTGGCAGCCGCTTCACGTTTATGCGCGGACAAATGGCGCGTCTGAACCGTGCGCTGGGGCAGTTTATGCTCGACCACCAAACCAGCGTTAACGGTTACAGCGAGTGCAACACGCCAGTTCTTGTCAATGATGCTGCGATGTACGGCACCGATAAACTTCCCAAATTCGCTGATGATTCCTTTCGTACAACCGATGGGCGCTGGTTAATTCCAACAGCGGAAGTATCGCTAACGAGCAGCGTGGGCGGTGCAATACTAGCCGATGCCGCGTTACCAATACGTATGACTGCACTCACGCTTTGCTTCCGATCCGAAGCGGGTGCAGCTGGCAAAGATACCAAAGGCTTGATCCGTCAGCATCAGTTTGAAAAGGTTGAGCTAGTCTCGATCACTCGCCCTGAAGACAGTAGTGCCGAACATGAGCGAATGACCGCCGCTGCTGAGAGCGTATTGCAAGCGCTAAACTTACCCTTTCGTAAACTGTTACTTTGCACCGGCGATATGGGCTTTGGCGCTCGGAAGACTTACGATCTTGAGGTCTGGCTGCCGGGGCAGGCTCTATACCGCGAGATTAGCAGTTGTTCTTTTTGTGGTGATTTCCAAGCGCGGCGGATGAATGCCCGCTATCGTGCCGACGGCGAAAAAGGCACAACATATGTGCACACACTAAACGGTTCCGGTCTTGCGGTTGGCCGCACATTGGTGGCTGTGCTGGAAAATTATCAGCAAGCCGACGGCAGTGTGACTGTGCCGGACGTACTGCGTCCCTATATGGGCGGAATTGAGAAACTGGAGCCAATGGCATAATGCGTATTTTACTGACCAATGATGACGGCGTTGCTGCGCCGGGATTGAAAGTGTTGGAGGCATTGGCGCGCAAGTTTAGTGACGATGTATGGATCGTTGCCCCTGCCGATGAAAATTCGGGCGCGGGGCATTCGTTGACTTTGTCCAAGCCCGTTCGTGTGCGCGAACATGGCCCGAAACATTATTCTGTGGCGGGAACGCCAACGGATTCCGTCATGATGGCAGTCGGCGTGATAATGAAAGACCACAAACCCGACCTGATTCTTTCCGGTATCAATCGCGGGGCGAACTTGGGAGATGATGTGACCTATTCCGGCACGGTATCGGCGGCAATGGAGGGTACGCTTGCGGGGATCAGATCCATAGCGCTTAGCCAAGTGTACAGCAAAGAAGGCATGGGCGACAGCGTACCGTTTGCGGCGGCAGAAGCATGGGGGGAACGCGTTATCGCACCTTTGCTAACCATGGAATTTGCGCCGCGTACGCTGATAAATATCAATTTTCCCCCGTTGGAGCCCGATGCCGTAAGGGGCATTCGCAGCGTTCGGCAAGGTTTTCACGATTATGGCCGGGGTTCAATCGTCAAGGGCACGGACCCAAGAGGTTATGATTATTACTGGTTCGGATTGCACGGCATCGAACAGACGCCGGGTCATGACACTGATTTGGAAGCGATCGAAGAAGGCTTTATTGCGGTCACGCCATTGCAGCTGGATCTAACCCATCATCAATCCTTAATGGCATTGCAGCAGGTGTATAGCGGTTAAAGTGGGTTTCGGGGGGAGCAGCATGCGCAAATTTTATGTGATATTTTGCCTAAGCGTTGTGAGCGCGGTGCTGACAGGTTGCATTCCGCAAGGGGGCGGTGATTACCGGATACAATCGGCGCGGCCATCGGCGCAGGTACCGCTTCCTGTCCCTGAAAGCGGTGTAATTACGCCAACACAAAGCTGGAACCCGGCCACTGTCGAACGCAATTCCCGCGATGTGGAGGGCGGAACATATATGGTCGAGGCCGGGGACACATTGTACCGCATTGTATCCAAAACGGGAGCGTCGCTTGCGGACATTGCCAGCGTCAATAATTTGTCGCCGCCATACATCCTAAAATTGGGGCAGCAATTGGTCATCCCGTCCGGGCTGTATCATAACGTCAATGCTGGCGAAACGGGCATAGCAATTGCCCGCGCATACGGCGTTTCGTGGAGTGAAATTGTGACACTGAACAGGCTAGATGCGCCCTATCTCCTGAACATCGGACAAAGGCTGCGGTTGCCCACCGCCGCATCGGCTTCAGCGACTTTGCCTGTAACTTCTGGAGCCTATGATGCTGGCACAATGTCGGCGGAACAACAGGCGGCGGCATTCTCGCTAAACATTGATGATATTGTCACTAGCGGTGAACCAGCCTTTGCCGAGGCCACCCCATCGCAGGCAGTGCCTGTATCTTTGGCCAGCAATATCGCCCGGCCAGCGTCGTTTTCCGGCAGTTTCGGCTGGCCATTGGACGGTGTTTTGCTGTCTCGGTTCGGCAGCAAGGGCGGAGGCAAAGTGAATGACGGGATCAATATTGCGGCAGCAAACGGGGTATCTGTGCGCGCCTCTGGCGACGGCGTAGTGGTTTATAGCGGCAATGAAATTGGCGTGTTTGGCGGATTAATTCTGGTCGACCATGGCAGCGGCTGGGTCACAGCTTATGGCCATTTGGGACAATTGCAAGTCGCGCGCGGTGACACGGTTAAGGCGGGGCAAATAATCGGTAATGTCGGCGAAACCGGCTATGTCGACCAACCGCAATTGCATTTTGAAATTCGCAAAGACCGCAAGCCCGTTGATCCCGTTTCCAAACTCAGTTTGCGTTGACAGTTTATCACGCGCATGTTCGGCAACCGTGTTGTAATTGCATATAACCCAAAGTCGGGCAGTTTCAGTCAATTGCGGCTTGACGCATTGCGAGGTGCGTTTGAACGCGCTGGATATGCCTGCGATTTTGCCGACAGCTATGGCGAAGATCTGCTGACGCTTACCCCCGCCGCCAGCCATTTGTGCATTGCTGGCGGCGACGGCACGTTGCGTGATGCAATTGGGCGGTTACGCGGGGTTAAGGGCCTGCCGCCGATCAGTATGTATCCCGGCGGCACCGTTAATCTGGTGGCCCGCGAACTATCTTATCCGCGCAATACCAAAAAATTTGTCGCCCGTGTTATTGGCGGACAGACAGCGTCGCGGCTATATTTGGGTGAGGTTAACCGCCATCCGATGCTGGTATGTGCTTCAGTTGGCCCCGACAGTCTGGCCGTCGCCAGTGTATCGACCGTATTGAAACAGCGCATTGGCAGACTTGCCTATGCCGTAGCGCTGATACAATTGCTGGCCCGTTGGCCGCGCCACAAACTGGAAGTGCGAGCAAATGGGCAAACCCATCAATGCGAGGCGGCATTTGTGTTGAAGGGGCGATATTTTGCTGGGCCGTTCCAGCTAAGTGCAGATGCAGAAATGACTTCGGATATGTTGCAGATATTGCTGTTGCCGCGGGCTCGGCGGCGCGATTATCTGCGGCTGATACTCAGCGCAGTGGCCATTCCGGCGCTTGCTTCCAAACA
>JANOKA010000182.1:0-6454 GCA_031418995.1 Sphingomonadales bacterium | reverse complement strand
GTTAAGCAACATATGATCCATGATAAACCTTAAATGGGCAGTGGCTGATATTATAACAAGTCATCGCTCACCGCCACTATGCGTGGGGAATGGCCGCAGGCTTTGATGAAGGTCACCAGATCAGTGCTAGCAATCGTTGTTGTTGCATCATTCTTCAGCGGATGAAAATTCAGTATCTGGTGTTTCATCATCGCAGCATCAAGAATAACATTGGTTTTTGCTTGTTTATCATTGATCAAACCAAAAGGGCTAACCGAACCTGGCTCCAACCCCAAAACCTCCAGCAAAAGCTCAGGCTTGCCGAATGTAAGGCGCTTTGAGCCAATTTTATCCTTTGCTGCTTTTAAATCAATGCGCGCATCTTCCAGCGCCACAATCAACCACAGCACCCCTTTTTCATCCTTACAGAACAGATTTTTGCAATGCCCACCTGAAATGTTTCCATGAACTTTTTGCGCTTCTTCAACCGTGAACACCGGTTCATGCTCAAACGTAACTGTTGCAAGGCCAAGATTGTCTAGAAAAGTCATCAATTCGGATTTTGTGGCTAGCATGTTCAGGCTTCATTTTAAGGGTTAAACAGAGTTTTCACGATGCTATTGCATTTCATGCGATCTTAGGCAATAACGCGCCCGTTGAGGCACGAAGACCTTTCGCCTTAACCGCTCAAGCGGGCGTAGCTCAGGGGTAGAGCACGACCTTGCCAAGGTCGGGGTCGAGGGTTCGAATCCCTTCGCCCGCTCCAGTTTTTTCTTTGATTTCTTCCGTTATCTTTGTTTATTGCTCCTAGGTGGTTTTGCCACTTATGGTTAAGATGGAACGGATCATGACATACACTCTTATCACTGCAAACCGTAACTATTCCAGCTGGTCACTGCGGCCATGGCTCTTGATGCGGGCGCTGGGTATATCGTTTGTGGATCGGTTGGAGCCATTTACCAAGCCGGATAACTTTGACGCGTTTCGTACCTTTTCTCCCACGGGGCAGGTCCCTGTGCTGCTTGATGATGACCGCGTCATCCATGATACTCTTGCCATAACCATGTACTTGGCGGACCGTCATGCGGACATATGGCCAACGGAGCCCAACGCACGAACGTGGGCCCAATGTGCCGTAGCCGAAATGCATGGCGGATTTTCGGCGCTCCGCAATGATTGCACCATGAATGTCGGCGTGCGAATAAAGCCAAAACCGATGTCGGCGGCGTTGCTTGCCAATATTACCCGGATAAACGAGTTATGGCATGATGGGCTGACCCGGTTTGGCGGCCCTTATCTGGCAGGCGCAGAGTTCAGCGCCGCCGATGCCTTTTTTGCGCCTGTGGCGTGGCGGGTGCGCACTTATGGTTTGGACGTCGGCGCTGCGGGACGCGCGTGGACCGAATTTATCATATCCCATCCCGAAATGCAGGATTGGGAAAAACAGGCTCTCACCGAAAGCTGGCGCGAGGTAGCTCATGAAGAAGAGCTGCTGGCATGTGGCGATATTATTGCGGATTACCGCATGGAGTAGTTTTGTTTCTAAAGTCGTGCGTGTACTGCCGCGGCAAACATCGCTCCGCCATCGGGGGCGAATTTGAAGAAAAGAGAAGGCTCGGTCAGTTCCAACTCCATTAGCCGCATCACGCCCGCTTCATCGCGCAACATATCAACACGGGCGTATAGGCATAATGCAGGTGCAGCGGCCAGTGCGGCTTCCGCCAAAATATAGGCATCCTCTGGCGGGGTAACCGCCGCCTCGGTTCCGCCCAGATAATCCTGCACGCGAAAATCGCCAGCGGCGGGGCGCTTAATAATGGCATGGCTGAAATTGCCATCGAAATAAAATAAAGAATATTCGCCCTCGCTGGATATGGCAGGCAAAAACGGCTGGATCATCATACGCGAACCAGCAACATCAATAGGAATGGGATCGCCTGCGCTTATTCGATATGTGCCAAAGGCTCCGCCAGAAATAGGCGGCTTTATAATCAAATTGCCGGTGCCAAAATGCGCAGCAGCATCCCATAAAGCGGCTTCATCCAAGGCGGACGTCATTAATGTCGGCACTACGGCAATGTTATTGTCAGCCAGCTCAATCAAATACGCCTTGTCGCTGTTCCACCGCAGTATGCTGACGGGGTTGGCGATTTTTATGGCGTCTGTTTCTAGCTTGTCCAGAAGTCCGAACCAGCGGGATGGGTCATACGGATATCCCCATGCGAGCAGCGGCATAACCAAATTAAATTCGCTAAGGTCGCCTGGTTCGGTCCATGGCCGATAAGCTGGCACGCATCCCATTGCGCCCTCCAGCAAACGGCAATGCGGTTCTTTATCTTCGAAATAATCGGACGCAGGGGTTAGGACACAGATATTGGACATGCTTTATTCTCCTGCCATTCTCAGTATTTCTTTCCATTCCGCTGGACGTACCGGTGCCACAGACAGGCGTGACATACGGACCAGTTCCATTTCGGCCAATTTCGGATTGGCCTTGATGGCTTTCAATGTCACCGGATTGGCAAGTCTACGTAGCGGTGTAACCTTCACTGCGACAAACTTCGCTTTTTCATCGGTAGGATCAATGAAATGCTCGCCGCTGATTGTGATGATCGCGACCACTTCGATACCGATATTACTGTGGTAAAAAAATGCCAGATCGCCTTTTTTCATAGCGCGCATATGGATTGCGGCGAGATGGTTACGCACACCATCCCACATGCCTTCGCCTTCTGCGACCAGGTCATCATAGCTGTAAACATCGGGTTCGGATTTCATCAGCCAATATTGCTTCGACAATTTTCTACTCCTGCGCAGGTTTGGCTCAATTTGCTAGCCGGGCATTAGAGCAATCGCTATTGCGATGTCCATGAATCAGATGCAGGTAATTTCGCTCGCCCATAATAATGTTGATGCCCTCGGGACAGCATTGGGCACCAGCTTTCAATCATATGGATTTGCCGTCGTGGTCGATCATGGAATTGATCCTGCGCTTATCAGCAGGGCTTGGGAGTTAACCGCGCAGCTTTTTGACCGTGATGAAGCGTATAAACGCGTTGGCTTTAGCGAGGGTGCTGCCGGTGCGCGCGGTTATACTCCGTTTAAGACAGAAATTGCGAAGGGCGCGGCGCATCACGATTTGAAAGAGTTTTGGCATATTGGCCGCGACTTACCCGCGAACAGTCCGCTACGGACGTCTATGGCGGACAATATCTGGCCGCACGATATGCCCGAATTCCAATCGGTATTCAGCCAGTTATATTCCGAATTTGACCGCGCTGGCGCGCAGATATTATCCGCTGTTGCACGGTATTTAGGGTTGGAGGCGGACTGGTTTGATCCTGCGATATTGGACGGCAACAGTGTGCTCCGGTTGCTGCATTATCCGCCGATTGCAGGGCCAGCGGATGGCGCGATACGGGCTGGCGCACACGAGGACATAAATTTGATCACGTTATTGCTTGGCGCTGAAGAGGCCGGGCTGGAGATTTTACGCCCCGATGGCGCGTGGTTAGGTGTTTCACCTCCGCCGGGCGGGCTAGCGGTCAATGTCGGCGATATGCTGCAGCGGCTGACGAATAACAAGTTGCCGTCAACAACGCACCGTGTAGTTAATCCAGCAGGCGAACGTGCACAGCACAGCCGGTATTCCATGCCCTACTTCCTGCACCTGCGATCCGATTTTTTAATCGAGACTATGCCGCAATGTATCGATGCGGATCATCCAGACAGATACCCGCAACCCATCTTGGCGGACGATTACCTGCGCGAGCGGTTGATTGAGATTGGATTGTTGAAGCCGTAAACAATCGCCGCGCGAAACGCATACAGCCCGCACAGGCAGTAGCACGGATAACAAAGCGGGGTCTGCGATGGTTACAAAGGTTACACGCTATTGCTGTTTTAATACATGCTCTGGTTGTTGAAAAACAGGCTTCGGACCGGACAAAAATTGGGGATTGGGAAATTTGTCTAAATCCCAAATCGCCTCAAATCGCCAATCCAGATGATGATGCGGATGCTAAATTTTCAAAGAGCCGCTTTCAACTCCGTTCAACCACATCACATCATTTGTAGGAAAGTGTTATTTTCAGTTTTACATTTTGTTTGCCAACACGGTTCGGAAGTTAGCTTTATACGCCCGTATCTTGCGGGCTCGACTTACGCTTGGTTAGCAGAGCGATAATTTCAAGCACGCTGTCTCTTGCGGTAAACCATAGCAAAGCTGCGTATGTGATGCCGCCAATGGCAACCAAGATCGCAAGATGTAGAGCGGGTAACAGATTGCGGGTTATCTCTGCGATCCACATAATGTCGGCGGCCCATACAGCCATGCCCATGAAGGACGCGGATAGAAACCCCGGCCAGCATGCCGCAGCCACGCTGCCCAGTGTGACGCCAAACATTTGTCCAGCACGCCAGATTGTGAATACCAATAACAGGGGCAGTCCGATCAACCATGCCCACGCCAGTCCCTTTGCTCCGTAGGGGACGGCGATCAGGTAAATTACTGGCATCAATATCGCGCCGACCATTGCAATTTGCAAGGTGATATTGGGCTTTCCCAGCGCATTGATCGGCGGTCCGAATAAAATCTGCAATGTCATGAATGGCATCGCAAGCGCGAGTATTTGGATAAGCGGTATCGCCTCAAGCCATTTTGGGCCCATCAGCGTTGCGACCACGGGTCCCGCAGACACAGAAAGCCCGACATATAATGGACACGCGATCAGCATGATGAGCCGCATGGCTTTCAGGAAAGAATATGACATCGCCGATTTATCGTTTTGAATGCGCGAATACGCGGGGAAGGCAACTTCGTTTAGAGGCGGTACAAATTTGGCTGCAAAAATCTGGGTCAGGAAAAGCGCTTCTGCATACAGGCCCAAATCGTGTATGTTAAAGACGCGTCCAGCGATAAACAGATCGCTCTGACTTTGGATGATCCAGAAACCTTGCGCGACGAGCACCGTCATAGCAAACCCGATCATGCTGCCGGTTCCCTTAAAATTAAAGCTGGGCCAATAAAAAAAACGTGTGGCGTAAACCAGCATCACAGCGCGAACCCAGAACAGGATGATCGGCGTCCATACTAATGTCCAAACTCCAAAGCCGTTATAAGCAAAGGCAAATGACAAAATCGCGCCCAGCGTAGCCGTGGTCAAATTGATTATGGCGGGTTTGCGGAACTCCAAATTCCGGCTCACCAGTGCTTCTGGCAGAACCAGAAAAGGGGTTGCGAGATATATAAGCGATTGCCAGCGCAGCATTTCAGCAACCTGAGGCTCTCTGTAATACAGCGCAGCGAGCGGTGCGGCCAAATATTGCACTATTGCCAGTGTAACATTCATAAGAATCAACAAACCAAAAGCTTGGCGAATGCGTAGCGGAGCGACTTTTTCCGATTGGATTAAGGCGCTGGCCAACCCGTAACCGTTCAGAAAGTTCATAAACACCAGAATAACCGAAGTCATAGCAAACAACCCGTAATCAGCGGGTGTGAGCAGGCGAATAACCGCAAATGTAGCGATCCAGCTGACCAGCTGTGATATGATTTGGGTGCCGGAACGCCAGAAAACCGCCGATTTCACACGGCGCGCGAAATCAGTATCGCTTATGACGGGGGTATCGGCAGCGTTGCTCATACGCCCTCAGTAGGCGCGAAAGCTTACCAAAACGTGGCCAGCGCGGGGCAAGCAAAAGTTTTTGTAATAAAATTGCAAAAGGCGGTTGACCGAATCAATAGACCCCCTTAGAGGCCTGTTCACCGGACGGCGAGACGCCAAGTTTTACCGCCCTGGTCGCCAACATTAAGGTCACCTATTCCTCTGGTAGTAATATCAGGGAACCATAGGTGTCCGTTTTTCTTGTCGGTAGGCTCTTTGACATTGTGATAAAAGATGAAGGGACATGTGGGCGACGGCGCCAGGTCCGGGGGTTTTTAGGCCCCGGGTGCTTGGTTAATAAAATAGTCGTTCAGCGCATATGTCCTATACCATGTATAGAATTATTGTGCAGGAACAACGCCTGAAAGTTCGAGCTCTGTCGGTTAGCGGATTTATCCGTGCCGAGATTGTTTTGGATTCAAACTTGAGAGTTTGATCCTGGCTCAGAACGAACGCTGGCGGCATGCTTAACACATGCAAGTCGAACGAAACCAAGGCTTCGGCCTGAAGTTTAGTGGCGCACGGGTGCGTAACGCGTGGGAATCTGCCCTTAGGTACGGAATAACTCAGAGAAATTTGTGCTAATACCGTATGATGTCGAAAGACCAAAGATTTATCGCCTAAGGATGAGCCCGCGTAAGATTAGCTAGTTGGTAAGGTAAAAGCTTACCAAGGCGACGATCTTTAGCTGGTCTGAGAGGATGATCAGCCACACTGGGACTGAGACACGGCCCAGACTCCTACGGGAGGCAGCAGTGGGGAATATTGGACAATGGGCGAAAGCCTGATCCAGCAATGCCGCGTGAGTG
>JANOKA010000181.1:0-24459 GCA_031418995.1 Sphingomonadales bacterium | reverse complement strand
GTAATCAGGCCGTTCGGAATGCTCACAGCAACGCTGATGTCGCTGCGGCTATATTGCAGCATAGTATCGCCCGCAAAGCTGACATTGCACGCCGGCACTTCGCGCAGCGCAACGCCGAGCGCCTTGATAAGCATATCGTTGACCGACAGCTTGATGCCGCGGCCCTCCAGCGACGCGTTCAATTCCCCGCGGAGTTTCAGCAGCGCATCAAGACGTATATCGACGGTAAGGTAGATATGCGGCACGGTTTGCTTGCTCTCGGTCAAACGGCGCGCAATCGTTTTGCGCATGTTGGAAAGCTTTATAACCTCGTGCGGGATGCTGCCATCAGGTATCACCGCTGGTGGGGGCGCAGATGGTGACGGTGACGCGATCTGCGCTTCGACAGGCTCAGCGCGAACGGAGGATACAGATGCCCCCTCAACATCTGCCTTTACTATCCGGCCATTAGGACCAGTGCCTGTCACGCCAGACAGATCAAGCCCTTTTTCCGCCGCGATCCGTTTGGCCAGCGGCGATGCTATGATGCGTTCGCTAGCCTGAGGCGCGGGTGATTTTACCATTGCTGCTGATAATGCGGCGGCAGGCGCAGGTAACGCCCGTGCAACCTGTACGTCGCCCTTCGTCGAGCTCAGGGCCTCCGTACGAACGGCTTTTGTTGGTTCGGTTGCCTTTGGCGCGGCAACCTCCCCTTCATCCTCACCTTGAATAATCGCAATAACAGTACCGACCTTCACCCCGTCTGTTCCCTCAGCCACCAAAATCTCGGTCACTATACCTTCATCAACGGCCTCGAACTCCATCGTCGCTTTGTCGGTTTCGATTTCGGCAAGCAAATCACCCGACGATACACTGTCGCCCACTTTGACAAGCCATTTGGCCAATGTGCCCTCTTCCATTGTCGGGGAAAGCGCGGGCATTTTAAGTTCGGTGGGCATATTCGAGCCTTTTAATAATCAGCAATATCAATCTCCCGAATAGAGGCGGCATTTCCCCTACGTCAAGTCGCTATTGGTTGCATCGACGGCATAATTCGCGCAGGCATACGCGATATTATATGGCCAAGTGGCCCGGGGGTAATAAATGCGCACTTATCTTGTGGTAATCGACGAAACAGACGAAGCACGGCTCGCACTGCGCTTTGCGTCCCGCCGCGCAGCAAAAACAAATGGCGCGGTGCACATATTGGCGCTAGTTGAACAGGCTGATTTTGTTGCATGGGGCGGGGTTCAGGCCACAATGGAGGCCGAAGCATTAAGCCGCGCCGAAGAATTGGTTACCACAGCGGCAGGCGCCATATTTGCAGAATCCGGCTTGCGTCCCAATATTACGGTAAAATCGGGCGAAGGCGTCGACGTGGTTAAAGCAATGCTGGAGGAACATCCCGAAATAGCGGCTTTGGTGCTTGGCGCGGCGGCAAACGGTGCGCCGGGTCCGCTGGTAACGCACTTTGCCGGAAATAATGCAGGGACGCTGCAATGCCCGGTGATTGTCGTACCGGGATCATTGGATGATGCAGCGCTGGATGAATTGAGCTAAACGCCGTTAACTCACCGCCTCTGCGGCATGTGCATTTATTGAAACGGGACCATGGCTCTAACACCTCAATGGCTGGATGAATTGCGTGCGCGGACATCGCTTTCCGCATTGATCGGCCGTTCCATAAAAGTCACCAAAGCAGGACGTGAGTTTAAGGCATGCTGTCCGTTTCATAATGAAAAAACACCCAGTTTCACAATCAATGATGAGAAAGGTTTCTATCATTGTTTCGGATGCAGCGCGCATGGCGACGCAATCCGGTGGATGACCGATCAACGAGGTTTGTCATTCATGGACGCGGTCAAGGAACTGGCCGACACCGCTGGAATGCAGGTTCCCGCTGCTGACCCGCGCGCCGCCAAACAAGCCGAAGAACGCGCTGGATTACACGACGTCATGGCAGCAGCGCAGGATTATTTTGTAAACGCTTTGAATGGGATAGATGGCACCGAAGCGCGGACATATTTACAAAAACGCGGGCTTCGCGCTGACATAATCCAGCAATTCGGGTTCGGCTATGCCCCTGATAGCCGTAACGCGTTGCGCAGCGCACTAAAACAATTTGGTGACCCGATGCTGGTTGAAGCAGGGATGCTGATTAAGGTCGATGACAAAGAACCGTATGACCGGTTTCGCGGACGCCTGATGATCCCGATACGCGATGCGCGGGGCCGTGTTATTGCCTTTGGCGGGCGTATATTGAGTGACGGCGAACCCAAATATCTTAATTCCCCCGACACACCGTTGTTCGACAAGGGCCGAACGCTTTACAACCTGAACATCTGCTCCCCCGCATCGCGCAGCACGGGCCGCGTGATTGTAGTTGAGGGATATATGGATGTTATCGCGCTGGCGCAGGCCGGTTTTGCCGATGCCGTTGCGCCTTTGGGAACGGCATTGACCGAACAGCAAATCGAGATGTTGTGGCGGATGACCGAAAAGCCGCTGCTATGTTTTGATGGAGACAATGCAGGCCAAAAAGCGGCATTGCGTACGGCAGGCCGCGCCCTGCCTTTGTTAAAACCTGGCCACAGTTTGCAATTTGTGACTTTGCCTGACGGGCAAGATCCGGATGATTTGCTGAAATCATCGGGAGCACAGGCGCTGCTAAATTTGCTCGAATCATCGGAAGCGCTTGTTGAAAGGCTTTGGAAATCAGAGGTCGCTGCTGGATCATTGGCTACGCCAGAGGATCGTGCCGGCCTGAAACAACGGCTTGGATTGCATATGGCCAACATCGCTGACGGCGAAATACGTCGCCATTATGCAGATGCATTCCGCGAGAGATTTGACGAATTGTTTGCCGTAAAGCAGCGAAATAGTTTTAGTCCGACTGCATTCGGACGCAAGCAAAACAGAGGACAAAAAAGCTGGCAAAAACCGCCCGATAGACCGCTGACCAATGAAGCGCGAGGTATTAGCAGCCAAGGATCAGATCTTTTAGTACAAGGCGTTATTGCCAATCTATTGCGCCATCCAAAGTTGATTTTGGCGCACCGCGAAACCTTAAGCGAGTGCCTGCCTAAAAATGCGAATCTCGCAGATTTATTGTCCGCGATGATCGATGCAACAATCTTAAAAGAAACACTTGATAGTGAGGGGTTGCTTACCATATTAGACCCTCACTTGTATAATCTTGCATCAGCGCTTCTACAGGGCGATGCAAAAGCATTTGCATTCAACCGCATTACAAATGCTGAAAACGAAACGGACTGGAATATCCTAACCAAAAATATGGGCGAGATGATCCGGTTGATGAAGCATAGACCGTTGTTGGAACAGGCTTTAGAATTGGCAACATTGCGGGTAAGCGCGGAACTTACTGAAGAAAATTACGCAGAGCAGCAAAGGTTGCGAAGCGAAAAAGAAGATTTTGATCGGCGCATTTATGAGCTGACGGAACGTGGCAACGCCGAATAGGGTGGCTGTTGCGAGTGCAATTAAATTGAATTCGGGGAATATTTACATTGGCAACTGATGACAAAACCGATGGCGACGCACCGCTGATCGACCTGAACGACGCGAATATTAAAAAGCTGCTGGCCAAAGCCAAGCGCCGCGGGTTCTTGACATATGACGAATTGAACGCTGCTTTACCGCAGGACCAAATGTCATCGGAACAGATTGAAGATGTTATGTCGGCAATCTCTGAAATGGGCGTCAACATTGTCGAAAGCGATGAGGACAGCACAGAAGAAGCCGAAGAAGAAGTTGAAACAATTGATAATATCAGCGAAAATGATCCCCGCTCACTGACATCAACGGTTAAGAAAACCGGCACTGGTGAACGCACTGACGATCCCGTTCGGATGTATTTGCGTGAGATGGGCGCCGTAGAATTGCTTAGCCGCGAAGGCGAAATCGCAATTGCAAAGCGGATCGAGGCTGGCCGCGATACGATGATTTTGGGCTTGTGTGAAAGTCCGATTACTTTCCACGCGATCATCGATTGGTCGAACGCGTTGAACAACGGCGAAATGCAACTGCGCGAGATTCTTGATCTAGACGCCATGCTTTCAAAAGAGCCTGCGCCGGAAAACCTAACGGACGACGAAGAAGACGACGGCGAAATCAGCGAAAAGAACGCTGGCCCATCCTTTAAGGAAGAAGAAGAGGTTGAGGAAGAACCCGAAACTATCGAAGATGAGGACGGCAATATAACCGAACGCAAGCGCCCGGTTGAGGAAGAGGAAGAAGATAACACCCTTAGCCTTGCCCAGATGGAAGAGGCATTAAAGCCTGGCGCTTTAGAGAAGTTTTCAACAATCACAGACTTGTTCAAAAAATTCTCTAAAATCCAAAATGACCGCATGGTTGCATTGGGTGCTGGCGAAGAATTGTCGCAAGCTACCGAGAATAAGTATCACAAATTACGTGAAGAATTAACTGCCGAAGTTGAAAGCGTAAAATTCCACGCCAATAAAATCGAATTTTTGGTTGACCAGCTTTATTCGTTCAATCGGAGATTGACCGCGCTTGGCGGACAGATGCTGCGTCTAGCAGAGCGTCATAAAGTGCCGCGCCGCCAGTTTCTGGATCGATATGTCGACCATGAGCTTGACGAAAACTGGATGGCCGAAGTTGCCGGGATCGACAAGAAATGGACAGCATTTGCTGAAAATGAAGTTGATGCCGTCGAACGCATCCGCAGCGAAATTTCTGATATTGCCTCTGCGACGGGCATGTCGCTCAGCGAGTTCCGCCGCATCGTTAATATGGTGCAAAAGGGCGAGCGGGAAGCGCGTATCGCGAAAAAAGAAATGGTAGAAGCCAACCTGCGCCTCGTGATTTCCATTGCGAAAAAATATACCAATCGCGGCCTGCAATTCCTTGATCTTATTCAAGAAGGTAATATCGGCCTGATGAAAGCGGTTGATAAATTCGAATATCGCCGCGGATATAAATTCAGCACCTATGCAACATGGTGGATCCGTCAAGCGATCACCCGTTCAATCGCAGATCAGGCGCGGACCATTCGGATTCCGGTGCATATGATCGAAACGATCAACAAACTGGTGCGCACAAGCCGCCAATTCCTGCACGAACAAGGCCGCGAACCAACACCTGAGGAAATGGCTGAACGGCTTTCCATGCCGCTGGAAAAAGTGCGTAAGGTGATGAAGATTGCCAAAGAACCAATCAGCCTAGAGACGCCGATTGGCGATGAGGAAGATTCGCATCTTGGCGATTTCATCGAAGACAAAAATGCCATTATTCCCGTTGATGCAGCGATACAAGCCAATCTGAAAGAAACAGTCACCCGTGTTTTGGCTAGCCTGACCCCTCGTGAGGAACGCGTTCTGCGCATGCGTTTTGGTATTGGCATGAATACTGACCACACATTGGAAGAGGTTGGCCAACAATTTTCGGTTACGCGCGAGCGTATACGTCAGATCGAAGCAAAGGCACTGCGCAAGCTGAAGCATCCATCACGAAGCCGGAAAATGCGCAGTTTTCTCGATCAATAATCCTGAAAATGGCACAACTTGTAAACCAGTCCTTTAGAACTTCTTGCTAAATACATCTTCGATAAGTGTTCGCAACCAATTTGCGGCGCGTTGGAGACATGCATGGATAACTTGGCCCGCCCCGATGGAATCGCCGAATTCGGCAGTTCATTTGTGCGCTTTGTAGCGCATGAGGGAAGCAAGAGCGCGGTTTTGCCGATGCTGAAATATCTTGATGACAGCCGCGAGTCACCAGACCTTAGAAGTTCTGTAAAAAATATTCGCCCGGCATTGGTGGCGGATATTGCCCATTTCATGTGTATTGCGCATGGCCGTTTACCTGGTGTGGTTGACTATGCGGCAACCAAAATTGTGGATGATGAAGCGCGCGGATGGTTTGTTAAAACTATAAATGCCTTTGCATTAGAACGCAGTTTTCTCAATCGTTTAACCGTTGCTGCAGGTCCCGTAACCCGGCAATTGGGTCAGGATAAAGTTACCGCACTGGTAACGGGTCAAGTAAAAAACTTTCGCATGATTGCCACGTCGGATCGCAAGGGTTGCGCCGCTGGTGCAGCAATCGCGTTTGTACTGGATTGGCAAGATACACGCGCCGTTTTGGAGGCGTGTGCAATAAACCTTGGTCTAAATCCCGATTTTGCCGATATGCCTATGGCGATGGAAAGCCAAATACTTGCAGAAAAGCTTGCCGCGAACGACGCGGCGAGCCGCGCTATGATGTTTGGCGCGCAGCAGTTGTTGGGGCAGCAACGGGGTTTGTGGCAATTGATCGCCGCACGGCACAATGAAATGATAAATTGCGGTTAATCCCCAAGAACAAGGTTGCAAAGATTTTCTTGTCCACTTAACGCTCTTAATCGAACGATTAAGATTGGATAGCCAATGGAAAAAATTGCCCGTTTTACCGGAACTGAAAATTACGTCGCAACCGACGACCTGAAAGTTGCCGTCAATGCCGCAACAACGCTGCGCCGGCCTTTGCTGGTTAAGGGAGAACCGGGTACGGGCAAAACCGTTTTGGCCGAAGAAATCGCCAAAGCCATGGGTGCGCCATTAATTACATGGAACATCAAATCCACAACCAAAGCGCATCAGGGTTTATATGAATATGATGCGGTCGCACGGCTGCGTGATGGCCAATTGGGCGACGAACGCGTTCATGAGATTAGGAACTATATCAAAAAAGGTAAATTGTGGGAGGCCTTTGAAAGTCCGGTTCTGCCAGTATTACTGATCGACGAAATAGACAAAGCCGACATCGAATTCCCCAACGATTTGCTGCAAGAACTCGACCGGATGAGTTTCGACGTTTACGAAACACACGAGACCATTACGGCGCGCGAACGGCCGATCATCATCATAACTTCGAACAACGAAAAAGAACTTCCGGATGCATTCCTGCGCCGCTGTTTCTTCCACTATATCAAATTCCCTGACTGCGTGACGATGCAGGCAATTATTGATGTCCATTTTCCAGACATTCAAAAAATCTTGGTGTCGAAGGCAATGGATATTTTCTACGAAGTCCGCGATGTTCCCGGCCTAAAGAAAAAGCCAAGCACCAGCGAGCTACTCGATTGGCTGAAATTGTTGCTTTCCGAAGATATGCCGCTTGATGTCCTGCAAAACAAAGACCCCACCAAGGCCATACCCCCCCTGCACGGCGCGCTGCTTAAGAATGAGCAAGATGTGATGCTATTTGAGAGACTGGCCTTTATGGCGCGGCGGAATGGATAGCTGAATTGTTCTTCAACTTCCTAGACGAATTGCGAACGGCAGGCATATCGGCCAGTATGAAGGAACATTTGATCCTTCTGGAGGCGCTTGACCGTGATGTGATTGAGCGGACGCCTGAGGAGTTTTATTATCTCTCCCGCGCGATTTTCGTAAAGGATGAAGGTCTACTTGATCGGTTCGATCAGGTATTCAACAAGGTTTTTAAAGGCTTGCTGACCGATTATGGAACCAATCCTCAAGAAATTCCCGAAGATTGGTTAAAGGCGGTTGCCGAAAAATATCTCACTGAAGAAGAAATGGCCGAGATTAAAGCTTTGGGTGACTGGGACGAGATCATGGACACCCTTAAAAAGCGTTTGGAAGAGCAAAAGGAACGCCATGAGGGCGGTAGCAAATGGGTTGGAACAGGGGGAACATCTCCTTACGGAAACAATGGTTATAACCCCGAAGGCGTTCGTATTGGCGGCGAATCGAAACACAAGCGTGCGGTAAAAGTCTGGGAGAAGCGCGAATTTCAAAATCTGGATAGCACACGTGAATTAGGGACGCGCAATATCAAGGTAGCGATGCGAAGGTTGCGCCGATTTGCGCGTGAAGGTGCGCAAGAGGAGCTCGATATTGATGCCACTGTACGCGGGACGGCGAAGCAAGGCTGGCTTGACATTCAAATGCGCGCAGAGCGCCGCAACACGATAAAATTGTTGCTGCTGCTTGATGTTGGCGGGTCGATGGATCCGTTTATAAAGCTGTGTGAAGAGTTATTCAGTGCAGCCACCAGCGAATTCAAAAATATGGAGTTTTTCTATTTTCATAATTGTCCATATGAAGGGTTATGGAAAGATAATAAACGGCGCTTTGCAGAGCGTACGCCAACATTGGATGTGCTGCATAAATTTCCGCACGACTATAAAATCGTCTATGTCGGTGATGCAGCAATGAGCCCTTACGAAATCACCCATCCCGGCGGTTCTGTGGAGCATTTTAACGAGGAATCCGGTGCGGTATGGTTGCACCTCATGACCAATACGTATCCTTCTTCAGTATGGCTGAACCCTGTTCCAGAAAAACAATGGGGATATTCGCAGTCCACCAAAATCATCAAAGAATTGATGAACGACCGTATGTATCCACTCACATTGGGCGGCCTAGACGACGCGATGCGGGAGTTGAGCCGGAAGAGTTAATATAACAGATATTTTGCCCGAATGGCTTCCCAATCATGTTCATCGCGTATAGCAATCTTGTCTAGATCGTCGGCTGTGGATGCGGGATTATCAACCCATTCGCGCAATTTTGGTCCTCCGTTAATTACATCGATAGGCAGCTTTCCAATTTCATATTCATATGGAAAATCGCGCCAAAGATCATAATCAGGATATAAGTTTCGGATGGCCTTGAAACCGAGAGCCTGGATACGCCATGGCTTGAAAGCAACATGATCATAGTCAGGGCCCTCGCAGTGAATTTGGACGCCATGACACAGGGTTTTCATATGTTTATGAAATGTTGGTTCAAACCAGCATTCCCGCAATATGCAACCTGCCAGCCATTGGGGCGCGATACGGCGCATTTCCGCGATAACAGCACGGGCATCAATATCGGGCGCACCGAATAATTCCAAAGGCCGCGTCGTTCCCCTGCCCTCTGATAAAGTCGCGCCCTCCAGCATTACGGTTCCGGCATAGGCACGCGCCATCATCACATTTGGGGCATTGGGGCTAGGGTTGATCCAGATACGTTCTTCACTTGGCCACCCAAATCCTGGCGCGGCGGCTGGATCATAATCGTGCATTTCAATAACACGGTAATCCACATTGATACCAAAATGATCGATGAACCAATGACCAAGCTCCCCCAATGTCATGCCGTGGCGCATAGGCATTGGCCCCGCACCTACAAAGCTTTCCCACCCCTCTTGCAGGGTAAGTCCCTCAATTGGACGACCTGCGGGATTTGGCCTATCGAGCACCCAAACCGCCTTACCATGTTCAGCTGCAGCCTCCAGCATGTACCGTAAAGTCGTAATAAACGTATATATACGGCAACCAAGATCCTGCATATCGATCAATATTGTATCAAACGTGCCCATCATCTGCCCATTTGGGCGGCGCACTTCGCCGTAAAGACTAAATACAGGAATCGCATGAACAGGATCGGTAAAATCCTCCGTCTCCATCATATTATCCTGTTTATCCCCGCGCATTCCGTGCTGCGGCCCAAATGCGGCGCTAATATTAAGGTCATCAAGTGCAATCAGTGCATCGAGTGAATGCGTTAAGTCCGATGTTACAGAGGCAGGATGCGCCAACAAAGCAACGCGCTTCCCGTGCAATACATTGCGCAATTCTGGTTCAGCGATGAGTCTGTCAATTCCCGTTTTCATAGCTTTGCTGCTGCCTCCAGTTGCAATTTAAAGCAAGAGCGATCATGAAAATCGGGTTCTGCTTTTTTGTGAGCCAATGCCCAATAAGATTTAGTCCCGTCCGGTTCTTCTGCAACGACCGTAACCCCGGCGAAATAAAGGTTATGATGCCATTGCAGCGGCAATTGCACAGTAGCCTCTAATGCGAAATGGCTGTTGCTCATATCAAGATGAATTTCCGGTGCCGCCGGCAAAATCAAATCTGCGGCATCTTTTCTATATCCAGTAAACTCAAATGTTGCCCACTGGGTGGACGGTGAGAAGTTGAATTCGATATATTCTGGTTCATCGCCGATCGCCAAAAATGCCTCAAAACACGTCGTGTTCCAAAGGAGATTCGCGCGCATTGGGGCCGTGCGCGGTGCGGTTACGATCATCGGTTCGGGTACTTCGATATGATACCGAAGCCACAACTGCCCTTCTGCGGATATTTCACAACAGATTTGAATTGATTCGATATACGTGGCTGGCGTTTTCGCGTGGCATACTAACGCGTGGTATATTGGATGCAACATATTGTCCAAGGCGCGCTCCCGCTGTAAGGCGACTGATGATGACACATTACCAATCCGAATTGCTCCGCTTACTAAATGACCGCGGTTATATCCACCAAATTACCGATCCGGGTGCTCTCGATAGCTTGGCCACGAAACAGGTGGTTCCAGCCTATATCGGTTTCGATGCCACTGCGCCGTCGCTGCACGTGGGCAATCTGGTTTCTGTGATGTTGCTGCGTAGATTACAGCAGGCGGGGCATAAACCCATCGTTTTGATGGGCGGCGGTACGACAAAAGTTGGCGATCCATCTGGCAAAGATGAGGTTCGAAAGCTTCTTGATACCGATGGTATCACCCAGAATATCGCGTCTATACGGCGAATATTTGAACGGTTCCTGACATTTGGCGATGGTCCAACCGATGCCGTTATGGTCAACAATGCCGATTGGCTGGATAAGCTTGGCTATGTAGATTTGTTACGCGATGTTGGCCGCCATTTTACTATCAACCGCATGCTCACATTTGATTCGGTACGGTTGCGGTTGGAGCGGGAACAACCGCTGACGTTTCTGGAATTTAACTACATGATTTTGCAGGCTTATGATTTTTTAGAGTTGTCACGCAGTCATTCCTGCCGTTTGCAAATGGGAGGATCCGATCAATGGGGCAATATCGTCAATGGTATTGAACTAGGACGACGGATTGATGGCACAGAATTATACGGCGTTACAACGCCGCTGATAACCAAAGCTGATGGTTCGAAAATGGGCAAATCGGTCAGTGGTGCGATTTGGCTGCATGAAGACCAGTTATCCAATTATGATTATTGGCAGTTTTGGCGAAATTCCGATGACCGCGATGTTGGCAAATTTTTGCGGTTATTCACCGATTTGCCTTTAGATGAAATTACAAAGTTAGAAAATTTATCTGGCAGTGAAATTAACGATGCAAAGGTAATTTTAGCAAATGCAGCGACGGCACTATGCCGTAGTGACGAAGCTGCTGTTGCCGCTGCTGCAACTGCACAACAAACATTTGCCAGTGGCGGTACAGGTGACGATTTACCATCAGCAAATACGGAATTGCCCGAAATTTCAATTGTTGATGCGCTATTAGCGCTGAATTTTGCGACATCACGTAAAGAAGCAAAACGTCTGATTGAGGGCGGTGGCGCTCGTATCAACGGAATCACGATATCCGATGAATCTGCCCTAATTCCCGCTCAATCTGATGCTGTTAAAATTTCAGCTGGAAAGAAAAAGCACGGATTACTCAAGTTTATTTGATAACGTTCCCATTAATGGTTTCCAGCTTTACGATTTCTTCTTACTTTTTTGCGATATGTAAAATCGCATGAACAGGGATAAGGGACGCAAAAATGGTAATTCCAACACCGCAGAATGAATATGATTTACGCAGGGCAGCACGTCACCGTGCTGATTATACCGTCTTGGCGGAAAGCAAATTGCACGGCGACAAGCGGATTCATATTATCAATATTTCGGCGCATGGCTTTATGACCGATGATAACGAGAGTTTTGAACGCGGTGACCGGATAGATCTGCGTTTACCCGAAGTTGGCCGCATCGAGGCTCATTTGATTTGGACAGTCGATAAACGCGCTGGATTTCAATTTGAACGTGTGATCCGCGTTCCGGAATTTTTGGGAATGCTTGAAAAAGTCACGCCAAAGCTTCGATAAATCGGCAAATTACCCGCCGCGCAGCGTTGCCACTCCGGCATCACGCTCAAACAGATATAATGCGATTTTGGCTGCCTCTCCCCGCAAACCGGATAGGCCGCCATCCCGCTCAAGTAATAATTTGGCATCATCAGACGCCGTTCCAATTAGCGCCCGGACCTGTTCCGCTGTCGCAATGCGAAACGGGCTGTCACCCGATTGGCGTGTGCCCAGCAACTCACCTGAACCACGCAATTTCATGTCCTCCTCGGCAATGCGAAATCCATCATTTGTCTCTCGCATCAATGCCAGTCTAGATCTTGCAACTTCACCAATCTGTGCACTGCGAACCAGCAAGCAAATCGATTTTTCTGCGCCGCGCCCAACCCGTCCGCGCAGCTGATGCAACTGCGCCAAACCGAAACGGTCGGCAGCCTCAACAATCATTAGGCTGGCATTGGGAACATCGACGCCCACTTCGATCACTGTTGTCGCCACCAAAAGCCGGGTTTTACCAGCGATAAATGCCTCCATGACGGCATCTTTTTCCGGACCTTTCATGCGGCCATGTACCAGCGCAACCTGATCGCCAAAACGCAGGCGCAACTGGGCTGCGCGCTGTTCTGCTGCGGCCAGATCGCTATGTTCGCTCTCTTCGACCAGAGGACACACCCAAAATGCTTGTTTACCCGCCGCTAGATGCCTTGACACACCTTCGACCAATTCCGCCAATCGTTCAGATGACATAACGCGGGTTTCAACAGGTGTGCGTCCAGGCGGCAGTTCGTCGAGTTGCGAGCTATCCATCTCTCCATAGCAGGCCAAAGCCAGTGTGCGCGGGATCGGCGTTGCCGTCATAACTAGCAAATGCGGCACGGCTTTAGCTTTGCGGGACAACATCAATCGCTGGCTAACGCCGAAACGATGCTGTTCATCGATCACAGCAATGCCAAGTGATTTATAGGTTACAGCTTCTTGAAAAATCGCATGCGTTCCGACCAGTATGTGAACGGATCCATCGGCGAGCCCCATTAATGTCGCTTCGCGCGCTTTGCCTTTGTCGCGGCCCGTCAGAATGGCAATGTTAACGGGCAGGCCAGAAAGCAATTGCTGTAAATTGGCAAAATGCTGTCTTGCCAATATTTCTGTTGGCGCAAGAAAAGCACCCTGAAACCCAGCCTCTACGCCGCGCAATAATGTCATTAGCGCTACCATCGTTTTACCTGAACCCACATCGCCCTGCAACAATCGCAGCATAGGCCGGGATTGCTGCATATCCCCTTCAATCTCTTTAATCGTTCGCGATTGCGCTCCCGTTAATGCAAAAGGCAATTGCAAACGTTCGACCAAAGCATTCGTCCCAACTATCGGTATGCCGCGCCTACGATCCATAGCCGCGCGAACAAGGCGCATGGCAAGCTGGTTGGAAAACAGCTCATCATATGCAAGCCGGTCGCGTGTTGCTTCATCGTCCTTACGGTGCACCGCAGAAAGCGATGATGACCATCCGGCCCAGCCTTTTGTTGCCAGCAGCCCCGCATCAATCCATTCCGGCAATATTGGAATATGCGCCATGGCGTCACCCACCAATTGCCCTATGCGTTTGTTGGTAAGCCCCTCTGACAGAGGGTATACGGGCTCAGCAAGGCCCGGCGAAGAAGTACTGCCCACGGGCTCCATATGGTCAGGGTGCACCATTTGCAGTTCATCACCATATCGCTCCAGCTTGCCAGATATGATGCGCTCTTCACCCAGCGGCAATTGCTTGCGCGCCCATCCCCCATTGCGGCCAAAAAAGGTCAGCGTTATGTAATTACCTTCGGCATCGCTTGCGAAAATACGCGTTGGCGCGCGCGGGGACGATCCGGCGCGATGATCCGCAATGACCAAGCGGATGATGATATTCTCCCCTACGTCGGCCACGTCGAGTTTTGAGACCGCACGGCGATATGTCCAGTGTGCGGGAAAATGGTATAACAGGTCCTTTATACGCTCCAAACGCAGCCGCTCCAACGGCTTGGCCAATCCTGGACCAACACCTTTTAAACTGCGCACTTCGGCAAATAACGGATTGAGTATATCGGGACGCATGGTTAGGGCCATGTATAAACCCGATATCGTTCAAATCTACATCAATTCCCCAAAGGACATCGCAAATGGACTTAGATGCCTATAACCGAATGCTTCGTTTTCGTGCGTCACACCGGGGAACACGCGAAGCTGACGCGATGGTTGGCGGATTTTTTGATGCTTATCACCAGGATTGGAATGCGGAACAATATGCATGGTTTGAACGGTTGTTGGAAGAACAGGATGTTGACATCATGGCGTGGGCATTTGGCACAGCAACTCCGCCGCTAGACTTTCAAGGACCGATGATCGATCTACTGAAACGATTAGATTTCATTAGTTTGCCTGTCGGATTAAAGAAAATAACTTAATCTATGTCCGATTTGCATGTAATCATTAATAGCCGACTGCCGCTTACCCTTGCATCGGTACCGCCGGGATTTACCCCGTTGTTGCTGGCTGATCTTGCGCGAGCATCGGCAGAGCGCACACTGTTTGTAGCCGCCGATGACGCAGCGATGCGCGCAGTGGCAGATGCCGTTCCATTTTTTGCACCAGAGATTGATATACTGCAATTTCCGGCTTGGGATTGCTTGCCTTTTGACCGTGCTTCACCGTCGCTTGCGATCACCTCGCAGCGTATGGCAACATTACAAGCCTTGCAACAAACGTATGCCGGCAAACAACTTTTGCTGACAACTATTGGCGCAGTAATACAACGCATTGTTACACCGTTCCGCATCCGCCAAACGGGCGAACGATTAGCTGCTGGCAAAAGCATAAGCCGCGAACGTATGGCTGAATTGCTTATAAACAACGGTTACTTCCGTGTGGATACCGTTAGTGATGCTGGCGAATTTGCTATGCGCGGCGGAATTGTCGACATCGCACCAGCGGGCAGCGAACACGGATTACGTTTAGATTTCTTCGGCGATGAGATCGAAACTATTCGCCAGTTTGACCTACAAAACCAACGCACAATTGGAGCCGTCGATCATTTCGATATATTACCAGCGGTAGAAGCGTTGATGGATGAGGAATCCATTAAGCGGTTTCGAGTCAGTTACCGGGACCGTTTCGGTGTAACGGCCACGGGTGATCCATTGTACCAAGCGGTTTCAGAAGGACGGCGTTTATCGGGAATGGACCATTGGTTGCCATTATTCGAAGAGCGCATGGAAACGATTTTCGATCACATCGGTGAAAATACCCTAATTATCAGGGATGCATCGACGCCTGCTGCAGCGCAAAGCCGTTTTGATGCCATTGCCGATTATTATGATAACCGCGTTCGTGCTGCTTCGGCGCAGCCCGGAAGTTACCGGCCTTTGCCAACAGAAATGCTTTATTTGACGCCAACGGAACTTGAGCAACGTTTTGCCGTTGCTCCTGCCCATTTGTTGACGCCATTCCATCAACCCGAAAGCGCGCAGATTGTCGATTTCAGTATAGATTCAGCCAGAGATTTTGCACCGGAACGCGCCCAAAAAATCAATATATATGATGCCGTCGCCAGCCATCTTTCTGCTTTGGTAAAAACGGGCAAAAAAGCAATTATTGCTAGTTATTCCGCAGGAGCGCGGGACCGTATCATCGGACTTTTGGCGGAACATAAAGCGCCGCCTATGATAGAGGCAAGCGGTTGGCAAATTGCGCAAGGTATTGCTGCAAAGAGTCAAGTGGCCATGGTCGTGCTGCCAATCGACCATGGTTTTTCGTCGTCAGATCTTACGATCATCAGCGAACAGGATATGCTGGGCGACAGGCTGGTCCGCCGCAATAAACGCAAAAAAAGTGCGGATGCATTTCTGGCTGAACTTGCTGCGTTGTCGGTTGGCGATCTTGTTGTGCATATGGAGCACGGCATTGGCCGTTATGAAGGTTTAGTGTCGATAAATGTCGGCAAAAGCCCGCATGACTGCGTTGCCCTAAGCTATTCCGGAGGAGACAAGCTGTTTGTTCCTGTTGAGAATATCGACGTTTTATCGCGCTATGGTTCCGATAGCGAGAATGCCAGTCTCGATAAATTGGGCGGTGAGGCATGGCAGCGGCGCAAGTCAAAACTGAAAGAGCGCATTCGGGCCATTGCGCATGAACTACTCCAAACCGCTGCCTTACGCGCGATGCGCAGCGGGGTGGTCGTCGAGGTTGATGGGCCATCTTATGCCAGTTTTGTCGATCGGTTTCCCTATGAAGAAACCGAGGATCAACAACGTGTAATTGCCGAAGTGTTGGACGATATGGCGTCCGGAAAACCAATGGACAGGCTGGTGTGCGGCGATGTCGGTTTTGGCAAAACCGAAGTTGCCCTGCGCGGTGCATTTGCCGCTGCTATGGCGGGGCATCAGGTTGCAGTCATTGCACCCACGACGTTATTAGCGAGGCAGCATTACAGCAACTTCGCCGAACGTTTCCGCGATACTCCGTTAAAGGTTGGCCGATTATCACGTCTGGTACCTGCTGCAGAAATGTCCCGTACCAAGGATGGAATAGCAGACGGCACGGTCGATATTGTGATCGGGACGCATGCAGTTCTCGCAAAATCGCTAAAGTTCAGAAAGCTTGGATTGGTGATAGTCGATGAGGAACAGCGATTTGGCGTCACACATAAGGAACAGTTAAAGGCGTTGAAAACAGACGTTCATATGTTGACGTTGACGGCAACGCCTATCCCGCGAACCTTACAAATGGCAATGTCTGGATTGCGCGAATTGTCAGTCATCCAGACACCTCCCGTCGATAGGCTTGCTGTACGTACATATGTGATGCCGTGGGATCCTGTTGTATTGCGCGAGGCATTGCTGCGGGAACATTATCGCGGCGGACAAAGCTTTTTTGTAGTACCCCGCATCGCAGATTTAACAGAGATTGAGGATTTTCTGCGCGAGGTTGTGCCCGAGGTTAAATATGTCGCGGCACACGGCCAAATGTCCGCCACGCAGGTGGAAGAACGCATGAGCGCGTTTTACGAGAAGCGCTATGATGTCCTGCTGTCCACCACCATCGTTGAAAGCGGTCTCGACATTCCTAGCGCCAACACAATGATTATCCACCGTGCCGACCGTTTTGGCATGGCGCAGTTATATCAACTGCGAGGTCGTGTCGGCCGGTCCAAAACGCGCGCCTACGCATATTTGACGACACCACCCAATCAGGCGCTGACTGAAACTGCCGAAAAGCGGTTAAAAGTACTGGGCGATCTGGACACTCTGGGCGCAGGATTTCAGCTGGCCAGCCATGATCTTGACATACGCGGCGCTGGCAATCTGGTGGGAGATGAACAATCGGGTCATATTAAAGAAGTTGGCTTTGAACTGTACCAATCCATGCTGGAGGATGCGATTATTGCGGCGAAAGCCGACGCGTATGGCATGGCACGGCCCCGTGATGCATTCAGCCCGCAGATTACAATTGATGCACCCATATCAATTCCCGAAGAATATGTGCCTGATTTGTCGGTGCGTATGGCGCTTTACCGCCGCTTGAACGATTTGGAGGACGCAAACGAGGTTGAAGGATTCGCCGCCGAAATGACGGACAGATTTGGCACAATTCCGCCGCCCACTAAGAACTTGCTGCGCTTGATCGAGATCAAACAGAACGCCATTGTTGCGGGCGTTGCCAAAATGGAAGTCGGCGCGCGCGGAACACTTGTCAGCTTCCATAGCGATACCCCGCCCAACGTCGCGGGATTGCTGGCTTACGCGGCTAAACTTGGCGAAGTTGCGAAGCTGCGGCCCGATAGCAAGCTGGTTATCCAGCGGATTTGGCATGATCCCGATAGTCGTTTGAACGGATGTTTGCAGTTATCAAAAGGACTGGCCAATATTGCCCGTAGAATAGCATAATTCGTTTAGTTGCTGCGCAGCGCAAATCGTTCAAATTCATCGGCGGGCAGTGGTTCCGACCTTAGATATCCTTGGAAAAAGTCACAGCCTTCGGCCTTTAACATCTCCAGCTCTTCAGGGCGTTCTACACCCTCTGCGATGATTTTCAGGCCTAATGCCTGACCCATCGCGATAATCGCACGCAGGACTATGCGGTCTTTACCAGTTCCGCTGATATCGGGCGTCATGCCTTTGTCAATTTTCAGATAATCCAACGGCAAATCCTTCAAATATGACAGGCTGGAATATCCGGTGCCAAAATCGTCGACGGCAATTCGGATTTGTTTGGCGCGCAGTTGCTCCAGCTGCGCCGCCGCCACATCAATATCCCGCACCAGACTTTCTTCGGTCAGTTCCAACGTCAACCGTTCGGGCGGAAAACCGGCTTTGCGCAGAACTTCTAGTAACCGCACGGTATATCCCTCGGTTAATTCCTCGGCGCCTAGGTTAACCGATAGCCGTAAGTCATTTAGCGCCGCGGGCCAGGATGATGCTAGCCTGATTGCTTCCTCTTGGATGATATGCGACAATTCTTCGCGCAAATCACAACGATCAGCGGCGGCAAACAATTGTCCTGCACCGATTTCGCCCAATTCATTATGCGGCATCCGTGCCAACGCTTCTGCACCAATCAAATGACCGCTATGGACATCGAATTGCGGCTGCATGACGATACGGATCGCTTGAGCGGTAATCGCCGCTCTTAACCCTGCATCAACAGTGGAATTGATCTTAGCGCTGCTGGATTTGGTAAATTCGGCAAACCCCAATTTCTTGCCCTTGCGCGCGTAAGCGCTGCTTAGCGCCGACCCTGCCCTATGGAGTAATTCCGTACCATTTTCACCTTGCTGCGATAACACTATGCCGATTCTGGCGCTGATATGAACGGAGTCATCTGCATCGCCAAAATCCTGTGCCAGAAGGGCAAGTAGCTCATGGCCCATGACTTCCACGGATTTGATAGGTACTTTACCGCTCACCACCAGCAGAAATTCCCTGCCCGGCATACGCGCTACATGGGCGATGCCATTTGCCAGATTACGCGCGAAATTTGCTAGCCTAACACCCGCAGCCTCGATCAGCATATCACCCCGATCGCGGCCCAATCGCTCGTTTATCTGCTTCAAATCTTTTATGCCGACCAGCAACAGGGCAATTGGCGGTCCAGCATTCCCGTCATGCGCGGCCAAAAATGCCATAGCACGCGCATGGGTAGTTAACCCGCTTGGCCCAGTCATGGTTGTATTTGTTTCCTCGCACATCCTATCACTATAGAGCCAATAAGTTACGCAAGCCTTGATATTTTTACATTTCGGCTTTGTCACTGTCCGATTTCTGCTTTAACAAGCCTGCATGATCGACGGATTTGGACGAAAAATTGACTATCTGCGGATATCGGTAACCGACCGCTGCAATTTCCGATGTCATTATTGTATGCCGGAGCAACAGAGTTTCCTGCCGCATGATGCGTTGCTGAATTATACCGAAATTGCGTTACTTGTGGACCGTTTTATCGCGCATGGCATCCGTAAAGTCCGTTTAACGGGCGGCGAGCCTTTGGTGCGCCGCGATATTGATGTGCTGATACGTGCGCTTGGCAACCATGTCAAAGCAGGTCGCCTTGATGAACTGACCATGACAACCAACGGTAGCCTTTTGGCACAGCATGCCCCAATGTTGGCCGCGGCAAACATCCGCCGTATCAATGTCAGCATGGACAGTTTGGACCCCGATAGGTTCGCTCAAATCACTCGTCGCGGGGATTTGGCGGCGGTATTGGCGGGCATCACTGCGGCAAAGGCGCATAATATCCATATCAAGATCAATATGGTGGCGCTGAAAAACCAGAATCAGGACGATATAGTCCCGATGGCCAATTGGTGTGCGGAAAACGGTTTTGACCTGTCGGTGATCGAAACCATGCCGCTGGGCGAAGGAATGTCGTCGCGGCAGGATGATTATATTGCGCTCGATAGCTTTATCGCGCCCTTGCGGCAGAACCACAAATTGACCCCAATTGCACACCGGTCCGCAGGTCCTGCGCGCTATTGGCATGTAGAGCCGCTGAATCTGCGGCTTGGCCTGATTACGCCGATGAGCAATAATTTCTGCGATGATTGTAACCGGCTCCGGCTGACGACCGATGGTAAGATTTATATGTGCCTAGGGTCGCAAATGCATGTTGATTTCAAAAATGCTCTTCGCAGTGGCGGGATGGATGCTGTCGACAAATTATTGCAAAATGCTCTTAGGTTAAAACCGGAACGTCATGATTTTGAACAGCAACTGCGCAATCCAGCACAACGACTGGACCGTCATATGAATGCAACTGGCGGATGAGCGCGTTTGGTAAGCTGGCGCTGCTCGCGTCCAACACATCGCAAGCCAAAGAGGCCGAGGCGGCATTGATCCAGCAATATGAATTTGTTCCGGTTGGCGGCGCCGATGCCATTATCGTGCTGGGCGGTGATGGGTATATGCTACAAGTGTTGCACCAATTGCTAGAGGAACGCCGCGATATTCCCGCATACGGTATGAACTTGGGCACAATCGGCTTTCTAATGAATTCGTGGTCAGAAAGCAATCTGTTTGCCAAGCTGGACCGGGCAAAACGCTTTTCCGTACAACCGCTGACCATGACTGCGGCAACTGTCAGTGGTCAGCAATTCACTCTGCCCGCGATCAACGAAGTTTCGTTATTGCGCGAAACCCGGCAGGCTGCAAAACTTGGCGTTACCGTTAACAAACGGCTGGTCATCCCCGAACTGATCTGTGACGGCGTGCTGGTCGCCACGCCAGCGGGATCAACCGCGTATAACTTGTCGGCCAATGGCCCGATATTGCCACTGGATTCGTCGCTTCTGGCGCTCACCCCGATCAGCCCGTTCCGTCCGCGCCGTTGGAAAGGCGCGATTTTGCCTGACCGATATGTCATCCGCTTGGACGTGCTAGAATCAAATAAACGCCCTGTCAGCGCCGTGGCTGACCAACGCGAAATCCGCGATGTCGCGTGGGTTGAGGTAGCATTGGACCGAACCAAAGCGTTAAGTTTGCTGTTCGATCCCGAACATGCCCTGGATGACCGCATCGCGATGGAACAATTTGTCGTTTGATGCTTGCAATGTTCCAATTTCCGCTGCTATAGGCGCGCTTGCCCGAACAAAATCGGGCTGTTCCCTGGTAGCTCAGTGGTAGAGCAGTTGACTGTTAATCAATTGGTCGGGGGTTCGAATCCCTCCCGGGGAGCCATTTTTTGCAAAACCAGTGCCGCCACCAAATTTGGCTGGTTGGTCATAGCACTGCTAGTATTGCCCGGGACAACCGGGCATTCCGAAGTTCACAAAGTTCACACACTTTTACCATTTTCCTATTCGTTTTATAATTTCAAAGAGCCGTTCGCGTTTCTGTTGCATGGGTTTGACCATATTCGGCCTATTGTAGGAAAGATGTTTTTGCTGGCGAACAATTTCAACCTGCGCTTTGGTGTTCCGGATTTTGTGTAACGCAAAGGGCGCGAAGATTTTTAAGAGGTCATTCTTGACAAGGCAATGTCAGCGTATTTGAAAACCCTATTTGCATGCCCTCTGATTTTACGCACACTTGTTCCTTCCATACTTCCTCTCTTAAAAATCTTCGCGTCCTTTGCGTGAAATTTTGACGCAGCGTTCGGCCAAAACTAGGTCTCTACGGTCTTGCAGGACGGTTACTTTCAACGACAAAACAGCCCTTAAATATACAAACATGCACGATACGTTGGGGCGATTCTGTAAACTTGCGTATAGTTTGTATGGCAAAGCACCGCGCGGCACGGCGGCGCAGGAAAATCTAGATGAGGTGCCCAAACGGTTCATTGGCGCATAGTATCAGTGAGCGGTGATTGTAGGAAAATGGTTTGGGATTAGGTCACCGATGAGCCGTCATCGCCCTTGTCGTTTTTTACTTTAAGGACGTGCCATTTGTTTCACGCAAAGGGCGCAAAGAGAAAGAAGGAAATAAGCGGCTGGACGCCTAGCTTTCTTATTTTCTTTGCGCGAAAAAATTGGCACTACCTCGATTTTCCTACGCTGCATTTCGCTAGTGATCTTTGTGGTCGATGCGCCAATTAGATTATTTCAAATATATATATATAACCTTGATGCTCGTGTATTATACACTTATGCTTAATAGGGCTATCTGAAGACCCAGTAGAGGTCTCTGCAAAAGTGAAAGAAATATCCTCATCAATAAATCCTCGAATTGTTGTGCCTGCAAGCATTTCGGCACTTTTGCCAGTCATGAAAAAACCAGCTGGAGCAAATACGACAGCTGATACTGCAGCTGCGCCAACTCCACCAGAATTCCCTTTTGAATCAAAATTCCCACTCAATCGTATCTTACGACCATTTGCGTTTACTGTCAGGATACGGCCAATAAATCTGCCGGACTTACCCCACATACCCTTATATTTTACTTGGGTTAGTTCACCTGTTGCAGGACTACCAACAGGAATTATTACAAGTCCATTTACTGTTACATCTTCGGCAACTTCTAAACGAACTCGGTCGTTTACTTTTGCAATCTTCTCTTTAGTTGAAATTGTCTCTATCAATCGCAGGGCGATAGGAGTCCCTGCACGCAAAACAGACTGATTGTCGGTCTGGGCAATGATAACTCTCTCTTGTGCGAATGTTGGATCAGCCAACGAAAATGCTGCACAAAACAAAAGAAATTGTATTCTCATCGAAATATCCTCTGCGGACCGAAATATATACTATCAGTTGTATAAGGTTGCCTTGATAAATAATCCATGAGTAAAGCGTCGTACTTGTGAAGAATTTTGGGAACACAAAATTTCTATGGCGCTATACTAATTGCACCTTAGTGGGTGATTAGTCCGCAATAATGAATTATAAACTGCAAAAGACCGCGGGTTTAGACTGATTTTTGAGACATTTTTTAGCCAGGGTTTCCGTGACAGTTACAATATCTCCTTGATTGATATGTCTCCATTTGTGGAGCATGCCTCATACTATAAGATAATATTCTAAAAAATTTGGTGAGTGGAGTTTTTAGTATTCACAAATTGTGAGGATTTTAGGGCGACGATACTGTCAATAATGTTTTGCCCTATTACCTACCCCAGAGACTTGATAATCGCTGAGAAATCCTTTCCGCCCGAACCCGCATCGGCGAACGCCTCGTATAATTCGGCGGCGCGTTTGCCCATGGGGGTGTTTGCGCCCACCGACTGCGCGGCTTCCATCGCTAGTTTCAGGTCTTTCAGCATTAAAGCGGTGGCGAATCCGCCTTGGTAATCATTGTCGGCGGGGGACGCCGGGCCGATGCCTGCGACCGGGCAATAACTGGTCATGGACCAATTCTGCCCCGATGCCTTTGATGAAATGTCGTAAAAGGTCTGCAGATCAAGGCCCAGCTTTTCGGCCATTGCAAATGTCTCACACGTGGCGACCATTGACGCGCCCAGCAGCATATTGTTGCATATTTTGGCCGCCTGCCCCGCGCCTGCGCCGCCAGCATGGATTACCGCTTTGCCCATTGCCGATAATATCGGCTGCGCGCGGGCAAAGGCGCTATCGCTGCCGCCGACCATGAATGTCAGCGTTCCGCCATTGGCCGCTGCGATTCCGCCCGACACAGGGGCATCGACCATATCATATCCCTTGGCCGTCGCGCTGCTTGTCACGTCGCGTGCGGTGGCAACGTCGATGGTTGAACAATCGAGCAGCAGCGCAGATATGGGCGCGTGGCCGATAACATCGCTGTCATAAACGCCGCGCACAATCGCGCCATTGGGCAGCATCGACACTGCGGCGTCCACGATGCTTACGGCTTCGTGCACGCTGGTGAACACGGCGCATCCGTTGGCCTTGGCGGTTTCCAGTGCGGCACCGGACAGGTCGAATGCGTTGACGCAATGCCCTGCTTTAACGAGATTTGCCGCCATGCCGCCGCCCATATTACCTAGGCCGATAAACGCGATTTTCATTATTATTTCCCTGTCCAGTTGCCGGGACGTTTTTCAACGAAGGCCGCCATCCCCTCGGATTGATCCGCGCTGCCGAACAGGCCATGGAACAATCGGCGCTCGAACAATATGCCCTGTTGCAACGTGGTTTCGAACGCGGCGTTCACCATTTCTTTTGCCGCCATGGCCGCAAGCGGCGCCATCGCGGCAACCGCCGTTGCTGTCTTGACCGCTTCGTCCAGCAGATCAGCGGCGGGAACCACGCGTGCGGCAAGGCCGCTGCGCTCCGCTTCATTTGCATCCATCATCCGTCCGGTCAGGCACATTTCCATCGCCTTTGCCTTGCCAATAGCGCGCGTCAAACGCTGTGATCCGCCCATGCCGGGGGTGACGGCCAGCTTGATTTCGGGCTGACCGAATTTGGCATTATCGCCCGCGATAATGAAATCCGCCATCATCGCCAGTTCACACCCGCCGCCCAGTGCAAAGCCGTTGACGGCAGCAATCCATGGCTTACGCGTCGCGGTAATCCGGTCATATCCTGCAAAAAAATTGCCCGCATACATATCTGCGAACGATTGCGACTGCATTTCCTTAATATCTGCGCCCGCCGCAAATGCCTTTTCACTGCCCGTTAACACAGCGCACCGCTGGCTCTCATCGGCGTCAAATGCAGCAAATGCGGCGATCAGA
>JANOKA010000180.1:0-1826 GCA_031418995.1 Sphingomonadales bacterium | reverse complement strand
ATCGTCATGGTCGATCCGCACGGCGAATATAGCGCCGCGTTTAAGGGCAACGGATCGTTATACGATGTCAACAACCTGGCGATGCCATATTGGATTATGAACTTTGCCGAACATTGCGAAGTGTTCGTCACGTCCAGAGGCGATGACCGGCAGATGGATTGTGACATTCTCGCCAAGTGCCTGCTGCAGGCCCGGTCCAAAAACCGCGTGGCCGAAACGGTGGGCAAGCTGACCGTCGATGCCCCCATCCCGTATCTGCTGTCCGATCTGACCACCATCATCCAAAACGAAATGGGTAAGCTGGACAAGGCCACTTCGTCCGCGCCGTTCATGCGGCTGAAGGGCAAGATTGACGAGTTGAAAGCTGACCCGCGCTATAACTTCATGTTCTCGGGCATGTTGGTTGGCGATACCATGGCGGATTTTATCGGTAAGATTTTCCGCCTGCCCTCCAATGGCAAGCCGATCTCGATCATCGATGTATCCTCCATGCCGTCCGACATTACCGCAACTGTGGTGGCGGTGCTGAGCCGTCTGGTGTTCGATTATGCCATTTGGTCGCGCAACGAGCCGCAACGCCCGATCCTGTTCGTGTGCGAAGAGGCGCACAGATACATCCCGTCGGACAAGATCCAAGGCAACAGCGCGGTGCGCACGATTTTGGAGCGGATCGCCAAGGAAGGCCGGAAATACGGCGTATCGCTGGGCCTGATAACGCAGCGGCCATCCGATTTGGCCGAGGGCGTGTTGTCACAATGCGGCACGATCATCTCGATGCGCCTGAACAACGACCGCGACCAAGCGTTCGTCCGCGCCGCGATGCCAGAGGGCGCGCGCGGGTTCCTGGACGCCATCCCGGCGCTGCGCAACCGCGAATGCATCATCTGCGGCGAAGGCGTGTCTATCCCGATCCGCGTCGCACTCGACAATCTGGAAGAGGACAAACGTCCTGCTTCTGAAGATCCCCTGTTCAGCGTGCTGTGGCAGGAAACCGGCGGCGAGGCAGAGATATTGGAGCGGGTTGTGCGAAGGTGGAGATCGCAGGGGCGGTAAGCAATACCCACTCCGGTCTTACATTCGTCACCCGCGAGGAGCGAAGCGACGCGGCAATCCAGAGGGTGCGTAAACAAACCCTAGATTGCCGCGCTTCGCTCGCAATGACGATTCGAGACGTTTTCTTGTGCTACCTACCGCCGTTCAAACGGCTTCAACCCCCGCCCCAAACGGTTCGCGCCCAATTTCACTCGGTCATCGGTCCAGTTGGCCAAGAACGTCGTTTCGCGGTCGACATTGGGGGCGATGCTGGCGGTGTTGTTTGCGATGGTCAGGTTGTTGCTGTCATGCACTTTGCCCTCGGGCGCAACGGTGATGAAGGCGCTGTAATTTTCTTTGCTGGCGCCTTGGACGAATTCATTGTCCGCAATCACGCCGTTTGCGCCGCCGGGCAAGTCGATCATATAATTGGTTTCTTTGCCCCGGCTATCGTCAAACGCGTTGCTGCGAATTTCGGCGCGGGCGGCGCGGCTTTTGACATAATGCCCGCCTGCGCCGCGTTCAAAGCGGCTGTTGGTGACGGTCAGCGATCCATAATTGCCGATATAGATGCTGTGTGCGCAGGATAGCCCGCGGTCACAGCGGCCAAGACCGGAAAATGTCGATTGGTCGATGGTGATCGATCCGCTGGGGTCCTCGGCGGTCAATATGCCCTGTTCGCTGTTGCGGAAAATTGAGCGCGTAATTGCCAGATTGCCTTTTTCCAGCCGGATGCCTGCGCCGTTGCCATCGGGCACAGCCATGTTTTGAAAAATAATGCCGTCGACACTGGC
>JANOKA010000179.1:0-4259 GCA_031418995.1 Sphingomonadales bacterium | reverse complement strand
ACGGCGCGTTGATGCTGCCCGATGGTATCCATCCCAACAAAGACGGCGTGGCGCGGGTGGTCAGCGCAATCGCGCCGTTGGTCGAAACGGCGCTACAAACCAAGGAATAGCGCTAAACTTTACCCGCTGGCTGTCCTATCAAAATAATACAGTCAAAGGCTTGTAATGCGGCTTAAGTAAAGCCATGTTCGGTGCATATTATTTTCAGAGGAAAGTCAGCAATGTCAACGCAAACCATAACGGAAAACGCAACCGACCTGAAACTCACGCCGCCCGATCCGGTGCCTGCGGTATCGGCGGAACGTGCGTCGGGATTGGTCCCCGTCAGCGATGACCAGAAAACCAAGCTAGAGGAACGCGTCGAGGCGTATATTACCGACCTGATAGCGCAAGACGTCAACAGCCCCGAATTCGGCAAACGCGTCGACCAACTGACCAATATGGGGCGCAAGGAAATCATGGAGGCCGCTGGGCAATCAAATCGGTTCCTTGACCGTCCGATCCGCCGCATGGATGAAGGCAGCGGCGTTGGCGCGGACTTGGCCGAATTGCGCCGTACGGTGGAGGATCTTGATCCGTCCAAAAAGGGCAATTTGATGACGAAAGAGAAATTGTTCGGCATCATCCCGTGGGGCAGCAAACTGCGCAATTATTTCGACGGATACCAAAGCTCGCAAACGCATATCAGTTCGATTTTAGGGCGGCTGGCCAATGGCAAAGACGAATTGTTGATGGACAATGCGGCGATTGATGTGGAGCGGCAAAACCTTTGGGCGGCCATGGGCCGGCTGGAACAGATGATCGTGATGTCCAAGCAACTGGACGCAAAACTGGAGGAAAAGGCCGCCGAGCTGGAACTGTCCGATCCCGCTAAATCCAAAGCGATCAAGGAAAGCGCGCTGTTTTATGTGCGCCAGCGCACACAAGATTTGCTGACGCAAATGGCGGTGACGGTGCAGGGATATCTGGCGCTGGATCTGGTGAAAAAGAATAATGTCGAGCTGGTCAAGGGCGTCGACCGCGCATCAACCACCACCGTTGGAGCCTTACGCACCGCAGTAACCGTGGCGCAGGCGATGACCAACCAGCGGCTGGTGCTCAGCCAGATTACCGCGCTGAACACTACCACCGCGAATATCATCGACAGCACGGGCAATCTGCTGCGCGAAAGCACCGCAACGATCCATGAACAATCGGTCAACGCGGTCATTCCGCTGGAAACATTAAGCCGTGCGTTCCAGAATATTTATGACACGATGGACGCGATCGACACGTTCAAGCTGAAGGCGCTGGACAGCATGAAACAAACCAGCATCGCGTTGGAAGCCGAAGTGCAGAAATCAAAGGGCTATATTGCTCGCGCCGAAGGGCAGGCTCAGGCGTTGAAACAAACGCAGGACAGCGGATTGTTGACGGCGTTGGAGGGATAGGCTTTGGCCAATATTGCATCGCAATCTGACGAGATTATAACCAATTCCAAACGCGCATTACGCAACGTGCAGATGGCCCCAATCGGTATGAAAAGCCGGGCGCTGCGCCGCGCGCATTATTGGGGCAAGGTTAGCCGCGCTGCTCTCGCCGTGGGTGCAGTTTTAATCGGCGCGGGTTTTGTTGGCGCGATTATCGATGGCATTGGTTTTTGGGGCGTGATGATAACGGGCATCGCGGGCGCCGCTGCTGCCTATGTCCTGATGCGCTATCCCGATATGCCATTGCCCACCACCGAAAGCTTGCGCACCACCGACCTTGCGACGTTGGCCGGAAAAACCGAAATATGGCTGGAGGCACAGCGCCCTGCTTTGCCTGCGCCTGCGATCACTATTGTACAAGATATCGGTATCCGGCTGGACGCGCTTGCGCCGCAACTGGGCAATCTGGACGATAACGACCCCGCCGCACGCGAGGTGCGCAAGCTGGTGGGCGAACATCTGCCCGAACTGATTAACGGTTATAAACGCATTCCCGAACCGCTGAAGCGCAAGGAACATAGCGGCAAAACGCCCGAACAGCAATTGGTAGACGGCCTGAAACTGATCGACCGCGAAATTGAAACGATGACCGGACAGATATCGCGCGGTGAGTTGGATAAACTGGCGACGCGGGGACGGTTTTTGGAGATTAAATATGCCGGGTCGGGGGATGGCGAGGGGCAGTAAGGCCGTTTTAGTGCTCTAATCTCTGTTTCTTTGTGTCTGCGCGAAACGTTATTCAATAGTTTCACGCGGAGGAATTTGTTTTGATAACAAGCCGTCACCCTTCTTAATCAACGCTATCGTGCACTCCCGCCGTCATCCTGAATTTATTTCAGGGTCTATCGTGCAGCCAAGTTCAATTCTATCCTGAGAGATGGACCCTGAAACGCGTTCAGGGTGACAGTGTGTTGTGTAGCTATTGTGCACTTTATCGAGCCTGTCTAAGTACGGCGGAAAAACATCGCGTTTCCGCGCCTCGGCGGGAACCTTCTCGCGTGCACCAATGATCCCCTTAACGCGCCTCTGCAATAAAGTTGAAATCTTAACCCGATGCAGGTATCGTGTTTGCAAGTACCGGCAGTATGTCTGATCCGGATAGAATATAAGAAACGAGTACGGTCATGGGCGAACCTGTCGCACCATCGCCGCAAAATGACCCCGGCACAAAGCGGCAAAAACGCCGCCGCCGTGGTAATGCGGCCAATGCCGCCGGAAAATCCCGGCAAAATGCGGCAGCGATTGCTGTTGCCCCTATCCTGCAGGGCGGCGGAGGTTCATCTGCAAATGGCGCCGATATATCCACGAGGGGTCAAAGCAATAGCCGCGCTACGGCGCGTGACGGCGGACCGCCGCGCCCCAATAATGGCGCGAAAAATGCCGCTAATCCCCGCAGCAACTGGGTCGGGCGTACCGCATATGCCGCACTGGACCTGGGCACGAACAATTGCCGCCTGTTGATCGCACGTGAAGGCGGAGACGGGTTCACCATCGTCGATGCCTTTTCGCGCGTCGTAAGGCTTGGCGAAGGGCTAACCAGTACAGGCCGGATGAGCGATGAGGCCATGGACCGCGCAGTTGAGGCGTTGTCGGTGTGCGCCGAAAAATTAAAACGCCGCAATGTCACACTGGCGCGGTCGGTGGCGACAGAGGCCTGCCGCCAAGCGGTCAACGGGGCACAGTTTATCGAACGCGTGCGGCAGGAAACGGGCATCATGCTGGATATTATCAGCCCAAAGGAAGAAGCGCGATTGGCGGTTATGGGATGCCATGCGCTGCTGGAAAAAGGTGAAGGACCCGCGCTGATATTCGACATTGGCGGCGGTTCAACTGAGCTGGTTCTGGTTTCGACAGACGGCGTCTTGCCCGAAATCATCGACTGGATCAGCGTACCGTGGGGCGTAGTTTCGCTGACCGAAAGCGAACCGTTTGACCAAGAGGACGCGTTGGCGCGAACCGGCGGATATGCCGCGATGCGCGCCAAAGTGCTGGGCAGTTTTGCCGCCTTTGCTGCGCGGTTACCAGAAAATGGCGGCGACAGGCGCTTGCTGGGTACATCGGGAACGGTAACAACGTTGGCAAGCGTGCATTTGGGACTGCCACATTATGACCGGCGGCAGGTCGACGGCCTGCATCTGGCGTCTTCCGATATGCGTGATATCAGCCAAAATCTCGCCAATATTTCGCCTGCGGGTCGCGCCGAATTTCCTACTATAGGCACCGAACGCGCCGATCTGGTGGTGGCGGGATGCGCGATATTAGAGGCGATACTCGACATCTGGCCGGGCGAGCGGCTGGGTATTGCCGACCGGGGCATTCGGGAAGGCATATTGCGCGCATTGATGGCGAGCGACGCCAAAAAGAATAAGAAGGCAGCGCGGTAATGGCAAAAACTCCCTTTGGCGGCAAAACATCGAATCGTTCGCTGGCTGGAAAGCAAAAGGTGAAAACCGCTAGAAAGCGGACTGCGCAATCAACGCGGTGGCTTGAACGGCAGTTAAATGATCCGTATGTGAAACTAGCGCACGAGCAAGGCTATCGCAGCCGCGCCGCATTTAAGCTGATCGAATTGGATGAAAAATTCCATTTCCTGCGCGGATCGAAAGCCGTGCTCGATCTGGGTGTTGCGCCCGGCGGATGGGCACAGGTTGTTCGGCGGATAATGCCCAAGGCAGGCGTGGTCGGTATTGACTTATTGCCTGTCGAAGCCATTCCCGGCGTCACATTATTCGAAATGGATTTCATGGATGATGCAGCTCCGGCGGCATTGATCGATGCGCTGGGCGGGCC
>JANOKA010000178.1:0-3158 GCA_031418995.1 Sphingomonadales bacterium | reverse complement strand
ACACAGAAAGCCGGAGGGGCGACCGCATGGGGCGGCGTCAGCGATCGGCAGGATAAGGAAAACGCCCATGGCTCTGTATGAGCATGTGTTTTTGGCACGTCAGGACCTCTCGCAGGCCCAGGTTGACGCATTGGCCGAAGGCGCTACAAAAATCGTTGAAGAACTTAAGGGTAAGGTCGTTAAGACTGAAACCTGGGGTTTGCGCACGCTGACCTACAAAATTCAAAAAAACCGTAAAGCGCATTTTGTGATGCTTGAAGTTGAATCCGGCGGCGATGCAATCGCTGAACTGGAACGGCAAACACGCCTGAACGAAGATGTCATCCGTTACATGACCGTTCGCGTCGATGCGCACGAAAAAGGCCCATCGGTAATGATGCGCAAAAATGACCGTCCAGAGCGCGGTGAACGTGGTGATCGTCCCGATCGCGGCGACCGCCCTGATCGCGGCCCACGCCGTCCACGCGAAGAGGAGGCTGCATAATGTCACGTCCATTTTTTCGTCGCCGTAAATCTTGCCCGTTCCAAGGTAAGGATGCGCCGCAAATCGATTATAAAGATGTACGCCTGCTGCAAGGTTACATTTCAGAGCGCGGCAAGATTGTCCCGTCGCGCATCACCGCCGTTTCCGCAATCAAGCAACGCGAACTGACCAAAGCGATCAAACGCGCCCGTCATATCGGCCTGTTGCCGTACATCGTGAAGTAAGGAGAACCACAATGGAAATCATACTTCTGGAACGCGTAGAGAAACTTGGCGCGATTGGTGATGTTGTTACGGTGAAGGACGGCTATGCCCGTAACTTCCTGTTGCCAAACAAAAAAGCGCTTCGTGCCAACGCCTCAAACCGCAAGGTATTTGAAGCCAACCGTGCGAAGATTGAAAGCGATAACGCGGACCGCCGCGGCGAAGCACAGGCGGCTTCGGCTGATGTCGAAGGCAAGCAGATTGTCCTGATCCGTGCCGCGTCCAACTCTGGCCAGCTTTATGGTTCAGTCACGGTGCGCGACATTGCCGACGGCCTGAATGCCACTGGCGCGAACGTAACAAAGGCGATGATCGTTTTGGAACGTCCGATCAAATCGCTTGGCGTTTATGATGTTAAAGCCGTTTTGCACGCCGAAGTTGTGGTTAAGGTTCAAGTCAACGTTGCGCGCAGCGATGACGAAGCCGAACTGCAAAAAGACGGCATCAACGTACTCGACCAAATGTTCGAAGCTGAACAAGCCGAGATCGCTGCCGAAGCCATCGAAGCACAGGTTGAAGCCGAAGTTGCCGCCGACGCCGCCGATGAAAAAGAGTTTGCAGCCAACGCGGTTCGCCGTGAAGCGCAAGCCGCGGCGAAAGCTGCTGCTGAAGCCGAAGGTTTGGGCGTTGCTGCATCGGATGATGCAGACGATTGATCGTCAAAGTTTGAACACAAAAAACGGGCCGCTTTGTTGCAAGACAGAGCGGCCTTTTTTGTTCAGCTTGGACTATTGGGAGCAAGCGTTATGCAATTACCGACCGCAGCATTTACCGTTACCGATTGGTCGGCCATTGAACCCACAATCCATCCGGGCGAAACCGGGCAAGCGACATGGCGCACAGTGATGTCGGACGACATGCGCATTCGGCGTGTTGATTATTCGCCGGGATATTTGGCCGATCACTGGTGTGAACGCGGACATGTGCTGTTGGTGTTATCGGGCGAACTTGACTGCGAATTAAAAGATGGCCGGACGTTCAAACTGACGCCCGGTATGAGTTATCATGTTTCAGATTTTGGCGACCCTGCACATCGGTCGAGTAGCGCAACTGGTGCATCCTTGTTTATCGTGGATTGACCTACGATCATTTCTTTGCCCGCCAACGCGGGAATGGCGATCATATGTTAAGACTTGCTTTATAATGTGAATGTCAACATTACTTGCCGTCATCATGAACTTATTCTAGGTCCATTTCGCCGAATAGACTGAACTTAAGGCATATACGAATGCTCTAACAAGCGGACGTAAATGATGCGTCCTGTGCGATATTCCCAATCCCTATCTTGCATCGCAGCACAACCGATGCTAACCGCGCGGCGACCGAATGGAATCGGCGTTTTCACTGGTTCCTTCAACTTACAATTTCAGTCTGATTTTAAGGACCTTATTACGTGGGAAATTCCGGCGGCATTTCGGCAAGCTTGGCAGGGCGTTACGCTACGGCGTTGTTCGCGCTTGCTGCCGAGAATAAATCAGTTCCTGCGGTCGAGGCGAGCCTTACCAAGGTGAAAGCCGCGCTGACCGAATCGGCAGACCTCCGTGCGTTAACCAGCAACCCAGCTATCGCGCGCGATGCCGCCAAAGCCGTGATTGCTGCGGTTGCAAAATCGTTGAATCTGGATGCATTAACTGCAAATACTTTGGGTGTGTTGGCGCAGAACCGCCGCCTTAGTGAAATCGCATCGGTGGCGATTGCATTCTTTATGCTTGCAGCCAATGATCGCGGCGAAGTAACCGCAGAGGTAACCTCTGCCCGTCCGCTGAGTGCAGCACAAACCAAAGCGCTGGCTGCTAGTCTTAAATTACGCGTTGGCAGCGATGTTGCTATCAACGCAAAAGTTGATCCGTCGATCCTCGGCGGCTTGGTTGTCCAAATTGGCAGCCAAATGATCGACAGCTCAATTAAAACCCGTCTCAACTCCCTCGCGACTGCGATGAAAGGCTAAACATGGATATCCGTGCCGCAGAAATTTCCAAGGTCATTAAAGACCAAATCGCCAATTTTGGTACTGAAGCGCAAGTGTCGGAAACTGGCACCGTGCTGTCAGTCGGCGATGGTATCGCCCGTATCCACGGCCTTGATAATGTTCAAGCTGGTGAGATGATCGAATTTGCCAACGGCATTAAGGGCATGGCCCTGAACCTAGAAGCAGACAATGTCGGCGCGGTTATTTTTGGGTCAGATAACGAAATTCGCGAAGGCGACACGGTCAAGCGTACCGGTACTATCGTTGACGTTCCCATCGGTAAGGAACTGCTTGGCCGCGTTGTTGACGGTCTTGGCAATCCTATCGACGGCAAAGGCCCGCTGAAAACCACACAGCGCGGACGCGTTGAAGTCAAAGCCCCCGGCATCATCCCGCGCCAAGGCGTGAGCGAGCCGATGCAAACTGGTTTGAAAGCTTTGGA
>JANOKA010000177.1:0-2395 GCA_031418995.1 Sphingomonadales bacterium | reverse complement strand
TATCGCTAAATTTCAATGTGATGCGGGCGTCCTCGGCTGTACCGACCGCGTAATTCCAAAGCCGCACAAACCAGCTTTTCGGCTGTCCGCTTGCATCGCGGCCCGTGATCGTCAGCGTCGGGCCGTTGATCGCATCCAACGGCATGATGCCTTGCGATTGCCAGCGGAACGACAATGTCAGCCGCCGGTAATCCCGGTTTGTGGCATAGGCGAGCAAGGGATGATCCAGCGTATCTTCGCTGTCCCAAATCAGCCCGGCCAGATCATCGGCGTTATAGAATACGGCGTCGGCGCGCAAAGATTCCGCGCCCGTGGACACCACTGATGCCATCATCGGGCGCGGGAAATTGACTGTCCAGTAACGCGGGTCGAACCGCATCACGGGCGCGCTGTCCTGTGCGCCACGCGTGTCGCATAACCAATAGGCCATCGTTTTAATCTCCCATCCGGATCAAGGCCTGCCGCACCGCCCGCGCCACTTGGCGGGTGGAGCGTTGCAATGCGTCGGGCGCGCTGCCCCGACCATTATCCGATACGTTGATCGTCATATTGATCGCCGATTGCGCGCGGACCACGCCGTTCGCTTCAATCCGTCCGCTGCTGGTGGGGATGAATGTTTCGGGGCCATTTTCACCGACGCGGTATGCGCGTCCCGGCGAAACAGGTCCGCCCGTGGCCCGGCCTGGCGCGCCCAGCACGCTGCCCAAAATCGAGGTGATTGAGGATAGCAGTCCGCCTGCCCCGCCGCTATCGCCGCCGCCTGACAAGCTGCTCAGACCAGAGCGGATCGCAGCAGCGGCAATTTCGGACAGCACCGATAACGCCGTCTGGCGCAAATCGTCAAAGCCGAATTTGCCCGTCAATATCGCGCGGCTCAGGCTGTTTTCCAACGTGCGTCCGGCGCGGTCCAATCCGGCGGCAAATGGCCCGTCAAGTTCGGCGCGCATGGCGCCAACATCGTTGGCAAAGGCGCGGGTATCGGCCCGCACCGACACCACCAGTCGTTCAATTTCTTCATCCATCGGGAAATTGCTCCATCATTTTTTGTATATCATCGGCTTCTGGCGGCGCGTTTATTTGCGGGGCCATTGCCGCCAATACGCAGGCAAGCTCCGCCGGGGTCGCTGCCCAAAAATCCGCTGGCCGCCAGCCCAAAAGCAGCGCCGATTGCCCGCATAGTTTGAGTGCGTACTCAGTGAACGTCATCGCCCCGACAATATCTGGCCCAGCAAGGCTTTCAGCGCAGGCGTGGACGCCGCCAGTCCCGCCTTTGCCACCGCCTCGGCAAAATCATCGCGGGACATATCGCCCACATCGTCCAGACAATGCCAGAATAATGCCACCATTTCAGACAGTTTCAATTGCCCCGATGCGGCACGTTCAACCAGCGCAAACAACGCGCCCAGTTCCTCCTCAGCAGCAACCAGCGCGGCAAAACTGGGCCGCAATTTGCACCCCGCAACCACCGCCTCTCCGCGTGCAGCATTCGCAGCCGCGCTCATAAAGAAACCACCGCGCCCGAGCTTTCCAGCGCCATCGTATATGATCGTTCCCCGTTGAAATCGCCCGCATAATCGAGTCGCGTCACCAGGAATTTCCCCTGCAATCGCTCACCGCTTTCAAAGCTTAATTCGTAATCGTCAATCATGCCCGACAGCGCATTATTCTTGATCCGTAGCTCGGATGCGCTGCCCGTGAACACGCCGGCGCCCGATACAGAAACCGAGCGCACGCCCGCGCCCGAAAGCAAATCGCGCCATCCGCCAGATCCTTTGTTGGTGATAACCACCGCGTCGCCGTTGATCGATAACTGCGTCGTGCGCAGTCCGGCCACTGTGCTATATGCGGGCGCGACTGCGCCGTCGCCGACCTTCAATAAGAAGGCGCTTCCTTTTTCTGCTGGCATTATTTTGTCCTTTTCGTTTTCTCGTCATTCCCGCGCAGGCGGGAATGACGAAGTGTTTGAGACTGTTTTTACTGCGCCAAAATCCGCACCCTATGCTCCACCAGTCCGGCCCACGGTCCGGCGGCATCGTGCGCGATTAATGATCGTAAGAACACGTTGCTGGCCACGTGCCATCCCGGTACATGGCGGGCCATGGCGGCTATCGCTTCTTCGGCATGGCTCATTAAGTTATGCAGCCGTGTGGCTTCGTCTCCGTCATCCCATACGGTGATTGCCAGCCGTATTTCGCGGCCAATCACGGTTTTCGTGCTCCAGTCGGTCGACAAGCTTCCGGCAAGCGAAACATAGGGGAAAGCGGCACGCACGGGCGGACCGTCATAGATACCGCTTAAACTTTGCGCCAAAACCGGATGGGTTTGCAGCGCGGCAATAGCGGCGGATTGCACCGCTTGTACGGCATCATTCATGGGCAAAATTCCTTAAGGCTGG
>JANOKA010000176.1:0-35129 GCA_031418995.1 Sphingomonadales bacterium | reverse complement strand
TTTCACGTTATGATAGGGCGAGATGCTTTTCAGGAACGCGCCTTCCACCGGGTCAGCGGGGCTGCCATATTCGCCGACCCAGCTCGCGCCTGCCAGCATTTTGTCATAGCGCAGCATGTCGAGCAGCGGCACTTGGCAGATCACGGCATTAAACAAATCGGGGCGCTGCGTTAACATCACCCCCATCAGCAATCCGCCGTTCGATCCGCCCTCTATCCCCAAATTTTTGGGCGATGTGATTTTGTCCGCCACCAGTTTTTCGGCAACGGCGATAAAATCATCATAGATACGCTGGCGCTGCGTTTTTAATCCGGCCTGATGCCATTTCGGCCCATATTCGCCGCCGCCGCGAATGTTGCCCAGCACATATACGCCGCCTTTTTCCAACCACAGCTTGCCGCGTGTTGCTGAATAAGACGGGTTCAACGACACCTCAAACCCGCCATATCCGTATAACAAAGTCGGGTTCGACCCGTCCATCTTGGTCGCTTTGGCACGCACCACGAAATAGGGAACCTGCGTGCCGTCTTTGGATGTCGCAAAAAACTGGTCCGCCACCATAGCGCTGGCATCAAACCAGTCGGGCAGCGATTTTGCTTTCGCCTTTTGCTCAGATGCGGTGTCATAGGTCCATAGCGTGCTGGGCGTTAAAAAACTGTCGCTGTTCAGGAACGCCAATTCTTCTTTATCATCGGTTGCGCCGATGGAGACCGTGCCATTGGCGGGAAAATCCAGCGGCTGTGATGTCCATGCCTTGCCGTCCCAATCAAACGCGAACGCGCCGCTTTTGACATCGCGCGATATGCTCATCAGGATTTTCGATTTGGTTTGGCCATATCCGTTCAACGACGATTTTTCATCAGGGCGATAGACAAGATTGATATCCTTAATCGCGCCGCTCGCCATGAAATCAGTGAACGAAAAACTGACTAGATCACCGGTTTTATATCCGCGCCAATCCTCATTAAGCGATAGCAGCATCTGTCCCTTAAACTCAGAACCTAGGCTGGCCTTACGCGGAATGGGAAACGGTACGGGTTTTTGCATCACGCCGTCCTTGCGCGGAATCCATGATGTTTCGCTGTCATAAAATGTTAGCGCGCGGGTGGCAATAATTTCGCGGCTGCCATCGGCGCGTTCGAATGCGCCAACGCTTAACGCGACATCGGCCGGTTCGCCGCGCATAAACTCTACGGCCTCATCCAAGGGCTGGCCGCGTTTCCACAGCCGCGCCGTCATCGGATATCCCGACGCGGTCATCGTACCTGCGCCAAAATCAATACCGACAATTTGCGTATCGGCGTCCAGCCAGCTTGACCCGCCCTTTGTTTCGCGGGTGACAAACCCGTCTTTTACCCAGCTTTTGGTGCGTTTGTTAAATTCGCGTTGCAACGATGCATCCTTGCCGCCATCGGACAGTGATATCATGCATAACTCGTCTTCGGGTTCCAAGCACGATCCGCCTTTATATACCCAATTTTTGCCCTCTTCTTTCGCCAAAGCGTCAAAGTCCAATATCGTCTCCCACTGGGTATCAGCAGTCAGATAACTTTCCAGTGATGCCCGGCGCCATAACCCGCGCACATTTGTCGCATCCTGCCAGAAATTCTGCACCACACCCTTGCGGTGCGACACATAAGGTATCTTGTCCTTAGAATTCAATATGGTCAGCGCGTCCGCCTCCATCGCGGCAAAGCGCGGATCGCTCGTCAACCGTTGTAAGGTGCTTTCATTCCAGCCGCGCACTTCGGCCAGCGCCCGTTCCCCCAGCACTTCTTCCAGATATAGATGGTCATCGTCATTTACAGCAGTGGTTGGCGTTTCGGTCATGGGGCTCGTTTCAGTGGTTGGGGAGGTTTCGGCATAAGCGGCGCTGGCGGCAAAGGCGCAGGTGGCTGCGCCCAGTAAAAGGATATTTTTGAAATAATGGATTTGCATGGACCGCTCCTGAATGTGCGTAATATATGATGTAATTTCGTCATTGCGAGCGAAGCGCGGCAATCCAGGGGTGGGTTACGCACTCTCTGGATTGCTTCGCTTAGCTCGCAATGGCGAAATCGGCGGATATTCCTCAAACTTAGTAACTAGCAGGCGAAACGCAATCAACATTATGCATTAATAGTCGTGCTTTCCTACAAACCGCCATCTCTGGTAAAATACACAAATGACTCGCCAATTTCATACCCCTAAATCCGCCCTTTCATGCACCGTATGCGCACATATGCTAACCAGACAAACTATACACAAAGTTGACAAATACATGTTGCCGTATCGTATGGGTTTGTAAACTTAAGCGCGAATTTAGGGCCTGAAACCGAATATGAAAAAAGCCGACCTCTTCGAATTTTATCGCCGTCTGGCCGAGAATAATCCCGCGCCCGAAACCGAGCTGGCTTACGGCAACGCGTATCAATTGCTGGTTGCGGTTACCTGTTCGGCGCAATCCACCGATGTTGGCGTGAACAAAGCGACCAAAGCACTATTTGCGGACGTCAAAACGCCTGCGCAAATGGTGGCGCTGGGGCTGGACGGACTGAAATCGCACATCCGCACCATCGGGCTGTACAATAACAAGGCGAAAAACGTGATCGCGCTGTCGGAAATTCTGGTGCGCGATCATGACGGCGAAGTTCCGGCGGACCGCGATGCGTTGGAGGCTTTGCCCGGTGTGGGCCGTAAAACCGCCAATGTCGTGATGAACACCGCTTTCGGGGCAGAAACCTTTGCCGTCGACACGCATATTTTTCGCGTCGGCAACCGCGCCGGAATCGCGGCGGGCAAAAACGTTTTGGCGGTGGAACGGGCGCTGGAAAAACACACGCCGCAGCCGTTTCGCGTAGGCGCGCATCACTGGCTGATCCTGCATGGCCGCTATATCTGCAAGGCGCGGACCCCCGAATGCTGGCGGTGCAATGTCGCCGATTTGTGCACGTTCAAAAGCAAGACGCTTGATCCGGCAAGTGACGCGGCCAAGGCAGCGAAAAAGTCAGCCGCGGTTAAGGTGAAGCGCGTTAAGGCAAAAAAAGGGAAGTAAAGGAGAGGTCAAATGAAACGGACTGTAGCACTTATTTTAACCGCAATGGTCATCGGCGGCGGCGTAGTTGGCACGGCATTACCGGCCAAAGACAAAAATCCGGCCCCTGAAATGCGCACCGTGGGCGAAGCGAAAAGCTGTGTCAGCTTAAACGCGATCCGTTCCACCAACGTGGTCGACAACCAGACAATCGATTTCAAAATGACCGGCGGAAAAACGCTGCGCAATGTGCTGCCGTATAATTGCCCCAGCTTGAAAATGCAGGACGCGTTTTCATACCGCACTTCGTTAAGCCAGCTGTGCAGCGTGGATATCATCAGCGTACTAAACAATTATGGCGGCCAGTTAAGCGAAGGTGCAGCATGCGGCCTAGGTAAATTTCAGCAGGTTGAGGCGGTTAGATAAGGGTTGGCCTGACAATCTGCCCCCAACGCGGATCGCGCGCCACATCTACAACAGGTGACAATGCAAGGCTGACGCCGCGCGCACGGATTTCGCGGCCAATGACAACATTAATTTCGCGGATCAGGCCGGGATCTAATGAAGAGGCCAGCGCAATGGATTGCGGAAAGCTAGTGGCATCCAGTGCGGCATAGCCATGCAATCCTTCCTCATACATCAACATCGGAATACCCAGCCGTGTCTGTGTCATCGCATGTTTTTGCAGCGCGTTGACCAGAGGAACCGTTCCGCGCACATCGCGGCTGTGGTAAATGGGCAGGCCGGGTAACCATCCGAAAGACGAATTGACAATGTAGTCGTCGCTCCCGGCGCGCAAGATGCTGGGATCGGGATGAAATCCGGGAAGGATAGGATTGCGAAATTCATCGCGTCCGGAGGGAAACGCGTCTTGCGCCAGATCGCTTCCTTCGTAGAACACATATATTCAAAAACGGCCTGTGCCTGTGCGCCCGGTACGGCCAAAACCGCTGATAGTAATAATAGGATATGGCATAGCTTCCTGCTGAACACATTCACCGTTATTGCACGCCCCCCGCTACAGTCCCCTCTGGTCCAGGCTGTGATGTATTAATCACGTATACCTGACCGACTTCTATCGATTGTGCCGCCGCGCCAAATTGCAGTGAGAGCACAGCCTTGCCTGCTGCAATCGCAGTCTGCGCCTGCGTCTTTATCTGCAGCAAACGCCAATTGGGTCCAAGCGTCAGTATATTGTCACCAAAACCGGGATAGGGCGCTTCGTTGGCTTGAACGCGGATGTTCAATTTGCTGACACCGTCCGCCGCGCTGCCCGGCGCAGTGCGCGCAAGCACCGCCACCAATATAATATCCCCTTCGGATATGGCGTCTGTTATGGGCACAACTGCGCCGATTTCGTACGCATTGGCCGCCGCAGCAGCGGTTGTAACCAGCAACGCAGTGCCGCCCGTGCCTGGAATATTGGGCGATGGTATCGTGGAATGCGTTTCACCTGCGCCATAAACAAGCCAGTCTTTATTCGCTGGATTGCAGATAAGTTTCCCCTTGCCCTGCAGTTGCGGCAACAAGTCGGTGGTTGCCGATTGCACGGACTTGCTGGATTTGGTGATTAAAGAGGTTGTGCCAGAGGCTACAATTGTTTGCCCAATTTCAATTACTTGTTTTGCACCTGATAATTGAAAGCCGACGATCGCTTGTCCTTTGGGAATATTGATATTGGATTTCGCCGATATCTGGTAAAGTTTCCATTCTTTCTCAATCACCAAAGTCGTATCACCAAAACCGGAATAAGGTGCCGCATTCTGACTGACCCGAACGCCAATGCGGCCATTGCCATCCGCTGTGTCGGCGCTGACTGTCCGCGCATAAAAAGCAACAGCGATATCACTCCCTGATTTTATACCTTCGGTTATCGGAGCATTTGTTCCGACCTCATAAAGCGTCGCCCCTGCTTTGGGCACAGTGATTTGCAACGCCGCTTTGCCGCCGGGTATCTTTTCGCCTTTCACGGACTTGCTGGTTTGGCCCGTCCCGTAAACTTGCCAATCAAGCCGCGTCGGATCATTGATAAGTGTTCCGGGCAACGCATCATCCAGTGCCTGTAGCTCCGGGGTCGGTTGCTGTGCTATTGCAGCTGACGGCGCAATTAGCAGCATCGCAGCGCCAAATATCAAAACTTTCGAAACCATAATTCGTCCTTTCATTCCGGCAATCCCATTGCGGCGCGCATGCCGGGTACCCATTGCCCCGTTTTTTGATCCCATAGCAGAAATGTATTGGAATGTCCCCATGCGCACATTCCAATCCCGACATTGTCAAATGCCGTTCGCACAGTGCGCTGATATACCTCGCGCTGCTCCACTAGTATTTTTTCATATGCGCCAAATTCACCCATGAATGGTGTTTTACCTGTACGTTTTATATATTCACGAATTTTTTTCACATCCTGCACCAGCGCGTCAACGTCTTTGCCGATTTCAAATTCACGCCCCATTGGCGTGGACGGATCGACCCATGTTGCACCCTGATGGGTAAAATCAAAGGGATCATAATAATGGAATGTCGGGGACGGCGGTGTATCATCGCCTGTGGAAACCGGAACCGTCTCCACCGCCAATAACTGGCTGCGTTCGCTGGCCATGGACCGCAGCGCGCAAGAAGATTCGCGCCGCTTTATCTGGAGCGGCGATGGCCATGCGTCGGTGACCATCCAAAGCAAGGTTCCCGCCGACTTAAGCCGCGAAACCAATGGCGCAATGGCGTTGGAAATCGACCTGCGCGTTGACGATATCGGCGTGGGCAAAGCAAACCTATCCGCCGCAATCGCCCCCACATCTGGCCCCGCAAAAGGCATAAATTTAACGGCGGTATTGTCCGCAGCAAAGGGGTTGGGCTGGCAAACCCTATCGGTCCCGCTGTCCTGTTTTGCCCAATCAGGCATTGATATGGCGTCGCTTACCAAGCCATTTAACCTGGAGTCAGATGGAAAGTTGGACCTATCCATATCCCGCATCGCGCTTGGTACATCAGCACCGGACTGGCGGCGTGCCCATAAGGGTTGATTGGTGACAGCGTTACGGGCAGTTATACGGGAAGAGCGCCGGGCTGCCCAACAGGTAAAATTCAGAAAATCCATGTCCTATTCTACGGTAAGATATAAATCTCAATTGATAACATAATGCCCTTAAGTCCTCTGCAAAATTTGCGATTGATGTTGGAAAATGCGCGCGGCTTTTAGCCATGATAGGCCTTAATATTTTTTTAGATGAGAGAACAAATGCAGGAACGTAATTTTTAGAAAAGCCCATTTCCCTCATAGCTTTAGATAACGCGTGCCATCGACCGGACATATCAATTGCCCGTCTTATCGGAGCTAAGAGGGATTTGATTGGAGGGGGTTTTTAGGAATCATCTGCTATCAAAACTCGGCAAGCAAATTGATCCGCAACCGGTTAAGCCAATCAATGCGTTCGTTGATTTCGGCGGCGGTAACGCTTTTTGGTTTAAACCGATAAAATGTGCCGCCAAGGATCAGATGGGGACGTATTACATAGTCAACGCTCAAGTTGTGCTGGACATAGTTGGTTGCGAGCATCGTGTTGTCTTCACTAAAGGCAGCAAATACCGCGTCGATGCCGGTTTGCGCGTAGCCATAGCCTAACTGCCAATCGCCGCGGTGGGTGGTCCGTCCCGCCAACAGGCTCATGAGCAGTCCAGTATCTGCTTTTGTTGTAGCGCCAAGATTTCGAACATAATCAGCGGTCAACTTCATTGGCCAACGATTACCGAGACCGTTCCAAGTCGCGCTACCAAGGATGTCGAGCAAATTGAAGTCGGAGAGATAGCCACCGTTCGCAAAACGGTTACTGCGAAAGTCTCCGGCATTGCCGCTTATGATACTTTTCAAACGGTAATCATAATAACTTGCTGCAATATCGACCTTGAGTTCTGCATTGACTGGAATCTTGAGTGTCATCTGCCCGCCGATCATGCGGCTATCAAGTCCGCCAACGCTTTCGTCGATCATGAAGTATAGTGCAGACGCTTTGAATGACGCCGCACCAAAATTGGTAGCATAAGACGCCGATGCACCTTGCGGATAAACATCGCCATCCCACACCATGTCTGTTCGCACAAATGGCTGCGGAATTTTGCCTCCTGCCAATTCGACTTTGTCGGTTTTGATCTGTAGCCATGCCTGATCCAGACTTACCGACAGATCATCGTTGAAGTTCGACAGCGTAATGTCGCTGCTATTTGGGTCGTCGGCATCGCCTGTGGTCAATTGGCCGCCAGCGCTTAACCAATCAGTGACTGCATAACTCCCGCGAAGCCGCGCCCGCACAACACCGCGGTCGCGGTTGCGCGCATCACGGCCGCCGAAGTTGGCTTCGTAACGCAGCCTGATGTCACCAGATATATCAAGCGCTGACGGTAGAGAAATTGATATAGCTGAAGAACCCGACTCATCGTTAGGTATAAACTTGGATGACGGCGTTATTACTGGAGACCCAAGCTGATTGATCGCTGCTTCAACGCGGTCGATTTTTGCCGCAGTTTTTGCTTGCTCGTCGCGAAGCGTTAGGAGTTCTTGCCGAAGAGCGGCGATTTCGGTCGCAGATTGCGCATATGCTGGACTGCAAAACATTGTAATAACAACGAAAAAAGGTGCAATATCAATCCGCATATTATTCCCTATCTCGGCAATCGCATCGTCAGTTCTGTGCGCAGCCCGAATGCGACGGCGTTGCTGAATAAGGGATTCGCTCCGGGGTTGATGACATATTGGACATTGGGTTGCACCGACAGCCATTCGGTCACATTGGCGCGGTACGTCAGTTCAAATGCAACCTCTGATTTGTTCGACGGAACCGTGAGACGATAACGAGATGATGTAAATGCGGCGGCAACGGCAATTCCGAACTGATCCTTGTCACGTCCCGTGACCAGCCCAGTGTAATTCAGGCCTGCGCTGGCAAATGACCCAAACATGTTGAACCGTGCGTTGGCAGTGCCCAGCCGGAAAAAACCGCTAAGGCCTTGGTCTGGCCATGCTGCCTCGCGTGTCAAGCGATGCTCGCTGCGCACATACCAACCGGCATTGCCGCTCGCAAAGCCGCCAGAAAAATCTTCAAAGCGCGCCGTGTACTGCCAATGGCCGAAAAGCAATTTGCCATCTGGCAAAGGCGCTTCAATCTCTCCGATCAGCAACGCACCATCGCCGTGTCCCAATTTGATTGCTGTCCGTCTCGGGCGCGCCGGATCGCCGGGAACGCCGTCCAAAATGGCGGCGCGAATGGTCCAACCGGCTACAGGCTCTATTGCAATCCGTGCTGCAAGCGACGTTGATGGAAAAATTGATGGCCCGTTCAATCCACTTTGGCTGATGTCTGTGCCAATACCGTGCGCACTGCCCATGAACAATCCGCCTGCATCTAGCGCATCGAATTCCGAATTCAGATCATAAAGGCCGACTTTAACCGATGCGTTGGTGCCAATTTTCTGATTGATCCATGCTTCGTATAGCCGGACAGCTTTGGTGCCCGTTTCGATATTGCTTGCGGCTTGCGCATCGCCGATCAGATTTGTCAGCGACTTCCCATTGTTATAAAGTCCGTACACATGGATGAGCGCGCCGTCCCAACCGGCCAACCGCTCCATGTCGGCCTCAGCCACGACGTCGAGATTGTCCAGATAACGGGTCCCTTTGCGTACGCCTCCGCGCGCGGCACGCCAAGCGTCAAATGTATATGTTACATCGATGATAAAGGGTTCTTGTTCCTCGTCAATTTCACCCGGCGCGTGGATATGGCTGTGGGGGTAACGCGGCTCCGCAAGTGGTTCGGCGTAAACTGGCACTGATGACTGGGCTGCGGCCAGCGCGAATACCATCGCCCTAAACATCATTAAGCCTGTTTCCATAGGCCCAGTTTCTGTTGCGTCGCACGGTCGGAGTAACAGAACAATAGCAGATCTGATGCGGCATCGATCCGCCGTTTTGCCCAACTTGGAACGACAACGACATCGCGGGGGCCGATGGGGAAAGGCGTATCATTGATGTGGATAATCCCGCTGCCCTCGACGCCGACAAAAATGATCCCGTCGGTCGATTGCTGTGCCTCGCCCGCGAACCCGCTTGGCAGAAATTGGCAGAATGCCGAAATCGTATTCATCACAGGTCCGCCATCCGCCGGATTGGTAAACTCCATCAACATGCCGTCACGCGGATCAAAGGCAGAATTTTGTGCTGACTGGACAAGGGCGGCGCGCCACTGTTCAAACGGGTAATGAAAAAGTGGGGCGGCGGGTGTCGTCTCTCCGCCGCCCCGCACTGGCCTTAGGTTCGCGCCGTAACGCATCTGGCAATCACCTGGGGAGAGGAGAGTCGGGTGTTGCAGGCCATCGGCCAGTGTTTCGGCAAAAGATGCATCGAGCGCTGTGACCAGCGGAATATCCAATCCGTCCAACCATATCATCGGGGCATCACTGTCATTTCCGTGATCGTGCCAGCGCCCATTCGGCGTCAGCACCAGATCGAACGGCCGCATGATTGCGCGCTCCCCGTCAACGGCCGTATAAGCGCCCTCGCCTTCTAAAACGAAGCGCAGAGCGGACTGGCTATGGCGGTGGCACGGTGCAATTTCGCCGGGCAGGATCAGTTGCAATCCGGCATACATCGTGCGCGTGATGCACGCTTTGCCTGGCAATGCGGGGTTTTCGAGAATGAGCACGCGGCGCACGGCTTCTTCTGCAGAAATAAGCTCGCCTGCCGCCATAAGGATCGGGCGGATAGCTTCATAGCTCCAGCCGAAAGGCACAATAGGCGATCGTGGTTCCGGTGTAACCAGCGCATCCAGCACGGTCCACAGCGGCGCAAGCGAATGCGGCGTTAAGCTGTCGTAATAACCGGTACGCGCCGCATCAAGATTGCTTTGTGTCATATCGGATATATCAGCGAATTTGGAATGAGCTCAGTGTCGAACACGCAAAGTTTGCGGGCAATTTTTATAGAGCCGCCTTCATCAACCAACTCGTCAATATAGCGTCCCACGCTCAAAATATCGGATGGCTGATCGCTGTGCGTACGGACAACTAAGTAGTTTGCCTCTACCGACCAGCCGTTTTCTTCCTGACGAATGCGCTGGCCGCCGATAATATGGCGTTGGTAATAGGGGGCATGATATAATGTTGATGTTACCCCGTGGATGCGGTCTTTTAGCATGCCTTTGCTTTCAAGCCGGATCGTCGCCAGCGGCAACCCCGCTTCAAAATTTTCGCGCGGCTGCACGATATAGCGGCAATCCTGTGCAAACAGGTCTAGCCAATCCTCGTAGCGTTGTTCGTCAAGAGCTGCGGCGTAATCCGCATATAAATCAGCGATGGCAAAACGGGCCGAAACGTCGATCATAGTTCCATGACCTCGCGGTAATATTTGTACATGCCGCGAACCAGGCATTCGGTGACCATATGTTCCGTATCGCTCGTTCCCGTGCCATCCAGTTCAGAGATTGTTTCGCTCCAAAGATCGGTCGAAAGGCCTTGCTGCGCAAATTCAATGACTTCGCCGTCATCCGCCGATACAAAGCCCGCTGGTCCGAACAAATTGGCTTGACGCAGCCGGCGCTCGGTCATCGCATCATCGTCATCCTCAAACCCGAAATGGGTCCATACAAAATCAAAGGCACCAGGGCCCCGCGGAATGATATGGCGCGTCGACAATGAATTCACCTGCTGTTGCAGGATAACAGACGGAAACAGCGTGGTCATTACAACGGTTGGCCCGTTCCACCACGGTTCGGGCGCAACGTCCAGCAAACGGGGATCGTTCAGTTCCATCCCCTTTTTGAAACTGGTAACGCCCGATGTGACTTCGCTGTCGCCGCCCTCGTTGCGGGCAGAAACCATGCAGGCGTGGCGACCTGTATCATCCATCACCATCCGGCTGGTTTGATCGGCGCGCCAAAGGCCAAAGGTGACAAACCATGTGTGAAGCAAACCGGGATGATATCCGTCCTTGATATTCTCCATCATCAGTTTCCAGTTGCCCGGAATGCGTTGCCGGGAGTAACCAAGGATCTTGATCTTCTTGCCGTCAAATACGCGGTCATAATAGCCCAGCACAGTATGCCCGACATAATCTTCAAATGGTTCGACATCGTGGTCAAAGCTTGCAAAAATAACGCCGCTGCGGACATGCACCTTCAGACGGTTCAGGCCGTGATCCTCCATTTGGAAGTCATCAGGCATCCCGCCATTACCCTTGACCCCGTTTTTGAATGGCACACCCAATAATTTGCCATCCAGCGCATAATTCCATTGGTGATAGGGACAGACCAGCGACGCCGCCTTGCCAAATTTCTTGCGGCAAAACCGCACGCCCCTATGCGCGCAGTGGTTTTCCACAACGTGGATTTCGCCGTGCCGGTCGCGGGTTACGATAACAGACCGTTCCCCGATAAATGTAGTCTTGAAACTTTTGGGTTCGGGCAGTTCTGCTTCTAATCCGACATAATTCCAGTGTTTGCCGTAAAACAATAGCTCCAGTTCGCGTGCATAGATACCGGGGTCGGAATACAGCTGATATGGAACCCGGCTGGTTTTGTCATTTTGCCATTCAAATGCTATTTCTAAAGGTGCGTTCATGCCGTGTGTTCCATCGTCTTCAGATTACTAATGCTTGCAACAATATATTGAGCGGCCTCTTCGTTATATTTTGCCGCGCTAATGATTGCGGAAATACCGTCTGTAACATCGTCAAGGCTGGCCACTGTTGATGCGAGCGAACAGGCAATTTCAGAAGAGGCGCCGCCTTGTTGCTGGACAGCGCTACTGATATTCGAATTAATTGCGTCCAATTCGGTCACCTGACGGGTCAAATTTTCAACAGCATGGCGCGCGTTATGTGTATCTGAGACAATTGCCGCCAGAAGCTCGACTGTATCTTTCGCGGATTCTTGTGTGCGCTCGGCCAATAGTTTTACTTCGTCTGCGACAACCGAGAAGCCCAACCCGGCATCCCCGGCCCTTGCGGCTTCGATATTGGCATTAAGGGCGAGCATCCGGGTATTTCTGGCAACATCGCTAATCGCTTGAACAATTGTCGCAATGCGCTGCGTAGTCGTTTCAAGCTGGGTGACCAAATCGCTCGCCAACTCTGCTTGCTTGGCTGCTTTAGAAGTCGCCCTTGCGGCATCGTCGGTTTGCTCGGCAATATGGTGGATTGATAAAGATAGTTCTTCGGCAGCAGCAGACATGACCGTTGAGGACGTCGCTATCATATGCGCAGCATCACGCATGTGGCCAACGTTTCCGACAGCCGCTCCAATGCGTTCGCACAAATGCTGCGCCTTTTTTTCCAGATCGTTTAGCGTCGACAAGCGGTATCCAAATCGTGATGATATTAAAATAACTCGACATAATAGGTAAAACGTTTAATGAGTAATAAATTCCACTTAACCGCGACGATGTCAACGATAAAGTTTTTAGATATTGTAACTTTGAATCCAGTCTGAAGCTGTTTGATATTGCAAACTGCAACCCGCAATGGAGACCAATATGAATTTTGCCTTCCCCGCTAACCCTGTAACCACCGTTCCGATTGATGGCGAAACAGCGCTTTTTCCGGTGCGGCGTGTGTATTGTGTCGGGCGAAACTATCTCGCACACGCCCGTGAAATGGGCGCAGACGAACGCGAGGCGCCATTTTTCTTCTCCAAATTTGCTGATACGGTTGTACCGTCCGGCACGGTTCTGGCCTACCCCCCCCGCACGTCGGATTTTCATTACGAAGGCGAACTGGTCATCGCAATCGGCGCGGCTGTTTCTAATATAGGCGTCAAGGATGCGATGCAGGCGGTACTGGGTTTTGCCTGCGGCCTCGACATGACGCGCCGCGATTTGCAATTGATCGCGCGCGACAAGGGTCGCCCGTGGGACATGGGCAAGAATTTTAGCCAAGCGGCTGTCATGGGGCCGATTACGCGGCGGGATGCCGTGGACGATTTGGCGGGCAAGATGCTGACGCTTAAAGTCAACGGCGTTGTCGCACAGGAAACTGATTTGGAATTGCTGATCTGGTCTTGCGCCGAAGTCATTTCAGAACTCAGCCATTATGATGATCTGGCTCCGGGTGATTTGATTTACACAGGTACGCCAGCAGGTGTTGGCGCGGTTAAATCCGGCGACCGGATTGACCTTAGCATCGACGGATTGACGAGCATATACGCGCAGGTAGCGTGATGGCGGATTATATACTGTATGATTTTCCGCGCTCATCCGCATCCTACCGGGTGCGTATTGCGCTGGCACTGAAAGGCATCGCCTATGAGGCACGGACTGTTGACATAAGGGCAGGCGAACAGAATGCGCCGGACTATATGGCGATGGCTCCGGCGGGCCTTGTTCCGTCATTCAGGTTGCCTGACGGAACGGTATTGACGCAGTCCCTTGCGATCATACGGTATCTCGATACCGTTTCTGCACCCCGCCTATTTCCCGAAAATCCGATGGCAGACGCGCAAGTATCTGCACTATCGATGGCCATTGCTTGCGACATCCACCCGCTGAATAACCTTCGCGTGCTGGGCTATTTGCAAACCGAACTGGGCGTTTCGGACAGCGCGAAAACCGATTGGTATGCACATTGGGTTCAAGCGGGATTTGCGGCGCTCGAAACAGCAATTGCAAGGCACGGCGGGCTATATTGTTATGGCGATGTTCTTTCCGCTGCTGATGTGTGTCTGGTTCCGCAAATGGCAAATGCAAAAAGATTTGGCGTCGAGATAAGTGGCTTCCCGCTATTATCTGCTATCAATGATCGGCTTTACCAAATCCCCGAGTTTATCGCAGCCGCGCCCCCGGCATAATGCAGCGTCATGACCGGCCACAAACCAGCTTGACTAAAAACGAAAAATTAGTGAAACGTTTTACTGGCTAATGACGGGTGACCGAGTCCAATACTGAAGAAAGATCGATAAATGCGCATAATATTATCCCGGCGGCGTCAAACAGTGCTGCATTTTCAATACGGTTTGAAAGCCGGATGATGCACATTCAAAGCCTGATTGATGGGCAGTGGGTTGGCGGCAGTTCGCGTTTGCCCAACACCAACCCGTCCGACCTGTCCGATATTGTCGGCGAATATGCGCCCATGGACCAATCTGGCGTAATTCAAGCCATTGATGCCGCAAAGGCCGCAGCGCCGGCGTGGGGACTGTCAACGATTCAGATGCGCCATGATATCTTGAAAACAGCCGGCGACGCGCTGCTGGCGCGATCCACAGAAATTGGAGCGGTACTTGCCCGTGAAGAGGGAAAAACGCTTGCAGAAGCCATCGGCGAAACACGGCGCGCAGCACAGATTTTCCATTTTTTTGCCGGAGAGTGTTTGCGTAGTGGCGGCGAATATCTGCCAAGCGTGCGCGCAGATGTAACGGTCAGCATCGCGCGCGAACCGGTTGGCGTGGTGGGGATCATCACCCCATGGAATTTTCCGATTGCCATCCCGGCGTGGAAGATCGCGCCTGCACTGGCGTGGGGCAATAGCGTTGTTTTCAAACCAGCCGAACTCGTGCCTGCATCAGCGTGGTTGCTGGTGTCGGTTTTGCACGAGGCCGGATTGCCAGACGGCGTCCTGAATATGGTAATCGGCAGCGGTTCGGTCGCGGGGCAAGCCATGCTGCAATCATCCGATATTGATGCCTACAGCTTTACTGGATCGGTGCATACAGGCAGCATGGTTGCCGCCGCAGCCGCCCGTAATCTCAGCCGTGTTCAGCTTGAGATGGGCGGCAAAAATGCGCTTGTTGTGCTGGGTGATGCCGATCTGCCGCTTGCGGTTGACTGCGCAATCAACGGAGCTTTTTTCTCGACGGGACAACGCTGTACGGCGTCGAGCAGGTTGATTGTGGCTGCGGATATTCACGACCGTTTTGTCGATGCACTGACCGCGAAAATGGCAATGCTCAAGGTCGGGAATGCGCTGGACCCGCAGACCGATATTGGGCCTGTTGTCGATCAACGACAATTGGATCAGGATCTAGACTATATTAAAATCGCCCAAAAGGAAGGCGGCAAACTGGTTTGCGGCGGACAAATAGAACGCCGTGAAACCGAAGGATATTATCTTGCGCCTGCGTTGTTTACCGAAACAAATGGCACAATGCGGATCAACCGTGAAGAAGTGTTCGGCCCCGTTGCCAGTGTGATCCGCGTCAAAAATTACGAAGAAGCTCTGGCCGTGACCAACGACAGCGACTTTGGCTTAACCGCCGGAATTTGCACAACGAGCCTGAAATACTCGGCACATTTCAAACAGCATGCGCAGGTTGGGATGACGATGGTGAATCTGCCCACTGCGGGCGTTGACTATCATGTTCCCTTTGGTGGCCGCAAAGGCTCCAGCCTGGGTCCACGCGAACAAGGCAGCCATGCGCGCGAATTTTACACAAGCACTAAAACGTCTTATGAATTTTCAGGAAAGTTGCAATGATGCGTCTGGTTCAGATAATTGACAACCAAGGACAGCGCCGAGTCGCCAAGGTTGAAGGTACAGGCCTTGCTCTTTTATCCGGCGTCGCAACGATTCGGGATTTGGCGGCGACGGCTATCGCAAACGCGGTGACTATTGAGGCGCTGGTAAGCCAACTTATTTTAGCCGAAACACTTGATTATGACACCGTGCAAGACAGTGGACGGCTGCTTCTGCCCATCGATCATGATGATCCTTACCGGATGCTGATTACAGGCACAGGCCTCACCCATATTGGCAGTGCGACTTTGCGAAGCGGCATGCACGGTGAAGACCCCGCAGTGGGAATGACCGACAGCGCCAAGCTGTTTCGCGCTGGCGTTGAAAATGGCAAGCCAGCAGCCGGAGCGATCGGGGTAGAGCCCGAATGGTTTTTCAAGGGGAACGGACTCGATGCGCTATGCAGCGGTGATCCGCTCATCGCTCCCTTTCACGGAACAACAATTGGCGAAGAAGCGGAACTTGCCGGCGTCTATATTATCGGGCCTGATGGCACGCCGTACCGGATCGGTTTCACTTTGGCCAATGACGTGTCCGACCATGCATTTGAACAACGCAACTATATGTATATCGCACCTTCTAAATTGCGGCCATGCCCCATCGGTCCAGAACTTTTCATTGGCATCTTGCCCGATAGCGTAGAAGGCACCGTTCGCGTCAGAAGAGCCGATGCCATAATTTGGGAAAGCCCGTTTGCCAGTGGTGAGGCGAATATGTCACACAGCATTGCAAACCTTGAATATCATCATTTTAAGGGCGATAGCACGCGGCGGTCGGGCGATGTGCATTTGCATTTATTCGGCTGCGATGCATCAAGCGGAGCCGCTGGCGTTATTATTCAAGACGGCGATATTCTCGAAATTGATGCGCCCGTTATGGGACGTCCATTGCGGAATGAGGTACGATTCGAAGCGCCAAAACAGGTTCTAATTAAGTGCCTTTGAAGAGGTGCATATCGTTGCTGGCTTTTGTATCGTTGGCGGCTTGTAACCAAGAACGCGTGCGGTTCTCGACCGATCAGGAAGATCAGGATCGCGTTGCGGCCATGTACGAAATGCGCGCAATCGGCGTGGAACTGGTCACGATGTTCGAAGACGAAGCTTTGGAACCTTTACGTATACGCAAACTCACGGGACGGCTGGCGGAACAAGCAAACGATCTGCCGAGGCATTTCGAATACGCGCCAGACCCCAAGCGGCATAAGGCATCCGCAGCCAAATCGTCTATCTGGGCTTCGCCTGACGCATTTCAGAAAGCGATGACGGCGTTTCAGCAGAAGGCCCAGCATTTAAAGACAGTTGTAAATGCCACGCCCGATTCCAAACTAGAAAACATCTGGCCAGCGCTTGTCGATACCGGCGATTCTTGCACGGCCTGTCACAAGTTATTTCGGATCGGCGGCGATCCCTCGCACGATTAAGGATTGCGGAGGTAAGGATCGTGGGGGCTTGCAGAGTTCGATATTGACACCACACTATTTGCCGATAAGATAGTAAAACGTTTTACCTCAAGAAGGATTGATTGATGATGGATTGGAAAAAAAGTAAGCGCTCAGCTTTATCACTGCTTGCAGTGGCAATGCTCACTGCACCGGTTGCTTCCTACGCGGATGAAGCCGGTCACAAAAAGCACGACAAGCAATCCGTCACATCAGGCCCCGGCGGCGCGGCGCGCGAAGTGATGGAAGAGGCCTTGGTTCAATTCTGGTCCTTTTTCAAAGGCGGCGATGCCGATCAGAGCGGCTATATCGAAGAAACGGAATTTTTTGCGCATCCCGTATACGAAGCTGCAAAATGGAATAAGGAGCAGATTACCTTCATTTTCTGGATGGTTGATGACAATAAGGATGGCAAAGTATCTCTGCAAGAATGGTTCAATAACGAGCTCGGGCAATTTCAGATTGGTGATAAAAACCACGATGGGATAATCGATCAAAAGGAATATGATGCGCTGTTAGAAGTGCAGAAAAAACTTTTCAGTGATATGAAATTCCCCAATGATTAAAAATGCTGCTCGCGGGATGAAGCACCTACGCCTGCTGCTAGCTGTCCCGTTTGGCCTAGCTTTAACGGCGGCATCACCAGCGCCTCCGTTCGAGATTGCGGACAGCGCTGGGGTTATTCATCAATTGTCATCCTATCGCGGCAAGGTGGTCATACTAGAATGGATGAACCCCTATTGCGATGCGAACGGCAAATATTATAACAGTAAAAAGCTGCCCAAATTGCAAGCGAAGTGGAACGATGACGAAATAATCTGGCTGATGATAAATTCCTATAAGCCGGATCAGGAAGGTTATGTGAGTGCGAACGTGGCCCGGTACCTTCTGATGTCAACGGGTGCCAAAGTGGATGGCTTCGTTTCGGACCCATCCGGAGAACTCGCCAAAGCCTATAATATCAGCCACGTTCCTTCGGCAGCAATTATCGGCAGTGATGGTTATTTGGCCTATTATGGCTCATTCGACGATTACCAAGGCGATGATCCCGCCGGGTTGCTTGCAGCGCCAAGCCATATCGGCGATGTTCTGACCGCTTTGGCAAAAGGCGAAGCAGCCCCAAAATCAAGCAGTAAACCGAATGGCTGCCCGTTTAACGAGAAAACGAAATGACCAAAGCCCCAAAGTTTTCTAGTAGTGCGTTCAGGCTGGGGCTTTTCACGGCTGTCTTTTGGGGGTCTGCGGCATATGCTCAGGTCGCCCTGCCCCCCTCTACGGTCGATCCGGATCTTGTCAGCGCGCGTATGGCCTTTCCCTCACCGCCGTTGAATGTCGTTACTTTCCGTTCATTTGACCGTCTGTTCGATAGCGAACCGGTACGGGCATCTTCGCGGCCTTGGCTTTTCCCGAGTGACAAACAAAACTTCGCGTTATCATACCAATATGACGGCAAAAACTTTGAGCTCGGTGATTTCCTGAGCCGTACATATACCAACGCCTTCATCGTCATTAAAGATGGCCGCATCGTAACAGAACATTACCGGAATGGCGGCGATGCATCATCGCGCTACGCCGTATTTTCGATTGCCAAATCTTTGGTATCAATGCTCGTCGGTATCGCCATTGAAAAAGGCGAGATTGCCTCGATAGACGATCCCATCACGCGTTATGCCCCCGAATTTCTGGGGACGGCGTATGAAGGGGTCACGCTGCGCGACGCATTGCAAATGCGGTCAGGCGTTGACTTTAACGAGGACGGGGCGCCATTCTTCAATTTCCTTGAAACCGTCATTGCCGCCAATCAGCAGCGATGCGCCGATTTCATCAAGTCTGCCCCGCGTAAACATGCGCCCGGCACAACATTCAATTATTCCTCCCCCGAAACATGCGTGATCGCGCGGGTTTTAGAAAAAGCAACAGGCCAAAGACTTTCGAAATATATGGAGCGACATCTTTGGCAGGTCGCTGGAATGGAACATCCCGCATATTGGGTTCTTGACGGGCAGCCTGGAACAGGCAGCGCAATCGCCAATGGCGGTTTTAGTGCATCGGCCCGTGATCTGGCGCGTGTCGGCCAACTGATGCTTGATGGCGGAGTTGCTGGTAAACGCCGCATTCTGCCAGCAGATTGGGCAGCACGCTCCACGGCAACTGATGGCGAAACCGGCAAAGCGCGGCGGGAAGGATACGGCTATCAATGGTGGACCCTGGAGAATCCTGACGCGTTTGCCGGGGTCGGTTTACACGGCCAGTATCTCTATGTCGTGCCGTCGCAAAAACTCGTCATTGTCAAATTTAGCTATTGGCCGACAGGCTGGGACGAAAAACTGGAAGCCGAAACCAGCGCAGCATTCAAGGCCATTGGTAATGCTGTTTCTAGTGACGGTAGGCAGGCAAAATAGTTGGCACTAGGTCGAATCGCCCAGCAAAAGAGAAGTCGGTAACAAGATTTCGTTGGTCTTGAATGCCCCGGTTTCCACGCGTTCGATCAAGGCTACGGCAGCGGCGATGCCAAGTTCGCGCGCCGCCGATTTTATGCTGGTCAATAACGGTTTGGCATAGCGGCGATACTCAAAACCATTAAAGCCCGTAACCATCACATCGTCGGGAATTTTCAGGCTGCTGCTTTCCAACGCCTGCATGGCCGCGATTCCCATTTGATCGTTTGCGCACGCAATTGCGTCCGGTTTTGGATGTGCCGCCAAATAATCAGTCAATGTTGCCATTACTTCGTCGAACTTTTCCGACGGCGTTTTTAGAAGGGTAAGCTCCGCATTGCTTCCCGCCGATTTCAGGCCATCGCGCATGCCCGCAACGCGCGCTTCAATTGCGGGCCAAACAAGTTCGGGCATTAAAAACAGAATATGCTTGGCATTGCGCGCCAGCAAATGATCGGCCAATTGCCGTCCGCCGCCAAAATCATCCTGCCGTACCACAGCGAAATAAGGCGACTGGGGAATGGCGGTTTCCTCAACAAGAACGACTGGCTGATGAAGCGCCTCGATCTGTGCGGTTATTGCCTGACGCTCGCTAACAGTACCTGACAAAAACATGCAATAGGCGTCGACTTCCAAATTCTGGACGACAACCGATTTTCCAAACTCATCGCGGCGGCAGCCATGGATCACGGCCGAATATCCCCGGTGGTTCAATGTATCCGTGAAACCGGGCACCATATTGGCCGCAAATCCATCTGTGAGATAGGCTTCGCTTTCATCCACAATGACCATAGCGATAGAATGACGCCGCGATGTTCGAAGGCGTCGTCCCGCTGACTGGGGTCGATATCCAAGCTTATCGATTGCCTTTTGTACGCGCTTGCGGGTTTTTTCCCCAACCGACGATGATTTACCATTGATGACGTTGGAAACCGTAGCAAGCGACACATCAGCGGCCGCCGCAACATCCTTGATTGTGGGCCGCGAAAGGATTTCTTTGGAAGGGGAAGTTCGGCGATTTTGCATAACGTTTTATTTAAGTGAAACCTTTGATTAAAATACAGGGATTAGCTCCAATACCACGAAAATTTCCTTGTGCGCAAACTATCCCTTAGGTAAAGATTTCAAATGAAAAATCAGCCTCTAATTGCTACGGCAATAGCCGATATTGACCATCTGATGATAGCGACTTTTGACCATGAAGTTGCCATAAAAGCATATTCAGCATTGGGTTTCAAAGTCAGGCCGGTTCGGCAACTTGCACCAATGGGCGGCGGCAGTGCGGGTGGTAACGGCGGCAGCGCGGCGGTTCTGCTGCGGGCAAGAACAGCGGGCTGTGCAAATTACCTTGAGCTTGCAAAAGCCGACCCCGCCACTGCAATGCCGATGATGCAGGATATTTTGTGCGCAGAGGAAGGCCCGGCGATGCTGGTTCACGCGACGCATGATCCGGACCGTCTGGCAACGGAATGGACCGCGCTTGGCATAGATATGCAGCGTGTCCGGTTAAGCCTGACGCCGTTTGGTGAAGGCCCGCCTGTTGATCTGGAAGTCTTTTTGGTGCCAAAGGGTCAGGCACCATTTGCTTTCAACGCGTGCTGGTATTCCAGTCCCTATGATTTCGAGCGCGAGGAATGGCGCGATCATCCCAACGGCGCGCTTCACTGGACCGGATTTTCTTATCCCGTCGATGACGATATTTTCGGTATATCGGTAAAACGTTTTATGCAAATTTATGGGATCACCCCATCGGCGTCCAGCGGAGATGATGCAAGTTTCCGGCTGGGCGAAACCGTGCTGACCATTTGGAAAAGAAGCGCCTTCCACCGCAAATATGGTACAGGCGCTGACGGCGGGCTAGTTCATATTGCGGTTCGCTCGCTCTCCTATCTGGCCGAATTCCTTTCAAAACGGCGCATAGATTTCGCAAGGCTGGACACGGTGATTCAGGTTGACGGCCGCCATGCAAATGGAACGCACATGCTGTTTGAGCAGGCCGAGGATCAAGAACAGGGATAATATCTATGTGGGTAGCAGAATCGCGAATCGCGCAATCGACCAGAGCGGAAATTTATTACGAAATTTACGGCAGCGGCCCGTGTGTCATGATGATCCCGGGAGCGTTTGAAACGCATGTGTGTTTCTATAAAAATATTCCGGCATTTGTGCAGGCGGGATATACTGTCATCGCCACAAACTTGCGCGGGCATTTCCAGTCCCCTTGCAAAACCGGCGACCTTGGTTTTCGCTATCACCCCGATGACATCGCAGCCGTATTGGATCAGGAGGGGTTTGGCCAGTCAGCATTGATCGGGTGGTCGATGGGCGGTTTTGGCGCAACACGTTTTGCAATGCAGAGCCCGGAACGTGTGCCGGCGCTGGTCCTTATGGGGTCTACTGCGGGCATTTGGTCTGAACAGAATTATGCCAATAATGGTAAAGCAATCGACACTGTTATGGGCGAAATCGGCAAAGGCGGGCCATGGCCGTTTGACATGAACCAAGACGATGCGGCGGACAAGTTTCTGCGGCGGCAACTGCAAATGTTGCATAGCGATGACGGGTTTTTACCGGGGCCCGTCGCACTGCTGCCGATGATGATGGACAAGGATATCTGGCTCACGCCGCAGCAGCTTTCGGAATATGTCACGCCGACGCTGCTGGTTGGGGGCGATAGCGATAATTTCCTGCCTGCAGGATTTCAGAGGCATTTGGCCCAGATTCTGCCGGGTGCAGAGTTAAGCGCGTTTCAGGATGCTGGACATAACCCCCATTGGGAAGATCCGGCGCGTTTCAACACGGCGACTATCGCGTGGTTGAAATCAAACGGCTGGTAAACGTTCGCTTGCTGCCACAACGCTGGCCCGGCGCGCAGGCCATACGATCATGAAACCGGCCATAGCGCTAATGGCCAATACCAACGGTAACGATGTTGCGATGCCAGCCTTGCCGGTAAAAACATAGTCATTCAACAATCCAACCAGCAATGGCCCGATGCCTAGCCCGATCACATTCGCGCTGACAAGGCTGAGCGCAGCGATGCGTGCCCGGAACTCCGAAGGCGTCAATAGTTGGATAGCAATGGGCACTGAGGCGAGCATTGCGGTGAAGCCGAAAGCTATACCTGCATAAGCGATCCATGTGGCGGTCAAGCCACTGTTCAATAGCAAGCTGACGGCAAACAACAGGCAAATCGTTGCGGCAAACAACAGGCAGAGTATTGGCCCGTTGTTTCGGCCACTTTTCACCAGCCTATCGCATGCTATTCCGCCAAGGATAGGACCAAGCGAGCCGAATATCAGCATGATAAGCCCGAACTTTCCGCCAATTTCAGACGGAGATAATCCGTGGACCCTCCCAAGGCTGGCCGGTCCCCACGAAACAAACGCATATCCGACGATGCACAATATTCCGTAACCACCCAGCAAAGGTCCATAAATGGCGCGATTTGCTTTTATAAACGCTAAAGCTCCAGCGCTGTTATCAGCGTCATTTCCATCTTGCTGCTGGCTGATACGGCCCGTGCGCTGTGGTTCGCTGACGGTCACCATTATCAGCAGCGCCAGTATCAGTCCGGGTAAGCCAACTGCGACAAAAGTCGCCTGCCATGGTTTTAAAATCCAGCCAATGTCGAGGCCGCCCTGCAATACAAAATAACTATATAGCTTTCCCCCGATCAGCAGCGCGAGGCCCGTTCCAACGACGCCGGCCGCTGTAAAAATGCCGATGGCACGGCCCAGTTTCGCTTTGGAAAAACGGTCCGAAAGCAAGGAATACGCCGCAGGGTTCAGCGCCGCTTCTCCGACAGCGACCCCTGTTCGAGCGAAAAACAGCGTAGCATAACTGGTTGCCAAACCACATCCCACGGTCATGACGCTCCACAGGCCGATACCAGCCGATACGATATTGCGGCGGTTACTGCGGTCGGCAAGCCAGCCTATGGGGACGCCTGTCAGCGCATAGAAAATGGCAAATGTGGCACCTTGCAACAACGCAATGCCGGTATCGGTGAGGCCTAAGTCTGCCTTTATCGGTTCAACCAAAAGGCTGATAACCGTGCGGTCGAGCATAGAAAGAATGAAGGCAAGCGACAAAAGCGCCAGCAGATACCAAGCGCGTTTATCATCCTGCCTGGCTTCGGCTGACTGAAATTCAGCGGCTGACATTGGTATTCACCTCGGGGAAACTGTCTGTAATTTTTTTGAAATCATCTTGTTTTTTTAGCCACGCGAAATCATCGTTTACACCTACACCCACAACCACCAAAATAACATCACGCGACGGCACAACGCGCAAAACTACGCCACCCCAGCCGGTGTGGCCAAAGGCATCGACGGGTATGCCGGAGACTGGCGGTGCCGATATTGTTTTCGGCAGCAAATCCATCACGAACGTAAACATCCCGTAATATTCACCAGCGGCATCGTTTGGGTATTCCGGGGGCAATGGTTTTGTCAGCGACGCATTGCTCGGCGTGCGCATTTCATTCACCCATCCGGCAGGCAGAATTTGTTTTCCATCCCAGTTACCATCACGCAAAAGAAGATAGCCGAACCGTCCGATATCGCACGGGCTCCACCGGACCCCTGATGACCCGTACCATGTGCCTTTTTGATCGAATTCCAGCTCAATACTGTTCGCACCGATCGGCGTGCTGATTTCGTCGCGTACCCAATTGGCAACTTTACTGCGCGTTCCGCCCACTTTCTGTAAGGCAAGGGCGCCGATCAGTGAGGGGGTTCCGTCCGAATATTGCCAGAAAGTACCGGGATCATGCCGCAACGGTTGCTTTGCCGTATACTGCGCCAGATCCTTATATCCTTCGCCAAAAGCAAGTCCGATAAGCGATGCGTCCCCTTCCTCCTCCCACCCAAGTCCGGTTGTCATATTCAGCGTGTTACGAAGCGTGATTTTTGATCGCGGGTCATTTTTCGGCCATTGCGAAAGGCCAATCGGTTGATCTAGTGCAGCCTCACCATCCCGGACGAGCACGCCGGACATGGCGGCCCCCATCATTTTTGCAACAGACATTGAAAACACGGTTCGGTCGCAAGTATATCCATTGGTATATCGTTCAGCGACGACCCGTCCTTTGTGGATGACAAGCATGGCATTGGTTTTGCCCATCAACGGATCTTTGGAGTTCATTGCCTCGTCCAGCATGGCGTTAAGGCCGCCGGAATCTACATCTGCGTCCGGTTTACTTCTCTCCCAGGCTTTTGTGGGCCATGCCAGACCACCGGGCTGCACCGGCAGATCGCTGTAAACAAATTTACGCGGCGATTGGCTTTGCTTTGTGCTTGGCTCAGCAGAAATAATCTGCACGGCGCCAACGCTGACAGCTGCGATGGTGACTAATAAAATAGCTTTGACCGTGTTCATGCTTGCAGACCCCTACGTAAATAGTCTAGTTAAACGATTAACGTCTTATGAGGGAGTTTTGGGTTGTGCGCAAGATTGGAAAATGGGCAATACGTATTATCGGCATAATATGCCTGATCGCGATAATTCCGATAGCTATTAAAGTTCGTGAATATGGGTATATCACCACACGACTTACGGCCCGCGTCGTTTGTCCGATGGTCTATATCGATGGCCGCGATACGCGTTTTGCATTGAACCATCTTAATATGATCGGCATTGTTCCGTTTGATCCACGAAGTGTCGTAACGGTTAAGCTTGATCCCAAAAAACGCGAAGCCATAGTGACCGCATACGGTATGTTTGAGGCGCGATCGATCCACTATCCCGGCGAAGGTTGCGTAATGCAATAATCCCGTTGGCCACATAATTTATCCAGAATTGAGTTCAGATATGCGTATTTCAAAAGTTGAGGTTATCCGGATCGGTGAACCTGAATGGTCTACCCCTGACTGGTGGGCAACCTGCAACCTCGACGGGCTTTTTGAAACCGGGGCAAAGTTCCGCAAAGACCCGATTGGTTTGTTTAACAAGCCAATCGGCGGTGACGGCGATCCGAGCTTTGCGATTATCGTAAGAATATTCACCGATGATGGCAGGGACGGATTCGGTGTGGTGGCACTGGGGTCAGAGGCCGTCGCACAAGTTGTAGAGAATCGCTTGGCGCCCTTGATTATCGGTCGCGACCCGTTTGATGTCGAGCTGATCTGGGAACTGATGTACCGCTCAACCCTGAATATCGGGCGCAAAGGGCTTACGCTTGAGGCCATCAGCGGCGTGGATATCGCATTATGGGATCTGATGGGCAAATCAGTCGGTAAGCCGGCATTCGCGTTAATGGGCGGGCGCACACGCGAAAAAATACGCGGCTATGCGAGCGCGGGTTACGCCATGGAGGACCTTGACCAGGTTGCCGAAATGGCGCGCGGTTATCGCGATCAAGGCTTTACCGCAATGAAAATGCGTTTTGGCTGGGGTCCGGCGGATGGCCGTGCCGGGATGCGCCGTAATGCCGAAATGGTTGCAAAATTGCGCGACACCATCGGCGATGACATGGATCTGATGGCCGATGCCTATATGGGCTGGACCACGCAATATGCCATTGAGATGTTGGAAAAACTTAAGCCGTATGATCTGGCATGGGTGGAGGAACCCATCTCTGCCGATGACTATGATGGATATGCGCGCATACGCGCCTCGACCAACATCGCGATTGCTGGCGGGGAGCATGAATTCACCCGTCACGGCTTCAAAGAGCTGATTACCCGCGGATGTGTTGATATCGTTCAGCTCGACGTCAACCGTTGCGGCGGACTTACAGAAGCACGGAAAATTGTTGCATTGGCACAAGCGTTCAATCTGCCTGTTGTGCCGCATGCCCCCGAAACGCCCAATATCCACCTTGTGATGGCGCATCATAATATGCCGATGCTGGAGGTATTTCCAAGCCACGGACGTGACGGCGATACCTTCACAGGCGAGCTTGTGACAGGTGATCCAGTTTGCACAGGCGGTTATCTTGAAATGGGCGACGCGCCCGGCCTTGGCGTAAAATTAAACTGGGATGTAATCGACAAATACCGCGTCCGGTAACGGCGCGCTATTTAGCAGCAAGGTCAGCAAACAGTTTTTCCTCGATTTTTTCAAGGCGTGCAACCTCGTCTATGCTGAGTACGCCGTCGTGATTGCGATCACCCAGCTGAAACTGACCAAGCTCATTATTGAACCATTCTTGCAAAGAAATGCGGTTATCTTTGTCGTCGTCAATCATCCAGAATATGAATGTTTTGGTGCGCAGATCGAAATCCGTTTCGGCATACCCGGGATGCTGAAAAAATTCGGCGTTAGACCAATGCCCGTCCTTGTCCGCATCGCCCTGCGCAAAGAACTGCCAGTTGTCCGCCAGAGCCACTTCGATTGTGCCAGATTCAGCCGCCGACAATGGTGTCGGCGGCCCCAAAAGCGCGAGCGCAAATATGGCGCAAGATGCCCAGCCTCTATTCATCATCCATGGCCATTTCAAACCGAACCGCTAAACTCGGCGTCAAAATTTATATCCCAACGTCAAACCAAATTGCCGCGCTTGCCCGGGCGTTCCGTATAGAAGCGGGGAATTCGGACTCAATTTGTTCACATAGGTAACATAACGCTTATTAGCGATATTATTTACATATGCCTGTACACTGAAACTATCATTGTCATAGCCGATTGATGCATTAAATACATTATAACCGCGAAGCAGGCCAAAAGCATTCAAAGCGTCATTTTGTTCATAAAATGAACCTGCGGATTGCCAGCCAGCCGACAATGATACGTACTCAATCGGCTCCCATGTTGCAGTTGCAGAAGCCGAATATTTGGGAATAATCGGTATGCGGTTGCCCGACTTGTCACCTTCTGCATCAATATAACTACGATAACGGATATCGTTATAACCGATCCCTGCGGCGATTGAAAAAGTTGGAATAATGCGCGCATTCAGTTCAATTTCAAAACCTTTGGCCCGCACTTTATCCGCATTAGATATAATGCTTGTTACAGCGTCGATCCGGATCAATTCTTGATAGTTCGATATGTCTGTCAAAAAAGCAGCCATATTTAGTGTTAACCGGCGATCAAGAAATTGGGTCTTAGCCCCGATTTCATAATTCCAGCTTTTCTCGGATGCAAATGTAGTAGTTTCACCATCCGCATCAAAAGTTGTACCGCCGGGTAACCAAGCACGAGCGACGGAAGTATATAATAATATGTCTTCAATTGGTTTATAATCAGCTTCCGCTTTGAAAGAGAAAAAATCATTCTTGCTGCTATTTGGTATAGGCTCGCCTTTTTCAACGGGGTCGGAAAAACCATCTAGAATATCGATAGTTACGCTTTTTTCTTTAACGCGCTCATATCGACCACCAAGAGTGAATGAAAATTGGTCAGAGACTTTGTAAGTGCCTTGAACGAACGCAGAAGAGCTTTTCGTTTTCGTTGTTTCTTCATCTCTGAATGGAATAAATGAACCATCGGCAAGGCCGAGATTGATTTTAGCTTCCTCTTTGCGCGCAAAATAGAAGAGTCCTGCTGTCCAAATGAATGGCCCTGTACTTTTTGATGCCAGTCGCAATTCTTGGGTAAATGCGGACTGATCGACGATTGATTGCCCAAGCGTCACACCTCCGAAAAAAGGAAAAAAAGGTTCTGGCGTTTGATCAGGATCAAAGGCCGGATTTTGCTTGAATTTCCGATAAGCAGTAACTGAGATAACATCAGCAAAATCAGCATCAATAGTTGTTTTAAAGGATATTTCATCTGCTTTGGCTTTTGAAAAGCCAGCTGTATCTGCCGCAACCCCAAAGCGACCAACATTCACGCCAAATGTGCTATTGTAGAGCGCTCTATCCAGCGGGATATAGGCAACTCCGAAATCAGAATCAGTATAATGGCGAGAGTAAGTCAAATCAAATTCGGTTGTTTCGGTGGGTGTGAAAATTGCACGAACGCGACCAGAGATGCGCTCGCTTTTGTCAATGTTACGGTCAATAATCGGGTTGAAGATGAACCCATCTTTTTTTTCGTATTGTAGCCCGAAGCCAATAGCGAACTTGTCTACAATAATCGGTCCAGATGCCGATAATGAAGCGCGGTATTCGCCGTCATCGGTGAAACCCAAAGACACACGGCCCTGTGTATCATTGCTTGGTTTTCTTGTTTTTACTATGATCAGTCCACCCTCGGCATTCAGTCCATAGAGCGCGGTTTGCGGCCCGCGCAACACTTCGACTTGCTCAACATCAAAAAAGCCTGAACCATCTACTGACAATTGAGTTGCGATCGGCACATCATCGATGATCATGCCGACGCGCGGCGTCCTAGTGGCATTGTTGTTGCCGATCCCACGAATGGCTAACACGGTCGTATTCGACCCTGAACCGCTGCCAAGCGCCACAAGGCTTGGTGCAATTGCGTTGAGATCACGAACCGACGTGACTTGCGCGCTTTCAAGCTGTGCGCCTGACAAAACGGCAACCGACACCGGTACGTCCTGTAGTCTTTCGTCGCGCCTACGTGCTGAAACGACGATTTCCTTGGTGTTCGCTTCCTCGTCCGGCGCATCTTGTGCAAGCACAGGCTCCACGCCCACACTCAAAGCCGCCAGTGATACCGTTGTGATAAGTGCTTTAGCTGCTGTCCTGAAAGTATTTGCCATGCGTTCAATCCTCCCCATCCTAATCAATTGTGCCCAAACCTGATCTGACAAAACAAACGGGCAATAAACAAAATGCGTTGCGTCAGAATGATAAAACGTTTAACCAAAATATGGAGGGATAAACTATGGATGTCAACACTGATACTGAGATGCCTGATACAGACCGCAAGATGGCCGCGCCAAGTGATCGTGCGCGCCGCAGTCGGCCCAAGGAAATCTGGATCATCATGCATCGGTGGATTGGCATTATCGCAGGCCTGCCAATTGCGCTGATCGGACTGTCGGGATCGTTGATTCTGCTCGCGCCGCTGCTTCTTGCGTTACAACATGGCGACATGTTGGAGCGAGCAAACACAGCCGTCAAGCAACCAGTGTCACCCACAGCATGGGTCGAGGCCGTGCGCGCAGCCAATACCGACAAACTAGAAATTATTGCGGTATCAGCGCCAAACAGCAGTCCGGTTGCTGCAGAAACTGCCTTGGTAATCGGGCACACGCATGAAGGGCCGGAAGGCCACCATCACCGGGTATTTTCCGTCAACCCTGATACCGGCGTGTTGCAGGGATATTATGATTTTGAAACGGCCTATGCCTATATTCCGGTGGCTATCCATACATCGCTGATGATCCCCATGATCGGTCTTGATCTCGTTGCAGTGATTGGTTTCGTCCTTTTGTTTTCATCCGCTACGGGCATTTATCTATGGTGGCCCCGGCCGAAAATGTGGAAAGCCGCCCTTCGCTTCAAAATCAGCGCTAGCGGACTTGCGCGCTGGTTCAGCCTGCATAACTTTATCGGTTTATACAGCGCTGTTGCAATTTTCATATTGTCGGCAACAGGGGTGTGGATACTAAAACCTGAATGGGTTGATCCTGCAGCAAAAATAGCAACGCCGATTCGCAGTGCGCCGCAAGCTTCTTTAATCGCGCGCAAGGGCGCGTGCGCAACGCCCACCACGGCCGAAGCCGCGATTAGTCTGGCAACCGCCCATTTACCCGGTAGCAGACTTGCCTACGTTGTTAGTCCCGAAGAAGACCGCAAATTTTTCGAGGTTAACCTTAGCAACGCCAATAGCTGGAATGTCCGGGATGGCGATACGACCGTCTATGTCGATCCCAATTGTGCAAGGATCGTCGGCACGGTGAATGGGGATAGCCTGTCAGTCGGTGAGGCGGCAAAGCGCGCCACGGTGCCGCTGCACAATGGCCTGATGTTTGGCACGATCGGTCAAATATTCGTCTTCCTTGCCGGCCTCGCGCTTCCCGTTCTTTATATCTCGGGCCTGATTTTGTGGTGGCGTCGGCGCAAGCAACGCCGGGCGTCATAATGACTGGCCACCGATCAAAGTTGCCGGGACAATCAAACGCTATTGAAAGCCGTGCATTTCGAGTAGCACTGGCACTGTCAGCGTTGCTTTTGGCGGGTTGTTCCAAAACAGAGGGTCCCGATGAAGGCGCGGCGCGGCAGGCGGAATATGCCCGCCTGTATGATATTGCGCCTGTTGAAATGGCCTCTTTTGACGGCATCCGCCTGAAAGGTATATTGATAAAAGGGCGCAATCTGGACACAAAGCTGCCTACCGTACTTATCCGTACACCTTATTCCATATGGGATGATGAAATTGCCGAGTCTGGCGCTTTTATTCACGGATTTTTGAAAGCCGGATATGCCGTCGTTATCCAGAATGAACGCGGAAGATTCGGATCTGGTGGGCGATACATAAAGACAATTCCCAACGCCCGCGAAGACGGCGTGGCAACACTTGACTGGATCGCGCGGCAGCCTTGGTCCACGGGCCGCGTCGGCACTTTTGGTTGTTCTTCATCTGCGGAAAATCAACTTGACCTGGCATTGGCCAAGCATCCTGCACACGCCGCCATGATCCCGCGTTCCGCGGCTGTTGCGATGACCGAGGCAAAGGCAACCGATGTGCGGGAACCCGGCCAGACGCGGCGCGGCGGGGTGTTTTGGCTTGGGGGATGGGCATCGTGGTTTTATTATTATGGAAAGCTCGATCAGGCTGCTTCCGAACCGGTTGGCGATCCTACACCTGCAAATGATCTCGCCGATGACTGGCCGGACACTTCCCATGGCTTTCCGCAAATTGATCTTATGAAACGGCTCGGCATTCAGCCCACCGAATTTGAGGATTATATTAACCGCCCGGTCAATTCGCCATCTTGGTCAGACTCGCGGATATCGGATCGTGATGATATTCAAATTCCGACATTGTGGATGTCATCCTGGTTTGATTACACACCCCAGCTTGAAATCGGCGTGTTCGAGGCGAACCGCGCGCGGGCCGAGGCGCGCCAGTCGGGCGATCATAAACTGATTATTGCATCCGGGCTGCATTGCCAGCAAGGGCTGGAGGATGAAAAATCTCTGGCTGGTGAGCGCGCTGTTGGCGACGCCCGGCTGGATTATGCCCAGCGCGCGGTTGATTGGTTTGACGCGTTTGTAAAAGAAGACGCTGCGGCACTGGCAAAGGTCCGCGCCGTTCCGGCGATCAGTTATTATGACAATGGAACAAGGCGGTGGCGGACAAGTGATAAATGGCGGGATTCAGGTACTAATCTGCAGCTCTGTTTGGATGTGCGCAACAATAGCCTGGACATATCGGGCGGTGATACAACATGTGCAGTGCCATCGGGGACGACCGCCTATCAGCATGATCCGTTACGTCCGGTTCCAAGTTTAGGCGGCGGCGGATATCCCGAGGATTTGGGTATCAAATATCCCATGGGTGCGGTCAATCAACGCCCCCTCGCCACTCGATCTGACGTCAAAACATTTTTGTCCGCCGTGCTTGATAAAGATATTGAAACATATGGTAATGTTGCTGTTGCGCTATGGGCTTCCTCTGACGCACCAGATTTTGATATGTTCGCCAAAGTCGTCGAAGTTTTGCCGGACGGCGAGACGTTCAACGTCGCAGATACTGCGCTGCGCGCCCGTTATCGCCAAGGATATGGCCGCGAAGTGTGGATGACAAAAGGGGTTCCGGTCGAACTGAAGCTGCCAAATATGGTTATCGGCCACACGTTTCGCAAAGGCAGCCGAATAGGAATTCAGGTCGCATCATCAAACTGGCCGCAGTTTTCTATCAATGGCAGCACGAAAAAGCTGCCCGAGTTGGAGAGCCAGCCCCAGCCTGCAAAAATCACACTTTGGACAGGTAAGCGGTACCCGGCTTCGGTCGCTCTGCCCGTTAGACCCAAAGACAGACTGAAGTAGCCGGCATTCGCCAATTCATTGCTTTGCCACATAATCACAAAACCGGAGAATTTTCACGTGCTTAGAAACAGCAAAATCATACTCTCATGCGCGGTAACGGGAAATGCCCCGTTTAACCGTAAACACCCCGATTTCCCTGTTACGCCCGCGCAAATTGCCGCAGCGTGCATCGAAGCTGCGGATGCTGGCGCCGTGATCGCGCATATCCATGTCCGTGATCCCGAAACCGGCGGCGGCAGCCGTGACCCCAAATTGTTCAAAGAAGTGACCGACCGATTGCGCGACAGCGGGCGGGACATATTGATAAACCTGACAGGCGGACTTGGTGCATTCTACAAGCCAGACCCCGCCAATGACGGCCGGGCAATGACTGGCAGCGATGTCGCGTCGGTCGATGAGCGCATGGAACATCTGGAGCTTTGTCGCCCAGACATAGCGTCACTCGACATCAATACGAGCAACCAGACAGAGGGCGGCGAAGAGTTCATTTACATGAATTCCACGCAAACCTTGCGCGCCATGGCCGCCCGCTATCAGGCGCTAGGGATCAAGCCTGAGCTAGAGGTGTTCGGCGCAGGCGATATCGAATTTGGCAAGGCGATGATTGCCGAAGGGTTGATTGATGGACCGCCGATGTTCCAGTTCGTATTGGGCGTCAATTGGTGCATGAAGGCCGATACGCTCGGCATCTATTACATGAAGCAGTTATTGCCGCCCGGTGCCGTTTGGGGCGCGCTGGGTATCGGGCGAGAAGAAATGCCCGTCGCCGCGCAGACCGCAATCCTTGGCGGCAATATCCGCGTTGGCCTGGAGGACAACTTATACCTTGAAAAAGGAGTCTTTGCGACCAACGGCCAATTGGTGGAACGCGCCCGTTCAATTGTGCATCAGATGGGGTATGAATGTGCAAGTGCTGCAGAAACGCGGGCTATTCTGGGCATTGGTGGATGACAGCACGGGTTCTTGTAACCGCAGGCGGTGCTGGAATTGGGCAGGCGATTACCGAGGCGTTTCTTGCGTCAGGTGCGCATGTGGCCATCTGCGACGTCGATGCCAGTGTCCTGCAAAAAATGCGTGATACCCATCCAGATCTAATTGCCGTCCAAGCCGATGTTTCAATCGCCAAAGATTTAGACCGGCTGTTCAGCGAGATAATCGAAAAATGGGATGGTTTAGACGTTTTGGTGAACAATGCAGGCATTGGCGGCCCACGCGCACCCGTTGAGCAGACGGACGAGGATGAATGGCTGAAATGTTTAGGCGTGAATTTGACAGGAGCGTTCATGGCAATGAAGCGCGCCATTCCCGCCATGAAAGCGCAACGATCCGGCTGCATCATCAACATATCGACGAGTTCTGCGCGCACCGGATTGCCAGGGCGCGGGGCTTATGTTGCGTCCAAATCCGGACTTATTGCACTCAGTAGCAACACGGCGCGAGAAGTGGGTCCTTGGAACATCCGCTGCAACGCTATCCTTCCGGGCCTAATCGATAACCCCAGAGGTCGCGCGTTGATCGACAAATTTGCGCATGAACGCAGTTTGTCTCTTGCACAGGCAGAGGAAACGTTTCTGTCCTTTGTTTCCATGCGGACGATGATCCAACCTGCCGAAGTCGCCGCACTTTGCATGTTTCTGGCGAGTGACGGCGCACGCCATATCAGCGGTCAGGCAATTGGCGTTGACGGCAATATGGAATGGGAAGGTTAGGATGATATTTAACCCGCCCATGCGGACCGGATTAATCGGATTGGGCGAGGTTGGCCAAATCCATCTGGAGGCCTATGCCGGATCATCGCTTGTCGAGGTGGTTGCTGTTGCTGAAATCTCGGCTGAAGGCAGGTCAGCCGCAAAAATCGCGAAAGGAATTACAATTTACGCATCGCACCTTGCGATGTTGCAGGAAGAAGAACTCGACATAGTGTGCGTTTTGACGCCTGCTGCAACCCATGCCCAGATTGCGTGCGATTGCGCCGATGCCGGGATTGCAACCTTATGCGAAAAGCCGCTCGCCCACTCGGTCGCAGCCGCCCGTATTATGGCCGATCATTTTGCGCTGAAAGAGGTAAAACTGGGTTACGGTTCTTCCTATCGGCACCTGCCTGCCATCATTAAAGCAAGAGAGATGATAGCAGCAGGTGCAATTGGGACTGTCACGTCTGCCAGAGAGATTTGCATTACAGGCCGCGGGCCATCGGCGCAGCGGCCGTTTGCAGCTGTCCATTATCCCGGGGGCGGCCCCGGAGGAACGGGCATGGGGCTGGTCGATCACGGCATCCACTTGCTCGACATATTGCCTTGGCTGATTGGCGCGCCAGTCGTTTCGGCCTGGGGGCGCGGCAACCGCAGCGGCGCGCCGCTCCAAAACGAATTTGCGACATTGCATTTTGCAAACGGAGCGATTGGCCAACTGCTTTATGATGACGGGACATGGCCCTCTGCGCTTCCGGGGGAAGGCGTATTCAGCAAAGGGGCAAGCTGGGACCTTGATGGGCCATTACCGCCGGGGCGCTGGGATTCAAATCCCGCAACGATCCACGTACACGGCACACATGGCGCATTACGCATTTGTTACTATGCCAACGCTCTTTTTTATCAAAATCAAACGGGCATGCGCGAGATTGCAATAACAGGCGAACCCGCCCCGGCACATTTCCGCAGCCAGATTGAGAGCTTTGCAGCAAACATCGCCAGCGGTCTTTTGCCAGTACCCAGTGCAGACGATGGAATCAGGGCGCTGAAAATTCTCGAAGCTATTTATGCAAGCGAAGTTTCGGCCACCTATTTTGCATAAACTGCCATAGGTGTGGCCCGATTAAACGGATCATTATTACAGAATGAAATGGAATATTTGCAAACCTGCCAACTCTGCAAGTTTGGTGACCCCTACGGGAATC
>JANOKA010000175.1:0-1746 GCA_031418995.1 Sphingomonadales bacterium | reverse complement strand
GAATTACTTGACTTCGACAGTACCGCCAGCGGCAAGGATTTTCGCCTTGATGTCGTCGGCTTCTGCTTTGTTGACGCCTTCTTTGATCGCCTTTGGAGCGGATTCGACGAGGGCTTTTGCTTCGGTCAGGCCGAGTTGTGTGATTGCGCGGACTTCTTTGATGACGGCAATCTTGTTGCCGCCGTCACCCGTCAGGATCACGTCAAATTCGGTTTGCTCTTCTGCTGCTGGGCCAGCTTCGGCGGCAGGTCCGGCAACCGCAACTGCGGCAGCGGCGGAAACGCCCCATGCTTCTTCCAATGCCTTGGCAAGATCAGCCGCCTCAAGGACGGTCAATTTCGAAAGTTCTTCTACTAATTTAGCAATATCAGCCATTACAATAACACTCCGGTTTCTTCTGTATTTGTGGGCCCAGACAATCGTTTCTAACGCGATATGTCCGCCGCCGGTTCAACAATAAATTACGCTGCTTCTTTGGTTGCGTAGGCCCCAAAAACACGTGCCAGTTTCGCGGCCGGTGCAGTCGCCAATTGTGCGATTTTGGTTGCTGGTGCATTGACCAGACCAATAATCTTCGCGCGCAATTGATCGAGTGACGGCATCGAAGCCAACGCCTTAACGCCATCGACATCCAGAACGGTATCGCCCATCGCGCCGCCAACAATCTCTAACTTCGGATTGGTTTTGGCAAATTCGACAGCAATCTTGGCCGCGGCAACCGGATCGGTTGACGTACCAAGCGCAATAGGTCCGGTTAGCAGATCGCTAAGCGGGGCATATTGCGTTCCTTCTAAAGCAATTTTGGCAAGGCTGTTCTTGGCGACTTTATAGCTTGCGCCCGCATCACGCATCTTCAAACGAAGGTCGGTGGATTGCGCCACTGTCAGACCCAGATTCCGGGTGACAATAATCGCTGCCGCTTCGTTAAAAGTTGCATTCAACGCCGCAACCGCATCAGTCTTTTCAGAACGGTTCATGCATTACTCCTTACATGGGCCCACCAGCAAGCCAGCAAACCCAACACGAAAATACAGACAAGCCCGTGATGGGCGCATCTGCGCTACATTCAGTCCGTGGGGAAGTTTCATGCCGTGCGCGAACATATTGTCCGGTGCGTTTGGCGAAGGTGGGGGAAGAACCGCCACCTGAAATCTCTACCCCGTCTAGGCCGGAAATTAAGATGACCAGATTGTCATCACCAACTGTCTCGGACGGTTGTCCGGCGTGACCGTCGCCACACCGAACGCGGTCGCATTAGCAGGGCGGGGATAAGAGTCAAGGCCGCAGTTATGGCACCGTGAGGCGGGGTGGATTGGGCATTCAATTAGCGAACTTTTCAAAATCAGACACTTCATCATTCCCGCGAAGGCGGGAATCCATCACCTGAAATCAAAGTTTATTCGAACACCGTTGCTTAAACCAAATTCTCAGGTGATGGATTGATGTGCCATCACTTCGTTCCCCGCCTTCGCGGGAATGACGAACCTATTTGGACAAGTTATTTTGTCAGGCCTATTTCGGTTCAACGATAATATAGACGGCGGTTTCGGTGCCGATGTTTACGGGTTCATGCCATGTTATGCCGTCGCTCCACCAACTGGCGCCGCTTTTCAAGACGCGCTCTACACTGCCGGCATCAGATGCTATGCGCATGGTTCCGCCTTGCAGGATATATCCCCAATGCGGTGGGTGCGAGTGGCGTTCGTGCCCGCCGCCGGGCGGAAAGGTGCAGCGCGCGGCGCGGAC
>JANOKA010000174.1:0-1554 GCA_031418995.1 Sphingomonadales bacterium | reverse complement strand
CCAGTGAGCAACCAGCCATTACAACGGACCTGAATTTTCTGACACCTGCTTTCTTTTTCACAAATGCATACAATTCATCGTCAATAAAAGCGGAATATTTTGCAGCCTTGCTTCCCTGGTTCTTATAATCGGGTATATCCGCAACGCCATATTCCTGCATGCGTTCGCCTGCATGGATACCAACAACAATTAATGGCTGGATCATTTTTTTACTATACAGGCTGTCTACAATAGTTTTCACACGCAACTCATCAATATCCTGGCCATCATTGAGGAACAACAAATTCATATCAGATTTATCCGCAGGCATGGGAGTGGAAATGATGCTGAGTTTTACATGTCGTTGCAAGTGCCTGCTGTAAATTTCATCAGATCGCTCTTTAACAGAACTTTTACAGGCTGTAAGAACAAATACAACGCTGACCAATATGGTACTGAATTGTTTCATTATGATTTTAATTGAACAACTAAAATATTAATTTTGGCTGCAACGGCATAATCTCTTATTTTTGCACCGCGAAGTAGAGCAGCGGTAGCTCGTCGGGCTCATAACCCGAAGGTCAGAAGTTCGATCCTTCTCTTCGCAACAAGTGGCTTGTGTTCAAGCCTTTTTTTATTTGATCTGAGGCATGCTCATATCCGCCGCGGCGGACAGAAGTTCGATCCTTCTCTTCGCAACAATGAGGCTTGAGATTTCAAGCTTTTTTTTATTAATAGCCTTGGCTGGCCTATCTGCAGATTTGAGTTTATAAGTTTTGCTATTGTTCCTGACTAAATAGTACCCGTATTTTTTTATTGATTATGAGCGTGTTGGGCTTACTTGAATAAATAATGTTTACATAATTTGTTTTTATTAAATCATATTGGTTTCTTTGGCAAAAATTTTTTAACTCTTTAATTAAACATTATGAAAAAAATTATCTTAGGCCTTATTGTGTTGGCTTCTATTGCTTCTTGTAAGAAAAGTAAAGATGCCCCAGTCTGTGAAACCAGTGTTGCAGGTATTGCAGGGAATTATAAAATAACCAAAGCGATTGTAAGTGTAGCGGGTTTTCCTGATACAGACGTAACATCGACCTGGTTGGACGACTGTCAAAAAAACGGCGTGTACCAGTTAAAAGCAGATAAAACGGTTGTTTATACTGAAACTGGTACATGTAGTGGCAGTGGAACTGGCTCATGGGATGTTGTTAGTGGTAAAATATCACTTTCAACAAGTGGCGATTCGTATGATCTGGCATCAAAAACAATATCAGGCTGGGATTGCTCTACATTGGTTGTATCTGATGATTTGGGGGGTGCAACTTATAAAATTTCTTTTTCTAAACAATAAGGAATTATTTTCTTTAAAGCCGTTTCATTTTCAAGTGAGACGGCTTTTTTATTTAAACTGTTCCTGCCGGTTGTTAATATTTGGTTGCTTATGTGTAAAAATATCAAATAGCTTATATGTAATTCTTGGTATAACACCTATTACCATAAAAAAAAGATAGTTTTGCCGGAGCGTAACAATTATCATGAAAGTAGGTTTTGTAAATATATTCGGTAAGCCCA
>JANOKA010000173.1:0-10513 GCA_031418995.1 Sphingomonadales bacterium | reverse complement strand
GACATAGGCGTTTCACAAAACATATTTTGACAGATCTGTATCCTTGGCAATTCCCGCCAGTTGCGCCTGCACATAAGCCGCATCGATTTTCAGCGTTTCTCCGGTGCGGTCCTCGGCATCGAAACTGATGTCCTCCAGCAGCTTTTCCATCACGGTTTGCAACCTACGTGCTCCGATATTTTCCAAACTGTCATTCACGTCTGCTGCAATTTGCGCGATAGCATCAATGGCATCATCGGTGAACTCCAAAGTCACTTCCTCTGTGTTCAGCAATGCCGAATATTGCTGAACCAAATTGGCTTTAGTCTCGGATAATATCCTAACAAAATCGGTTTTGGTCAGCGCGCGTAGTTCAACGCGTATTGGTAAACGGCCCTGCAATTCCGGCAGCATATCGCTCGGTTTGGCAACATGGAACGCGCCGGATGCAATGAACAAAACGTGGTCGGTTTTCATTGGACCATATTTGGTTGCAACGGTAGTTCCTTCGATTAATGGCAGCAGATCGCGTTGTACACCTTCGCGGCTTACCGATCCCCCGCGCACATCGCTGACCGCTATTTTGTCAATTTCATCCAGAAAAACGATACCATTGGCTTCGGCATCGGCGAGCGCCACACGGGCAACGTCATCTTGGTCAAGACGCTTTTCCGACTCCTCTTCGACCAGTTTTGCCCATGCATCAGGTACTTTCATCTTGCGCCGTTTCAGATTGCTCTGACCGAACGCTTTGCCCATCATATCAGACAGATTAATCATACCGACATTGCCGCCCATTCCGGGAATTTCCATTTGCGCCGATGGCGCATCGGCAACCTCTATCTCGATTTCGACATCATCCATATGACGGTCGATTATCCGCTGGCGGAAGGCCTGCCGCGTGGCTTCGCTGGCTGTTTCCCCGGCCAGTGGTTTCAGCAAACGTTCCATGGCTGCGGCCTCTGCTGCATCACGGACCATGCCGCGGCGGCGGTCTTTTTCAAGACGCACCGCCTCTTCGGCTAAATCGCGCGCTATTTGTTCGACATCACGGCCAACATAGCCGACTTCGGTAAACTTTGTTGCCTCGATTTTGATGAACGGCGCATCGGCAAGTTTTGCCAAACGCCGGCTAATTTCGGTCTTCCCGCAGCCTGTGGGGCCGATCATTAGGATGTTTTTCGGCGTCACTTCATCACGCAGATCATCTGGCAAACGTTGCCGCCGCCAACGATTACGCAGGGCAACAGCAACCGCACGCTTGGCATCGGCCTGACCAATAATATGTTCATCAAGTGCAGCGACAATGGCCTTTGGCGTCAGGTTCTGGATCATGTAATGCTTTCCAGTGTTTCGATGGTCAGGTGATTGTTGGTATAAACGCAAATATCGGCGGCAACTGCCATCGCTTTGCGGGAAAGGACTTCGGGGTCTTGCTCATATTCCATCAAAGCGCGCGCTGCCGAAAGTGCGTAATTGCCACCTGAACCAATTGCAGCAATTCCGTCGAGCGGTTCCAATACATCACCATTGCCGGTCAGGATCAACGTAACCTCTTTATCCGCCACAATCATCATCGCTTCCAAATTGCGTAGATATTTGTCGGTGCGCCAATCCTTTGCTAGATCAACCGCTGCGCGCATTAATTGGCCGCGGTGCTGCTCCAGTTTTTTCTCCAGCCGGTCAAACAGCGTAAAGGCATCCGCCGTTGCCCCTGCAAATCCGCCTATGACCGATCCGTCATGTAACTGGCGAACCTTTTTGGCATTGGGTTTCATAACGGTTTGACCCATCGAAACCTGGCCATCGCCAGCGACGACGACTTTGCCATTTTTACGAACGGACATGATGGTGGTGCCGTGCCAGACAGGCGCAGCAGAGCTTTGATTATTGTTCATAAAGACAATATGGGATGACCCCGAATAAAGCGCAAGGTCAGGTTAGGCGCGTCCGGCTAACTTACGTTCCCATGCAAGCGCATGTTCCACAATCAATCCCAAATCAGCATATTGCGGGTTCCAGTCGAATCGCTCCAATATCGCTCGATTATCAGAGATTAAGCTATCTGGATCGCCCGCGCGGCGACCCTGCAAATCGCGGACGATTTTCTGGTTTGTGGCGCGGTCAACGGCATCCAGAACCTGCATCACGGAATAACCTTTGCCATATCCGCAATTCAGTGTGTGACATGTTGCGGGTTCTGCGATCAGCGCGTCTAAGGCGGCAACATGCGCTGCAGCGAGATCACTTACGTGAATATAGTCGCGTACGCCCGTGCCATCATCGGTGTCATAATCGGTGCCAAACACCGCCACACTAGCGCGTTTGCCCAATGCAGCTTCAACAGCAACCTTGATGAGATGTGTCGCTCCAGCTGTGGATTGCCCGCTGCGTCCATTAGGATCGGCGCCGGCGACGTTAAAATAACGCAAAGCGCAATAATTGAAATCATGCGCTGCGGCGACATCGCGCAGCATATATTCCGTCATCAGTTTCGATGTTCCATACGGATTGATCGGTAGGGTTGACATTTCTTCGCGCACCGGGCTTTCATCAGGTATACCGTATGTTGCAGCGGTTGAGGAAAATATGAAGTGGCGAACACCCGCGGAGACAACCGAATCAATTAACGCACGGCTTTTGGCGGTATTATTGTGATAATATTTTAGCGGGTTATCCACGGATTCAGGGACGACAACCGAACCTGCGAAATGCATCACTGCCCCGATATTGCACTCTGCGATGACTTTGGCGATCAGCTCGCTATCTTCAATATCGCCTTCAAAAAACCTAATGTCATCGGGCACGGCCCAGCGGAAACCGGTAACCAAATTATCGATAACAACCGGTTCCCATCCCGCGTTCTGCAATGCCAATATGGCATGGCTGCCAATATATCCCGCCCCGCCGGTAACAAGAACACGGAAGGGTTTGTGTAACGACATGGCTTTGGCCTTATAATTCCAGTTTCAGAATGTTTTTAATCTGGAATGGTTAACAGACAAAAAAAAGGCGACCCGTGGGGCCGCCTTTTAAAATACGTTGCCGTAAAATTATGCGCTTACGGGTGTGTTATCTTTGCTGTCAGAAGCAATTACGATACCAGCAATTATTGCTGCTGCGGCCAAAGCTGCGAGGATCGCTGCTGTGCCTTCTATCTTGTTTTCTGACTTACGGTCGGCGCCAACGCGCTTTACGCTTGCAATTGATTTCGCTTTTGCAGTGGGAGCTGCTTGAGCAACTACTGGCGCGATCAACATTGATGCTGCTGCCAGCGCTACAAAACTTTTCTTACCGATACGCATGTTTTTTACTCCTTATTTCTTCGTATTGAGTATCTAGCTCTTGTGTGCTTTCGCACAAAAAGATTCATGTTTCAAGTATTTGAAACAAAAAAATCCTGGTCTCGTCAATTCAATGCGACCTGCGGACAGAACGATTTGCCTCTTCCATCTTCATCATTATCATTAAACAAAAATTCACATTTATACAAGTGTGCTTTTTTCTTGCAGCAGATCACGGCGTATCTAGTAAGGAGAGGCATGAAAATTGCGCTCCATCAAATGTGCAGTGGCATTGATATGCACGCAAATGCGACGAAAATGGCGATTGCCGTCGCCGAAGCTGCGCGTTGCGGCGCTATGTTTTATTTTGCGCCGGAAATGAGCGGCTTGCTGGATAGCAATCGTTCGCGGGCATCGGACCAAATTGTTCACGAACACCAGAATCATTTCTTGAACACGGCAATTGCTGCGGCGAAAGCCTCTGAAATATGGGTACATATCGGTTCTGTCGCCGTACGAACCAGAAAAAATGGCGTCAAATTTGCGAATCGCTCTTTATTAATTGACCCCACAGGACTGATTCGCGCGCGATACGATAAAATGCATCTGTTTGATGTTGATCTTGATTCGGGCGAAACATGGCGCGAATCATCGGCTTATGACTCCGGAACTCAGGCCGTGCTTGCAGAAACGCCGCTTGGTATGATGGGGATGTCGGTCTGTTACGATTTAAGGTTTGCTGAATTGTTTGCGCGGTTGGCAAGATCGGGCGCGACAATTTTTGCCGTACCTGCCGCTTTTACGGTTCCAACGGGCAAGGCACACTGGCATATTTTGCTGCGCGCCAGAGCTATTGAAAACGCGGCTTATGTTGTTGCGGCGGCGCAGTCGGGAACACATCAGGATGGCAGGACTACGTTTGGCCATTCCTTAGTGGTCGATCCATGGGGCGATGTTATTTTAGATATGGGAGAAGGTGAGGGGATTGGTTATGCCGAACTGGATCTCGCCCGCGTAAATACTGTACGTCGCCAGATACCCGTTCACGCCAACCGCAAAGATATTCCGGATGAGGTTACCCGTTCTTAATTCGCTGCTGCGCCAAATAATGTTCGCGCCACGCAATTAACAGCCCGGCAGAAATTATAATGGGAGCGCCGATCCAGACTCCGACATCCGCCGCATCGCCAAAAATCAGGATCCCGAATAATATGGCCCAAATCAGGCTACTATAATCCATCGTGAGGATAACGGCGACGGGTGCATGACGCATTGCACTGGTCAACAGAATTTGCGCAATTGCGCCCGCAACGCTCAGCCCGAACAAATATATCCACACGAGCGGTATATGCGATCCGCTGTAAAATAGCATTCCTACACCCAGCGGCAATAATGAAAACAGGCTGAACCAGAATACAATTGCGCCAGTGCTTTCGGTGCGCGACATCCGGCGCAGCTGTATGGATACAGCGGCGGTGATTATTGCGCCTGTTAATGCAATCAGGCTGCTGCTTAAAACAATTTCTCCCGATGGGCGCATGACAATCACTACGCCGATAAAGCCCAGACCGACTGCGCCAAAACGGTATCGGCCAGTTGGCTCGCCTAATAATATCGCTGCAAATAATGTGGCAAAAATCGGTGTTGCAAAACCAATCGTCGTTGCCTGTGCAAATGGCAAAAGCGTCATTGCCAAAAAGTTTAGGTACATTGCCGATAGTCCCAATGCCATGCGAAGCGCATGTGTACCAGGCCGATTGGTTCTTACAGAGGCAAAGTCATCGTTCCACCACAACCACAATGCCACAGCAGGCAAGCCCGCCAATTGCCGCCAAAAAAGGCTTTCAACAACATGGACAGAATTTTCGCTGGCCAGTTTGACGAAGACAAACATTATCGCAAGCATGATCATTGCCGCAAGCCGTAATCCAATTCCCAACATGACCCTGTCGCGCGGCAGTTCTGTACGGGCAAAATTAGAGAGTATCGAAGGATCGGGCACGTTCTGGCGATAGGTCAAAAGCTTTGGCTTGACCATTGGCTTGTCGATATCCAAGTACATGCGATGATTAGCGCAGAATATTTTTACGAAACCCATTTTTGGACTATCGCAGCATGTTTCTGCGCAATGATAGTGGTCGTCAGCGCCTATGCCGACAAACGCAGAAACAAGCGCACGCAGTTAGAGGATGTGGGGTTCATGCCCTGGACAGGCATAACAGTATTTAGTGTATTACTAACAACCGTATCAATTGCCTTTGCCATAAAGACAGAGCTAAATTTTTAACGGGTCCGCGCTGCAAGTTACAGGCATGATTCCAAGAACGGTTGGTCAAATCCAAACTGGCGTGCTTTTTCCAACGTATAGGGACGCACGCCGCCAGGAACATATTCGCCTGCAATTTTGCCATCAGCATCTTCGCTGCGATATTCGAATTTGAACAAATCCTGTGTAACGATGACATCACCCTCCATCCCGATAACTTCGGTAATGTGGGTAACCCGGCGTGAACCATCACGCAGACGTTTAATCTGTACGATCAGATCGACTGATTCCGCAATTTGGCGCGAAATAGCTTCTTTGGGAATTTTGATATCGCCCATCAAAATCATGTTTTCCATCCGGCCAAGGCACTCACGCGGGTTGTTGGCGTGCAGCGTACACATTGATCCATCATGACCTGTGTTCATCGCCGCAAGCAAATCGAAGCATTCTGCTCCGCGAATTTCGCCAAGGATAATGCGGTCAGGACGCATACGCAGGGCGTTCTTCACCAGATCGCCAATGGTAATAGCGCCGTCGCCTTCAAGGTTTGGTGGACGCGTTTCCAGCGGCAGCCAATGCGGTTGCTGCAAGCGCAATTCCGCCGCATCCTCAATCGTCAATACGCGCTCGCCCGGATCAATCATCTTTGAAAGGGCGTTCAACATTGTTGTTTTACCCGAGCCTGTACCGCCGGAAATAACGATGTTCATCCGGCATGCCCCCGCAATTTTAAGCGCTGTACACATTTTCTCGCTCATTGCGCCCCAGTTTTTGAGCATGTCGAGCGTAATCGGTTTTTCGGAAAACTTACGAATCGAAATCGCTGTGCCGCGCAACGAAAGTGGCGGAACGATAACGTTGACCCGCGACCCGTCCTTCAAACGGGCATCGGCCAGCGGCGTGGTTTGGTCAACCCGGCGGCCGACCTGATTCACAATACGCTGTGCAATCTGGAAAAGATGCTCTTCATCGCGGAATTGAATAGGGGCAATTTGAAGCTTGCCGCCTTTTTCAATATAGGTCTGCAACGGTCCGTTAACCATGATATCGGAAATATCTGGATCACTCAGCAGTTCTTCAAGCGGTCCGAAACCGAGCAATTCGTCGACCAAAACTTTTTCGAGCACAAATTGCTCGCGGCGGTTCAGGGTCAATTTCAGTTCGGCAAGAACCTCCAAAATGATTGGCCGGAATTCTTCGGTCAGTTCTTCCTTGTTCAATGTCGATGCCGCTTCTGGGTCGACACGTTCCAATAGACGCGGCAAAACCTGTTCTTTAATTTTGTGAACCGATGCCTCGAAACCTTCGGCTTGTGCAGGCTCGGCATTCACACCAGTGGCACGATCCGTCAGGCGTGACATTGCATCCTGTTGTTTCGCAGACGACGCAGTCATGCCCGGCAGATCAGCCGCGCTAATCGGCGGAAATTGTTCACCGCCAGCGGGGCTGGGCGCATCGGAAGAAGCGGCTTTTCCGCCGCCACCAGTCATCGAACGTGCAACACCAAAACTGGGCCTTGGACCTGCTAGTCCTGGTTTTTTACCAAATGCGCTCACAATCGGTCGCTCCGTTGTTAATAATTGCTGAAAATGGCCTAACTGAAAATGGTGAACAAAAAGGTAATAGGCGTACCGAAACTGCTTTTGCAGCAGAGCCGCAGCGCATATGAACAGGTATAAATTTCATATGTTGTTAACAGAACTGTCCATTTTATATGCCCAATAATAGCCGCAATGGCTTTCTGTTTGCCTTATCCGGTTTCGGTTTATTATCGGTGGGCGACGCAATAATAAAATCCATAGCCGGTGACTGGCCCGGTAGCGCAGTTGCAGCCTTGCGCTTTTGCATAGGCGCGGCAGGACTGGGCATCATATTATGGATGAAAGAGGGAAAGGCCGGTTTCCGTATTCCGTTGCCGCGATTTCAAGTGTTGCGCGGTGCCGGATTGGCGGTGGCGACATTATGCTTTTTTTCGGCAATATTTTTAATGCCTTTGGCCGAGGCGGTTGCAATCCAATTCACCAGCCCGATGATTACGGCATTGCTGTCTGCAATATTTCTGGGGGAACGAACGTCAAAATTTATCTGGATCGCCACTCTTGCTGCATTTGCTGGCGTACTGTTGATCCTGCGGCCCAATTTGGAGGTTCTTGGCTGGGCGGCGGTGCTGCCATTGCTGGCGGCATTCGCATTTGCACTTGTCATGATTGGCAACCGGAAGGTCTCGGCTTCAGGATCATCATTACAGATGCAGTTTTTAATTGCGGCCATCGCCGCACCGATCCTTATAATTGCCGCAACGATCGGACATTTCAGTAGCGTGCAATCGCTTCGTGTTGAATTACCAGATATCACTATCGTCGCACGATGTGCCATCGTTGCGGTAACCGCTACGGTCAGTCATTGGCTGGTTTACATGGGAACAATGCGCGCATCTGCGGCGCAAGTTGCGCCAAGTGTCTACATTCAGATATTGATCGCAATGCTATTGGGCGCTGTTTTTTTTGGCGATACGCCTGATCTTATCTCCATTTTGGGGTCGGTCATTATAATAGCGGCTGGATTATTCCTTTGGCGCGCCAATTCTGTGAAAGCACTTGTGCCATAAGCACTGTCTTAGTAAAAAAAATAACACGTCCAATGGACGTCGCCGAATGCGAATTCCCTTTGGCAATATGCCTTTTTTCTGCCACAAAGCGCCGAAGAAAAAATGTCGCAAATTTGAAATGTCGCTAGAATGCAGATGAACCGCGCCGCAGGGGAAATGTCCCCTGCAATAGATTTGGAACCGCCAAGCACTGCGGCAAAGGCCAAGGCTTTGGCGCATCGTTCGCGAATTTTATTGTTGTTTATGGCGCCGCTGCCCGAATTGCTGCTGGCCTTAGGTTTTGGTTTGGTTGCTGTCGTTTTGGGCCATCATTACGGTTTGCAAATGGTGTTTCCGGCCAGCAACGCGTTACAATTCACTGGCATGAGTTATTCGGTACCGCTGTCGATGATTTTTGCGCTTGGCCTATTCATGATCGTCACCAAACGCAAAATGCGGCTGACCTATTATTTGGTTGCGGCCATGGCTTACGGCATCATTTTGGTCGCGCATTTCAACGTGAAATTATGGATGAATGTTGTCAATCCATGGCGGTGGGACGCGTTATACTGGCGCGGGGATGAGGCAGTGCGGCCCTTAATTGACGCATCCTATGTGGTACACAACACGGTTGGAGCGCTACTGCCAGCGGAAAATCATCTGTATCTTTTTGCTTTTCTGGCGATGTTTGGATGCAGCATTTTTGTGCATTCGATGCGGCGGTTTATTGTGTTCCGACAGGTCATTTTTACGGCAATGTTGGTGCATGTCTTGGGCGCGCTTAGTTATTTGATTATGCCCGCTATCGGTCCCTTCATATATGAAGGCGGAGTTAATGCGCTGGAAACCGCGCGGCAGGAACATATGTATGCCAGTTATCAGGCTTTATTGGCTGGCGGGCGTCCGTGGATTGCCAGTGAAGGTAACCAATATTTGTTTGCTGCCGTCGCTGCCATGCCATCGCTTCATGTCGCATCATCGGCGGTATTTGTATATTATGCATGGCGGCATGAGCGTTGGCTGGCATGGTGCTATTTGCCGTTGTTCGTGTTCATTATGTTTGAAGCAATGGCGACGCGCTGGCATTATTTTGCCGATATAGTCGCAGGTTTAGGATTAACCGCTTTGGCCATTGCCATAACTGCTGCGGTGTTCAAACCAATTGAAGCGCATCACGCCAAGATTGAGTAAAACCAGTCAGATCTATAGAATAAAGCTTAGACGACGCTTTCGGCCAAAATGGTAAGGCCCCTGTCACTTACTTCAGCAAAGCCGCCAGTAATGGTCAGCTTTTCAGGAGCGGAAGCCGCCGTTACATAAATTTCCAGATTGGCATTATCGCGTATGGTACTCATCATCGGGCTATGTCCCTCCAATACGCCAAAATCACCCTCAGCGCCCGGCACGACAACCATGTGCACGTCTTCGCTGCGCACAAGGCGTTCAGGGGTTACGAGTTCGAATTTTAATGCCATATCATCCATTCTTTCTCCCCTCCATTTCAGAGGGTCAGTGAGACTAAGGTTGGCTTAGCCTGCTCTAGTCGCAACGAGGTGGAGCGTTGGGGGCTGCGTAATACTGACAGTACCCACCCCAACCCCTCGCCTAAAGAAGGAGGGGCTTATTGGTTAATTTACGCCGCTTCAGCGGCCATCTTAGCGGCTTTGGCAACGGCTTCTTCAATGCCGCCAACCATGTAAAATGCGCCTTCGGGCAAATGGTCATATTCGCCCTCAACAACCGCCTTGAACGATGCCACGGTGTCTTCGATTTGTACGAACTTACCTGAAATTCCGGTGAAGACCTCGGCAACGTGGAACGGCTGTGACAAGAAGCGCTGAATTTTGCGTGCGCGGCTGACGACCAATTTATCTTCTTCGGACAATTCATCCATGCCCAAAATGGCGATGATGTCTTGCAGCGATTTGTATTTTTGCAGTGTTTCTTGCACGCGGCGGGCGGTGTCATAATGCACTTGACCCACAACATCGGGTGTCAAAACGCGGCTGGTGGAATCGAGCGGATCAACCGCTGGATAAATGCCAAGTTCTGAAATCGCACGGTTCAAAACGGTGGTCGCATCCAAGTGAGCAAAGGATGCGGCTGGTGCTGGATCGGTCAAATCATCTGCGGGAACGTAAATGGCCTGCACCGATGTAATCGAGCCCTTGTTGGTTGACGTAATCCGTTCTTGCAACTGGCCCATGTCGGTGGCCAGTGTCGGCTGATAGCCCACCGCCGATGGAATGCGTCCTAGCAAAGCGGACACTTCTGAGCCGGCCTGTGTGAAGCGGAAGATATTGTCGACGAAGAACAGAACGTCCTGCCCTTCAACATCGCGGAAATATTCGGCGATAGTTAGTCCGGACAAAGCAACGCGGGCGCGCGCGCCTGGAG
>JANOKA010000172.1:0-2105 GCA_031418995.1 Sphingomonadales bacterium | reverse complement strand
GCCTCGTGATCGCGCGCGCCGTTCACAACCGGCTCGACGCTGATTGTGGTGGTCGCCGGCGCGGCATCGCGCGGAAGCGCGAAGGCCCACAGCGCCGCAGACGCCACGGCGAGTCCGGCCGCGCCGAGCCCGGCAAAGCGAACTCGCCTCCAACCCGAATGATCCGGAGCCTGCGCCGTGTCATCCTTGCGCACCGGCGCGCCTGCCTCGCCATCGGCGACGACCAGCCGGTAGCCCACTTTTGGAACCGCTTCGAGCCGCACCTGGCCTTCGCTCAAACGCCCGAGCACACCGCGCAGCCGCGACACCACCCGGTTGATCGCGTCGTCGCTGACGATCCGCCCGTCCCAGCACGCCGCGATCAGGTCGTCGCGCGACAGCGTCGCGCCGCGCGCGGTGGTCAGCGCGAGCAAGACCTGCATCATCAGCGGCTCGAGCCGCTCGGTGCGCCCGCCGCTGCGTCCGTCGTCCTCGGCGGACACGCGGCATAGCGCGGGCTCGACGGTCAGCGGCCCCAGCCGGATCGCATCGCGGTGGGCGAGCGGGACCGGCGCGGGGAGGTCCACGCCGCCGAGATCGAACCTCACACCTTCGTCGCCCATCCGCCGTCCCCCGGCTCTGTGGCATTTACCCGCGCCAACCTAGCAGGCCGCCGCAAGCGTTACACGCGGCCATTCAGTCCACTTTCGATACGCGCAAATCCGGAAAAAATCAGGAAACAATCCGCCGCATATCAGGACTTCGCGCGTCGAGTGACGATGATGGCACCCGGTCAGCAGCCCGAGGGCCCGAACAGAGGCCGCGTGATCGAACCAGCCCAATGTCGAAGGATAACGCCATGACCAAGACCTCGAACATGAATACTCGCGGAAATGCAGCGACGCCGCGCGCGTCGCGCAGGTTGCTGATCGGACTGTCGAAGGTGACGGCGATTCTCGGAATTGCCGCAACCGGCACTTTCGGAACGGCGGCATCGGCATCGCCCGGCCAGGGCGTCATGGCCGAAAACTTCGTGTCCGCCGCCCCACTTCTCGAGACCGCTCACATCAATGAAGAGCGCATCAAGTTCCAGACCAAGGATCCCACCGTCGTCCGGGTTCAGAGACTGACGTTTGCGGCAGGCGGCTTTACCGGCTGGCACCGCCATCCCGGAGTGCTCGTGGTCGCCGTGCAATCCGGTTCCGTGACTCTCGTCGACTCGGATTGCACGTCGAAGACCTACGGTCCCGGCATGCCCGATGGCGCGGTATTCATCGACGGCTTCGATCATTCCCACGAAGTGCGCAGCACGTCGGGTGCGACGCTTTGGGTGACCTATGTCGCGCCGACTGCTGCCTTCCGGTTCGAGGAACCGGCGCTGTCCTGTCCCTGAAGCCGGCGCTGACGCCCGCGACCACGCCTGGGAAATTGCGAAAGGGAAGTCCGATGTCCGCAATGCGCCCCAAACTGATCATCTCGATTGGGATCGTCGCCTTGGGGATCGTGCTATTTTCATTCGCAAGTTTCACGGCGGGGTCGCGAGGCACCCCGCCAGCACCCGGATGGGACTTGAAGCGAAATCCTGTCCAGCTGCCCCACCCGACAGGCACAGCAGTTTTTGGGGAGCTGCCCAAGCCGACAGGCGCTCCGCCTTCGGGCCATGCTGTCCAACCGGAGCAAAGCAGTGCTGATTCCGGGAGCGAGGTGGTGCCTGTCGAAGACCCCTACGCCGGCTAGGCACCTTCAGCCGCCATCAGAGGCAGCCTGGCCCACCCCTGCGGGTTCGCCTCGTCCGAGTGAGTGACGCCCCACGCTCAGACGAAACTGCAGCGCGAAAGATGTTGCCACCGCGATCCGCGACGCTATAGGCCACGCCTTCGCCGGGCCAGCCCGATTGCGAGACGGACGCATAGCTCAGTTGGTAGAGCAGCTGACTCTTAATCAGCGGGTCCTTGGTTCGAGCCCAAGTGCGTCCACCAAAATCTTTCCATAAATCAACGGTTTGAGCGAAGCGGCAAAACTGCATGGAGCCTAGAAATCTCTATAGGCTCCGCATAGGCTCCAGCTAGGTTTCACAGTTGACGCGAGGACACCGTTGAACGCGGATGTTCACGACCGCACAGCCA
>JANOKA010000171.1:0-18693 GCA_031418995.1 Sphingomonadales bacterium | reverse complement strand
AAATTGGCTGGTTACATCATGGATAATGATTGGATTGCGCAAATCGGGTTTGTCATTGCCGTATTTCAGCATCGATTCGCGGTACGGAATACGCGGAAACGGCATTGCGCTCACTTTACGGCCATTGGCGAATTCTTCGAAAATGCCATGGAGCACTGGTTCTATCGCATTAAAGACGTCGTCTTGCGTAACAAAGCTCATTTCAAAATCGAGTTGGTAAAACTCCCCAGGACTGCGATCTGCACGGGCATCTTCGTCACGAAAACAAGGGGCTATCTGAAAATATCGGTCAAAGCCTGCAACCATCAACAGCTGTTTAAACATTTGCGGCGCTTGCGGCAGAGCATAGAATTTGCCCGGATGAATACGGCTAGGTACCAGATAATCGCGCGCGCCCTCTGGCGATGATGCGGTCAGGATCGGGGTTTGAAATTCGGTAAAGCCCTGATCGATCATTCGGCGGCGAACGCTGGAAATTACATTGGAACGCAGTACGATGTTGTTATGCAACCGCTCACGGCGCAAATCGAGGTAACGGTATTTCAGCCGCGTTTCTTCTGGATATTCGGCATCGCCGAATACAGGTAAAGGCAACTCATCAGCGGTCGATTGCACCGCAACCACGCGTGCACGCACCTCGATTGCACCTGTTGGCAGGTTAGGATTCACGGTTGCCGCATCGCGCGCAACCACATCCCCGGTAATCGTAACAACCGATTCGCTACGCACCCGGTCGAGCACTTTGAATGCCTCTGAATCGATGTCTGTTACAATCTGCGTAAGGCCATAATGGTCACGTAAATCCACAAAAAGCAGGCCACCATGATCGCGTTTGCGATGAACCCATCCCGATAGGCGAACCTGCTGACCGACATGATCGGCACGCAATTCTGCGCATTTATGGGTACGATAGGCGTGCATATTAGATTATCCGTCGTTTGAATTTGGCTGAAAATAGCAATGGTGCGCTACACAAGTCACCGCCCCCTTTGTCAAGCCGTGAATGGCTGCTAAGGGCTTCAGGCATGATAATCCATCCACTGATCACCACCAGCGCACAACTTGCCGATTTTTGCTGCCGTTTAGCGCAGGCACCATATGTCATCGTAGATACCGAGTTCATGCGGGAAAATACATATTATCCTGATCTTTGCCTTGTTCAACTTTCAGATGGCAAAGAAGCAGCAGCGGTTGATCCAAAAGCCGAAGGCATTGATTTGAAACCGATGCTCGACCTGATGACCGATAATGAAGAAGTATTGAAAGTTTTCCATGCGGGCGGTCAGGATATCGAGATTTTCTATAATTTAACTGGCCGGACTCCGCATCCTATGTTTGACACGCAAATCGCGGCGATGGCACTGGGACAAGGCGAGCAGATTGGATATTCCAATCTTGTTGATCTGTGGCTGGGCATCCAACTGGACAAAGGCGCACGTTTTACCGATTGGTCGCGCAGGCCGCTGGACAAACGGCAACTGGATTATGCCGTTGCCGACGTTACTCATTTGGCCGAAATATTTCCGATGATGCTGGAAAAGCTGAAGGAAACAGGACGGGGTCAATGGCTCGATCACGAGATGGAACGCATTTCCGATGTGGAAAACTACCGCAACGATCCCGAAAAAGCGTGGGAACGCGTAAAAGTCCAATCCCGCAAACCAGAAGTATTGGGCCGGGTACGGGCTCTTGCTGCTTGGCGGGAATTTGAGGCGCGGCGCAAAAATATACCACGCGGCAGGATCATGAAAGATGAAACTTTGGCGGATATTGCCTCGCACCCGCCAAGGTCACAAGCCGACTTGCCCAAAGTCCGCGGCCTTTCGCCCGCATGGCGCGATAACGAAATTGGCCAGCGCCTGCTGCAAGCGATTGATGCCGCGACGCCGATGGAGCGGGATTTGATGCCCGACCGGGCACGCAGCGGAAGCGGCGGCGGCAAAGAAGGCGCTTTGGTCGCCGATTTGTTGAAATTGCTGCTAAAAATCAGGTCACGAGAAATCAATGTTGCATCACGTTTGATCGTTAAAACCGAGGAGTTAGAGCGTTTGGCCGCAGGTGAACGTGACGGATTGGAATTACTTTCCGGCTGGCGATTCGAACAATTTGGCAGCGACGCCCTCGATCTGGTTGAAGGCCGCGTTGCTTTTGCTGTGGTCAATGGAAAATTGCAAATGACCCGAACATTGAAAACCGATTTGGAGCCGCTGGAATAAATCCCAGCTCAATTCCCTAAGACACAACCTAGGCCAATAGGCGCTTCACCAAACTCATATTAACCGGCGCATTTTCGGCCAGTGCCAGCGCGTTGGCATCGCGCGCGAAGTTTTCAATGTCAGCATAACGCCGCTTGATACGGCGTGAGACGTAATTTAGCGATTCGATGCCCATAATTGTACCGCGATCAGCCAAATGTTTTTGTAACAATTGCGTGACCATCTCATCATCGGGCGGCGGAATTTCGATCAATAAAGCGCTTGCAATGCGTGAACGAAGGTCAGGCAAATCGATTTGCCAGTCCACGGGTACAAATTGTGAGATTAGCAACAGCGGCCGCATTGTTTCTTGCGCACGGTTCCAGGCGTTAAAGATTGCTTGCTCGCTAAGTGCTTCTGCATTTTCAATGATTACGCCGTCGGCTTGTAGCCCGAAATAGCGTGCCATCAGGCTTTTACCGCTGCGCGCCGGTCCAATCAATATAGCGCACCGTCCAGGCCAATTTGCCGAATCACTCAACGCTGCGGCGCATGCGGCATTGGCATCAGTGATGATTAAACTGGCAGCGATCCCGGGCCGTAATTCATCTAAAGGCAGGGCGATTTGCCGCATATTTGCTAACCTATAAATCCGGCTTAATTATCGCCATCTGCTGCAGCTTCACGGGCTTTACGCTCTTCCTTTGCGCGGCGCTCCGCTTCCTTGCGGGCTTTCTTTTCTGCCTTCTCACGCTCACGCTCGTCTTTTTTGGCCTGTTTTTCAAGCTGCTTGCGTTCTTTTTCAGTCAGTTGCACTGGCGGCGGAGGTGGGGGCGGCGGCGGGGGTGGCGGAGCAACTGGCACTATCGAACTATCAATTACATCCATCGGAAGAGTGCCCAATTGTCCCTGTCCGCCTAAGCGATTATTGCTGGTATTTGGCTGTGGCGCATCAACAATAGGCAATTCATCATCTAGCGATTCTGCGTCAATCAATGCTTGTTCAAATATCAATGAAGTATCAGCACGCAAACGCCCCGCAGCCAACGCATTCTGGAACAGGTCATCCATTTTTTTCACGCCTGCGGTCATCATGGCGGGAACACCCCGGCCGCTGCTGGTATTCAGGGTAAAGCTTCCCAGATATTTATTGTCGGGGCCATAACGTGCGGAGAAATATCCGGTAACCGGTCCGCCAGGCCATTGCCGTTCCAGCCTGACTATAGGCATAATAACGTCGGCTGCGCCAAATTGGTCTAAAATAGTCCGCCACCAATTGCGGCTGCGACGGTCCAATTGTCCTGCATTCAACAACAATGATTCCGCGCCAATCCCGCTGGGCCGGACATAATCGATCCGGCTATCAGCGGTGCGGAATTTTGCCCACGCATCCTGCCAAGGATTGCGCTGTTCAAAAACAATCGGCGCGCCGCCGTCCCAAATCACCGGCAATACCAATAACGGCGCGGATCGCCGAGCAATCCCGCGAACACCCAGCAATTGCCCGGCACGTGCACGGTCAAAAACTACGCCCAGCGTCGCGATATAGCGGCGCGGTCCCATTTGTTCTTCTTCAACGATAATAGCAGAGACGATCCCGTTCAGCGACGAATCGGACAGTGTGGAACCTTCGCCGCCGTGATTGCGTGCCCATAATGTGCTCCACGCAAGGCGCTGTGCCTCTTCCCACCCTTTTTTGCGGGCATCATCGGCATTATCGCCCGTTGCTTCAATCCTGATCCCCGAAACTTCGAAATCGCCGGTGCTTGCAATCGGCATAATTCCGCGCTTTGGTCCTTCTATCTGCGCAATAACAACGGCGCTGCCCGCCAACAATAATGGCACGGCGATTGCCGTCCCATACACATGTTTGCGGTCCAGATTTTTAAGCCACTTGTTCATTACTTGGCCTTTTGGCGACATTGGCATGGAAATCCAAGCTTCTTCTCGCTAGCAGCATAAAAATGGACGACACAAACGATCAAGCCGAACCTTATACTTACGCCAAAGTCGGAGTATCCATTGATGCCGGAAACGCGCTTGTGCGCGCCATTGCGCCGCTTGCGAAAGCCACTAGGCGTGCCGGGGCAGACGCGGACCTTGGCGGATTTGGCGGGTTTTTCGATTTGCGCGCGGCGGGCTTTACCGATCCGTTACTGGTTGCGGCCAATGACGGCGTTGGAACCAAGCTGAAACTGGCGATTGATTCGGGGCGGCATGACGGGGTAGGTATCGATTTGGTTGCCATGTGCGTTAACGACCTGATCGTGCAAGGCGCCGAACCATTATTCTTCCTCGATTATTATGCCACGGGCAAACTCGATATTGACGTTGCCACCGCCGTTGTTGCCGGAATTGCCGAAGGATGCAAAATCGCGGGTTGCGCGCTGATTGGCGGCGAGACGGCGGAAATGCCCGGCATGTATACGGATGACGATTATGATCTGGCCGGATTTTGCGTCGGGGCGGTTGAACGCGGGGATGTTTTGACTGCGGACAAGTTGGCTGTCGGCGATGTTTTGTTGGGGCTGGCCTCATCCGGTATTCATTCCAATGGGTTTTCGCTCGTGCGCCGATTGGCGGCCGACAAGGGATGGAAACTGGACCGTCCCGCGTTGTATGACCAGAATATCATCCTGATCGACGCGTTGATGGCCCCGACCAGGATATACGTGAAATCGCTCTTGCCGCTTGTCCGGACAGGCAAAATACACGCGATGGCCCATATTACAGGTGGCGGATTGCTGGAGAATATCCCACGTGTGTTGCCGGATGATTTGCATGCTTTTGTTGATGCCGATGCGTGGGAACAGCCGCGGTTGATGGCTTTCCTACAAGCGCAAGGCAATATCGAACCTGAAGAAATGGCGCGTACTTTCAATTGCGGTGTGGGCATGGTGATTGCAGTGGCCGAGTGTGATGTTAAGGACGTAACGGCGGCGCTGGAAACCGCTGGTGAGGCCGTGCACCGCATTGGACATATTGCGGCAGGCGCAAAGGGCTGCACGGTGTCGGGTTCAGCCGAAACGTGGAGTGCGCGTGAGCACTGGACCGCAACGCATGCTGGTTGAGCGGAACCAGTCCCCCTCCTGCAGGCGGGAGGGTTTAGGGGTGGGCCTTCATCAGAAAGGCCACGCACTCGCCTTCGGCTCGCCCCACCCCCAACCCCTCCCGCTTGCGGGAGGGGAGCAAAAGTGAAAGCCCGCGTCGCCGTCCTGATTTCCGGCAGCGGCACCAATATGGCCGCCCTGCTGTACGCCGCCAAATCTGACAGCTGCCCGTATGAGATCGTTCTGGTCGCCAGCAACAATCCTGACGCGCCGGGCCTAACGCTTGCCGGGGCCGAGGGTATCGCGACATATGCGCAATCACATGCCGGACTAACCCGCGCCGTCCACGATGCCATGATGCACGACCGGATCGTCCATTTCGGCGCGGATTACGTTGCACTGGCGGGATATATGCGGATTTTGTCGAGCGAGTTTGTTGCGCGGTGGGAAGGCAGGATGCTGAATATCCACCCGTCGCTGCTTCCAAAATATAAAGGACTGGAAACGCATATCCGTGCCATTGATGCTGGCGACAGCCATGGCGGATGCAGCGTGCATCTGGTGACAGCTGCATTGGACGATGGCCCTGTTCTGGGGCAAACTAGGGTGGCCATAATTTCAGGTGACACGGCTGCAACATTGGCAGAGCGGGTAAAGTTTGCCGAGCATCAGCTTTATCCTGCGATACTGTCCGAATATGTCAGCCGAGAGCTTAATACCGATTGGCTGATTGCCAAAGTGGGTGAACTTGCCCTCGCCCTGCCTGAAACCCGTTACCGTGAAAGCCACGGATCGCCCGCATGGCGTGTAGGTAGCGAAAGCGGCGGCAAGTTCTTCGCCTATGTCTCGGTCAATCACCACGGCGATGACCGGATAGCGTTGCTGGTGAAATGCAGCGGCGCGGATGAAATGGCGGCGCTGATCGAACAAGACCCCGAGATTTACCACCGCCCCGCCTATTACGGCGCATCGGGCTGGATCGGCGTCAGGTTGGACCGTGCAGGCGTCGATTGGGGGCATGTCGCCGAGTGGTTGGAGCGCAGCTGGGCAAATGTCGCGCCGAAACGGTTGACGAAAATGATGGATGTGGCAGCGGAATTTTGATGCCGTAACTTGCTGTCCGATGAGTATCAAAATCACGGCGAATCGGTCAGCCAAATTGCGGATAAATTGGCGACGTTTCTTCGTGTAAAACGATGTAAGAAAACTGCCCGATAAGTAGACAAAACATACACATTTTAGGTGCAGCCGAAACGACGCAAAACTGCGGTTTATTTTTGTTGGAAAATTGTCCAACAAAACGCCCATTTTTTGTGCATTTGGAGCGCTGCTTTTTCCGATGTCAAAGAGCCATTGGCGGCGTCCCAAAAACAATCCTACATTGCAATAAAAATTTGTTTGGTGGTGCGCCAAAAAAGTAGCTGGCGCGATTACTTTTGTTGATGGAGTTAAAGGAAAGTTTTAAGGACCAAAGTAGCATGATATCCACATAATTTGACATGCTCGTAAGTTTTTATTGATTATTTACGAATTGAGAGTATTACTTTCTTCGGTTCTGTCGAACGGTCTACTGAAATCAGATCAGGTGACCAGGAGATAGCTTCAGCAGACTCCGGCTTCGGCTTAGAGTCGGCAGAACCAACATTCTCATACACATTCAGGCCATTTTTCTTTGCGTATACTAACTGCGAGGCAATCCATTCGTGTCCAGTGAGTCTTTCGCTGCCCACTTTTCCATATATCGACAAAACAATGTTTCCTTGCGATGTATTGCTAGGAAGAATAGGTACAATAATTGGATTGCCATCAGTATCTACAACAGCAATGACTACAATTAGACTTCCATCCTCTTTTGTAGATGGAAAGATTGCTGCAGGCGCGCATAACAATTGTGGCAGCGCATACCACGTCTGCAAAGTAACCTCTGGATGATCACGCCTAGCTTTTGCAATTTTCGCAGCTGACATATTAAGATCGGCTGGCGCTAGACCAAATTGCTTTAATAACCCTGGCGTTGGTCCAAGTCGGACACTGCGATAACGATCAGATTCACCACGAATGATAGCGTCGATTGCTCGTGTCCAACTTGATTCCATTATTTGCGCTTACCCAACAATTTCTTCCGGCTTAAAGAAATACGCTATTTCAATCGCTGCATTTTCGTCGCTGTCGCTGCCATGGACAGTGTTTGCTTCAATACTTTCGGCCAATTCGGCGCGGATCGTTCCGGGGGCTGCATCCTTGGGGTTGGTTGCGCCCATGATGTCGCGGTTGGCTTGCATGGCGTTTTCGCCTTCCAGGACTTGGACGACGACGGGGCCGGAAACCATGAAGCTAACCAGTTCGCCAAAGAACGAGCGCTCGGCATGTACGGCGTAAAAACCCTCGGCTTGCGCTTGGCTCATGTGGATACGCTTGGATGCGACAACGCGTAAACCGGCTTCTTCCAGCATTTTGGTGACCGCACCGGTTAGGTTACGGCGGGTTGCGTCAGGCTTGATGATCGAAAAAGTACGTGTAACTGCCATGGGAGAATTCCTCGCGTATGTTATGTTTGATGTTGGACGCGCCGATAGCGGCTGGGCGGGTTGAAGGCAAGGCGGTTAAGTTTTGAAGCTTACGGCCCCTGCACCCATTTGCCGCCGTCCTGCCGCCAATATTTGCGTTCCACGCCCTCCGCTTCGCCCAGCGTCCGCCACGCGGTACGAGCATCATCGGTGCGTTCAGGCGGGAATAGGTAGAATGCGCGGTCAAATTGCAGCGCCGCATCGCGCCATTCGCCATCGGCCAGCGCAATATTTTTCGCGCCATTTGATGCATGTGCCTGTCCCGATAAAAGGATCGGCTGAACTAAATCGCCCTGCCCGCCATCGGCAATCGCATTTGCTAGAAAACTATCTGGCTTGTGAGTCCAAAGCGCAGTGGAAATATCGGTGAGCTGCTTTTCGTTTGATGACACAATCAACAACCGCGCGTTTTCACTTAGCAACTTAGCCGCCAACGCAGGCAGGATTTTTTCCGCCGGATCGCGGGTCAGCTGGTAGAAATCAACCTGCATCCCCCGCGTTCCTTTACGTTTCAAAATTATCCGCAATGAAACGGTCAAGCAACTTCACACCAAATCCGCTCGCGCCCTTGGCCCATGTTGGTCCGGCTTTCGGGGTCCAAACGGTTCCGGCAATATCCAAATGCGCCCATTTAACGCCGTCTTTGATATACCGGTGCAGGAACTGCGCCGCGGTGATTGATCCGCCGCCGCGCTCGCCGACATTTTTCATATCCGCAATCGGGCTGTCGATCATTTTGTCATAGGCCGGACCAATCGGGAAGCGCCACAGATGATCGCCCGTTGCCTTTCCGGCGGCATCAAGCTTCGCGGCCAGGCCATCGTCGTTGGTGAACATACCGGCATATTCATGTGCAAGCGCAATAATGATCGCGCCCGTCAGAGTGGCCAAATCGACGATGTATTCGGGATTATAGGTTTCCTGCGCCCAATGCAGCGCGTCGCAAAGCACCAAGCGCCCTTCGGCGTCGGTATTGATAACTTCGATCGTTTGCCCCGACATGCTGGTCACCACATCGCCGGGACGCTGCGCATTGCCATCGGGCATGTTTTCCACCAGCCCGCAAATGCCGACGACGTGCGCGTTTGCTTTTCGTCCGGCCAGCGCCTTCATCGCGCCTGCAACTGCGCCCGCGCCGCCCATATCCCACTTCATATCTTCCATGCCAGCAGCCGGCTTGATCGAAATGCCGCCGGTATCAAATGTCACACCCTTGCCGACAAAGCATACCGGGCGTTCTTGTTTGCCGCCTGTGCCATCCCATTTCATGGCGAGCATGCGCGAAGGACGGCGTGATCCCTGCCCCACGCCCAGCAACGCGCCCATGCCCAACGCAGCCATTTGCGCATCATCAAGAACGGTAATCTCAACGCCCAGTTCGGACAGATGCTGGCACCGTTCCACAAAGCTTTCGGGATAAATGACATTAGCAGGTTCGCTCACCAGCTCTTTGGTCAACGCAACACCCGCCGCAATTGCAGCATAGCGCGGCCAAGCGGCAGAGGCGGCATCGGGCGCGGACACAACAAGAATAGTGTCCACCGACGGTTTGGAATTCTCCGCAAGTTTCGTGCGGTATTTGTCGATCCGCCAGTTGCGCAGCAGCGCGCCACATGCAACCTCTGCCGCGTTCACGCCATCAAGATTATCGGCATAAATGGCGATATTTTTTGCGCCGCTGGTTTGCACCTTGGCCAGGATTTCACCACCTGCCTTTTGCCATTCATTGGCATCGGCCTTGTCGCTGACGCCGCACAAAATGATACGTGTCATTTTTCCGCCAACGGGCGCGATCAGCAAAAAGGATTGCCCCGCACTGCCATCAAATCTTGCCAGTTTTGCCGTTTCTAACAATTGGTCCGGGCTGTCGACTGTAAATTTGAAATCGGCAAATGTGGACTTGGTTACGACAAAAGCGATAACATCAATGCCGCTGGGAGTTTGGGCAACAAATTCTATTTTCATGCTATTTTTGGCCTTTTAGCTCATTTTCCGTCAGACTGCATATCTTGCAGAATCTCCCTTACTTATAAGCGCAATGTTAATCCGGATTAAAGCAAAACATTGCAATGCGGATTGCCATCCCGCAAAAAGCGGACGATAGAGACAAAATGCAGCGGGCGGGGCTGGACCCGTTGCAATCGGGGCGATAAAGGACCAACATATTTATGACCGCCCCACGTCCAGCCATCTGCCCAACATATACAAAAAAACAGTCCTTATTGCTGATGGTATGCCTGTGTTCTGGCTTAGCGGCCGTTCCGGCAAATGCACAGGCGACCGATGATACGCCAAAAACGGATGTAAATAAGATCGCGTCAGACGCGGTCATTCAATTTTCCGCCGAACGGGTCGATTATGATTCCTCCGCCGATTTGGTGACAGCCATCGGCGACGTTGTGTTGAACCGCGAAGGATACACGCTGCGCGCGGACACCATCATTTGGAACCGCAAAAGCGGTGAAGTAACGGCGCAGGGCAATATCAGGTCCGTCGGACCCAATGGTGATGTGGCCTATGGCGATTCCATAAAGCTGACGGACACCCTAAAAGACGGCGTGATTGAAAATTTCCTTCTTGTTATGGCCGATGGCGGCCGATTGGCGGCACAGCGCGGATCGCGTACCGATGGTGCAATTGATCTGGATTATGCCGCGTACACCCCGTGTGCGGTTGAACGCGCAAATGGTTGTCCAAAACGCCCGAGCTGGCAAGTTAAGGCCGTAAAAGTCAACTATGATCCGGTCAAAAAACGCGTTAAATATGAAGGCGCACGTATAGAGTTATTTGGCCTGCCGGTCATTCCTTTGCCGTTCTTGTCGCATCCCGCCGAAACAAAAGCAGGCTCCGGATTTCTGGTCCCTAACCTGCGATATTCCCGCAATAACGGCGCAGAAATTGAACTGCCTTATTATTTGCGCATTGCACAAAACCGGGATTTGACCGCTTCGGCAACTGTATTCTCCAAAGTGGCGCCGCTGTTACAGACCCGGTTTAGGTCGCTTGAAAAAAACGGCGCTGTCGAGATTGCAGGCTATGGCACGTACAGCAGCCGGATATCCACAGCCGCAGGATCAACCAACGCATCCAATCGCCGGTTTCGCGGCTATGTCGACGGCATAGCGAAGTTTCAGCTCGATCCCAATTGGTCGGCCAGTGCATCGTTAAGGGTGGCGACTGATCGCACATTTTTGCGTCGTTACGACATTAGCAATGATGATCGCCTGCGCAATACCCTCAGTCTGGAGCGGATTGACGCTGACAGCTATTTTTCCCTTTCGGGATGGGCTGTCCAGACATTACGCACGGGGGATAAGCAGGGGCTTACGCCGATAGCATTGCCGGAAATCGATTACCGCCTGCGCTTAAGCAATCCGGTTTTAGGCGGCAAAGTGCAATTGCAAGCCAACAGTTTGTTATTAAGCCGGACCGCCGGACAGGATACGCAGCGCGCATTTGCGTCAGCGCGGTGGGATTGGCGCACTATTACCGGCCTTGGACAAGACGTGAGTTTCACATTGCTGGGGCGCGGCGATGTGTATCATAGTGATGAAAATGACAGCACTTTAACCGCTGTATATCGCGGCGATAGCGGCTGGCAAACGCGCGGGATTTTTGCAGCCGCAGCCGATGTTCGCTGGCCTTTTGTCGGTCAAGCGTTTGGCGGGACGCACATCCTGACGCCGCGGGTGCAATTGGTCGCCGCACCAAATGTTTCGAATCTGCGCATTCCCAATGAAGATTCGCGTGCTGTTGATTTGGAGGACAGCAACCTGTTCGCGCTCAACCGTTTCCCCGGATATGACAGGTTTGAGGATAATTACCGTGTTACCGTTGGCATAGATTGGGCGTTCCGGGGTCAAGATTTCGCAATCGATGCAACGGTTGGTCAAAGCTTGCGGCTATCCAACCGCGAAACCATTTTCCCCGATGGCACGGGTCTTTCTGAAAAAGTTTCGGATTTTGTCGGGCGCACGGAATTACGGTTCAAAGATATTGTGAAAATCAATCACCGTTTTCGGCTCGACAAGGACAATCTGGCAATCCGCCGAAACGAAGTGGATGCAACTGTCGGATCAAAAGGCACTTACGCGCAGATCGGATATTTGAAACTGAACCGGAATATCGGTTCTGCAATCGAAGATTTATCAGACCGCGAAGAAGTGCGTGTGGCTGGTCGTGCAAGAATCGCGCGTTATTGGTCCATATTTGGTTCAGCCATTGTCGATTTGACTGACCAAAGCGAAGATATTCTGGCTACTTCAGATGGATTTGCACCCATCAGGCACAGGCTGGGCATTTCGTATGATGACGATTGTCTAACCATCGGTTTCACCTGGAAACGAGACTATCAGGCAACCGGAGACGCACGGCGCGGCAACAGTTATCTGTTCAGGCTGGCATTCCGCAATCTGGGTGTGTAAAGGCTAGTCTGGCATTCGGGGGAAGCGTTGCATGTTGCTCATCTGCGGTTAAGCACGTTGCGTCTATTTTTATTATCACTTAAATTTTTTGGACTTCATCTATGAAATCTTATCCGCGTATTTCAGTTGCAGCCGCATTGCTCGCAACCTGTTTTTGGGCACCGATTAATGCGCAAACCGTTGCAGATGATACCGTACCAGAGGCGCAGCTTGATATCCCCGGCGGACAACAATTGTTTGCGGTGAACAATCCGAATGTCCGGCGCGCAACCGCCATTGTGAATGGCGAGATTATCACCGGAACCGACATCGATCACCGTTTGGCCTTGATTTTAGAAGCCAATAAAAATCCGATCACACCCGCCGAAGTGCAACGATTGCGCGGTCAAATTGTCACCAACCTGATCGATGAAACACTGCAAATTCAAGAAGCCAAGGCCAATGAAATCGAAGTTTCCGATGCCGAAGTCAGTGAGTATTTCAACCGCATTTCGCAGCAGAACTTTAACCGTACACCCGCAGCAACTACCGATTACCTAACTTCGATTGGTTCCTCGGTCGCAACGCTAAAACGTCAGATTAAAGGTGAATTGACGTGGAGCAGATTGCTTCGCCGCAACGTAGAGCCGTTTATCAACGTCAGCGAAGACGAAGTGAATGCCATCGTTACCCGAATCAACGCGACCAAGGGTTCCACCGAATATAAGCTGGGTGAAATCTACTTGTCAGCGACCCCCGAAAATCAGGAACAGGTTTACGCCAATGCCCAGAAAATATTGGAACAATTGCGCCAAGGTGGTTCATTTCAGGCATATGCACGCCAGTTTTCCGAAGCATCGACTGCTGTAGTCGGCGGCGACCTTGGCTGGCTTAATCTTGGCCAATTGCCGCAAAGCCTTGCCGAAGCAGCCGTGCGAATGAACGCAAACGAACTGGTCGCTGTCCCTTCGCCGGGCGGGATGTCGTTGCTGGTATTAATAGATAAACGTCAAATCGCGACCGCCGATGCACGCGATTCCGTCTTGAGCCTGAAACAAATTGCGATCAGTTTTCCTGCTGGAACCTCTGCCAAGCAAGTTGAACCATTGGTGAAACAGTTTAGCGACGAAACGCAGAAAATTAACGGCTGCGGCGCGGCTGATGATATGGCAAAACGCCTGAGCGCAGATGTCGTTAACCGCGACGGTGTGCGCGTGCGCGATTTGCCCGGTCCATTGCAGCAAGTGATGCTCGATTTGCAAATTGGACAATCCACACCGCCTTACGGATCTCTGGAAGAGGGCGTTCGCGTATTCGTGCTGTGTGGCCGCGATTTACCCGAAAGCGCCGCTGGTCCATCATTCGATCAAATCCGTTCGAATATCGAGGAAGAACGGGTCAATAAACGGGCCAGAATATATTTGCGCGATTTGCGCCGCGATGCCGTTATCGAATATAATTGATACCAATTAATGGCCCGATCACCCACAGTGTTACCCACGGCGATATCGGCTGGTGACCCTGCGGGTATCGGGCCGGAAATTATCGGCAAAGCATGGGAAGCACGGCGCAAGCATAAACTGCCTCCCTTTCTGGCCATAGGCGACATAGCATCATTCGCCGCACATTGGGACGGTCCCACGGTCCGTATTGATGATCCTGCTGACGCGCAAAAGCATTTTGGAACAGCGCTGCCGGTGTTTCACGTCCACCAATGCAAATCTATTGTGGCGGGTAAACCGGATTTGGACGGCGCACATTGCGCCTACCAATCGCTGGAACTGGCTATCGGATTTGCGCGTGCGGGAAGCGCCAATGCCATGGTGACGGCCCCTGTATCAAAAACGCAGCTTTATGCCGTGGGTTTCACCCACCCTGGGCAAACGGAATTCGTTGCAGAACGTTGCGGCGTGGCAAAAAACAATGCGGTTATGATGCTCGCCGGCCCCGGACTGCGCGTTGTCCCGATGACAACGCATGTCGCATTGAAGGATGTTCCAGAAAAATTGGATGCACGGTTAATAAGACAGCGTATCCGTGCAACGGCGCGTGGATTACAGCGCAATTTTGGTATCGCCAATCCGCGCGTCGCTGTGGCAGGCTTTAATCCCCATGCCGGAGAAAATGGCAATATGGGCCGAGAGGAACTCGATATTTTCCTGCCCGCGATTGCACAAATGCATGCGGAGGGTTTTGATGTGATGGGGCCCTTGCCCGCCGATACCATGTTCCATGCAGAGGCTCGTGCACTATATGATGTCGCGATTTGCGCTTATCATGACCAAGCCCTTATTCCCTTAAAAACACTCTATTTTCATGAAGCTGTGAATTTGACATTGGGTTTACCCATCGTGCGCACATCACCCGATCACGGCACTGCATTTGATATTGCCGGAAAAAATATTGCGAATGCAGGTTCGATGATTGCCGCCATCAAAATGGCCCAAACCTGCGCTGGACACCGCCTGAAATTTGCCGCTGAAAACGCATGACATTGCCGAAAGTTGACTTGCCCCCATTGCGCGAGGTTATCGCACGCTACCGGTTGAATGCCAGCAAGGCATTGGGCCAGAATTTTTTACTCGACGAACAATTGCTGGACAGGATTGCGGCAATCCCGGGCACGCTGGCGGGACAAAATGTGTATGAAGTTGGTCCGGGCCCGGGCGGTCTGACCAGAGCCCTATTGCGCGCCGGAGCATCGGTCACAGCGGTGGAACGCGACCGACGGTGTCTTCCGGCGCTGGCTGAGTTAGAGGCCGCCTTTCCCGGAAAACTCCGAATTATTGAAGGCGATGCCATGGCGATACATCCCGGTGATGAAATTGAAGGCCCATTCCATATTGCATCGAACCTGCCGTATAATATCGGAACAGCTTTGGCCGTAAATTGGCTCACCGAAAGGATCTGGCCGCCGCGATGGCGGTCGCTGACTTTGATGTTTCAACGCGAGGTCGCAAACCGGATCGTTGCAAAATCAGGTGACAATGCATTTGGACGGCTGGCGGTGCTGGCACAATGGCGCAGCACTGCGCGCATTGCCATGCCTGTTCACCGGTCCGCATTCACGCCGCCGCCCAAAATTATGTCGGCGGTTGTGCACATCTGTCCCACGGAACAACCCGCTGGTGTACGTATGGAGATGCTGGAGCGGCTGACTGGCGCGGCATTTGGGCAACGCCGTAAAATGCTGCGCCAAAGCTTAAAGGGCGTATCCGGCGCGCTGAATGCACTGGAAAACGCCGGAATTGCCGCAGATCGGCGTGCAGAAACGCTTAATATTGACGAATGGTTGACGCTGGCGCGTGCGATTGAGTGAGTGAAAATTGCTGCAATAATTCACTAGGCTAGCGTTCGGCAAATCTCGTCGCTATTGAGAGCCATGCAAACACTTTCGATATCAGAAAAAACGATGCTGGAGCGGCTCGAAATGCCGCCAATGCTTGGTCAGGTTCAGGCATGGTCAGCGATCAACAGCGGGTCCGGTAATCTGGCAGGGTTGGCCCAAACAGTAAATTTGCTGGCGGATGCCTTTTCCGCCTTACCCGGCGCTGTAAATCTGCATACGCCTGTGGAAGTTGACCGCGTTCGCCCCGATGGCGGGGTGGAGGCGGTTGAACATGGCAAGCATCTGGTTGTGACGGTTCGGCCAGAGGCTAAAATGCAAATGCTGTTTACAGGTCACATGGACACCGTTTTTCCGGTGGACCATAGTTTTCAAGATCAAAAATGGCTGGAGGACGGTGTATTAAACGGGCCGGGTGTTGCCGATATGAAAGGCGGTATTTCCGTTCTCTTGCACGCTTTGAACGCTGTCGAAACATGCGCCGAAGCGCGCGGTTTTGGGTACCAGATTTTGATAAACAGCGATGAAGAAGTGGGATCGCCATCCTCTGCAGCACTCATTACCCAAATGGCGGCGGGCAAAATGGCCGCGCTGACTTTTGAGCCTGCCCTGCCCGATGGAACATTGGCGGGCGCACGCGCGGGCAGCGGCAATTTTTCGATCATTATCACGGGCAAAAGCGCGCATGCAGGCCGCAATCCGCAGGAGGGCCGTAATGCCCTGCTTGCCGCATCCGATTTGGCGTTGCGGCTAAAAGCGCTCACCCGCGACGGCCTGTCGGTTAATCCGGCAAAAATCGACGGCGGCGGTCCCAATAATGTCGTACCCGACCATGCTGTATTGCGCGTGAATTTGCGGCCTTACACGCCGGTAATGGAAGAGTTTGCTCGGCACAATATCGCGTTACTGGTTGCCGCTATAGAACAAGAACATGGCGTGTCGGCGCATATTCACGGCGGATTTGGCCGCGCGCCAAAACCGATTAGCGATGGCGCCGCATCGTTATTCGGTCTGGTCAAAAAATGCGGACTTGACCTAGGCCTGAATATTGGATGGCGCGATACGGGCGGCGTGTGTGACGGCAACAATATTGCAGCCTGCGGCATACCCGTGGTCGACACAATGGGTGTGCGCGGCGGCAGCATCCACAGTTCAGATGAATTTTTAATCACCGAAAGTCTGGTGGAGCGGGCCAGTCTATCCGCGCTCACCATCCGCCGCCTCGTTCAACAAGGGAAATTATGACTTACATTATCCGTGCTGCGCGTCCCAAGGATATGCAGCAGATTTATGAAATGGCAAAAAGTACGGGCGGCGGTTTTACCAACCTGCCGCCGGACAAGCCTGCGTTATCGGCAAAGCTCGACCGGTCAGCAGCAGCATTTGGCCGCGATGACGACGTTTTAGCCGATGATCTGTTCATGTTTGTGCTCGAAAATACGGAATCCGGTAAAGTCCACGGTACGTGCCAGATATTTGCGCAGGTTGGTCTCAAATGGCCATTTTACAGTTATCGTATTGGATCATTAACGCAGCATAGCGAGGAATTGGGCCGCACATTCCGCGCCGATATTCTAAACCTTTCCACAGACCTTGAGGGCGCAAGTGAAGTCGGCGGATTGTTCCTGCATCCGGGCGCTAGATCCGGTGGTTTGGGGCTGCTCATTGCGCGCAGTAGGTATCTGTTCATTCGCAATCACCGCCTGCGCTTTGCCGAAAATACGATTGCAGAATTGCGCGGAGTTATTGACGAGGCTGGCGGATCGCCATTTTGGGACGGTGTTGCAGGGCGGTTTTTTGGGATGAATTTTCAGGACGCCGATGAATTTAATGCCACCCATGGAAACCAGTTTATCGCGGATTTAATGCCCAAACATCCTGTATATATCGCCATGCTGACCGAGCATGCGCGCGCCGTCATTGGCGTACCGCACCCGTCCGGGCGTGCTGCGATGCGGATGCTGGAGAATGAAGGCTTTGCCTGGCAAAAATATGTCGATATTTTTGACGGCGGCCCCACGATGACAGCGCGAACCGATTATATAAACAGCATCAAAGAAGCGCGTGATTTTACAGTGACCGCTATCAATATTTCATCTGGGACAGACACCGAAAAAATGCTTGTCACCACCGGACGGTTGGCCGAATTCAAATGTGCGTACGGCCATATTGCCGTTCATCAGGACGGCGCAATTATCGACAATGTCAGTGCGACTGCGCTTGGGTTAAGCGTCGGCGATACGATTACTTGCGTCGCAAGGAGCTAACATGCTGACAGAAATTAATTTCGACGGCATCATCGGACCTAGCCATAATTATGCGGGCCTAAGCCATGGCAACATCGCTTCTGCAAATAATGCTGGCGCGATATCAAGCCCGCGCGCTGCGGCGTTGCAAGGCATTGAAAAAATGCGCGGCAATTTGCGGCTTGGTTTGGCGCAAGGATTTTTCATGCCGCTGGACCGACCGAATACTGTCTGGTTGTCGGGCCTGTCTACCGACCTGAATTCAGCCGAACCGCATATTCGTGCTGCGGCCTATTCAGCATCATCGATGTGGGCGGCCAATGCTGCAACCGTCTCGCCTGCCCCCGATTGCCGGAGCGGTCTGTGCCACCTTACCCCTGCGAACCTGATCACTATGCCGCATCGCAGCCACGAATGGCCGGGCACACTGGCTCAGCTTCAATTGGCCTTCGCCGATAAAGACCATTTTGCGGTTGATTTTTCCGTTGTCCCTCCCTTTGGCGATGAAGGTGCGGCAAACCATATGCGTCTATGCCCGTCGCATGGCGAGGCGGGTATCGAAATTTTTGTCTATGGCAAACCGGGCGGCCCATTTCCTGCGCGCCAACATATGGAATCGTCCAAAGCGATTGCGCGCGGGCATCAGCTTGATCCAGCAAAAACATTGTTCGTTCAGCAATCGGAAATTGCAATTGCGGCTGGCGCGTTTCACAATGACGTCGTTGCCGTTGCCAACGAACGGGTTTTGTTCACGCATGAACAGGCGTTCGAATATCCTGAACAGACTTACGCCGATATTAAGCGGATTATGCCCGAATCCGAAATTATCATTGTTCCTGCAGATCGGGTCAGTCTGGCCGATGCCATTGAAAGTTATCTGTTTAAT
>JANOKA010000170.1:0-13950 GCA_031418995.1 Sphingomonadales bacterium | reverse complement strand
TCGACCGGGCAATCGATCAAGTGCACACCCGGCGTATCGCGGCAATGGGCGAGCAACTCGGTCAAATGCGCGGCGCTTTCCGCCCGATGCCCCGACGCGCCATAGCTTTCGGCATATTTGACAAAATCGGGATTGCCATAGGTCAGCCCCCAATCGGCAAAACCCATATTCGCTTGTTTCCATCGGATCATGCCATAACTGTCATCGCGCAGGATAAGAACGGTCAGGTTCAACCCCAGCCGCACCGATGTTTCCATTTCCTGACTGTTCATCATGAAGCCGCCATCGCCGCAAATCGCCATCACCTTGCGGTCAGGATACAGCATGGCGGACATCATCGCCGACGGCAAACCAGCCCCCATCGTGGCCAGCGCATTATCCAGCAATACGGTGTTCGGGCGGTATGCGGTATAGCCGCGCGCAAACCATATTTTATATACGCCGTTATCAAGGCAGATAATGCCGTCATCCGGCATGCATTCACGCACTACTTTTACCGCATGCGGCGGGAATACCGGAAAGCGCGCATCGCTGGCTATGCCTTGCGTATGTTCCACCTCGGCCCTGCGAAAGCGCAACATTTCATCGCATTGCCAGCTGCCGCTGGGGACGATGTCTTCTTTCATCTGCCAGATGGCGTTGGCTATATCTCCAATTACTTCAATGTTTGGGAAATATACCGGATCAACCTCGGCAGATTTGGTGGAAACATGGATCACTTGTGCGCCGCCAGGCTTCATAAAGAATGGCGGTTTTTCAATCACGTCATGACCGATATTGACGATGCAGTCTGATGCCTCAACCGCACGGTGGACAAAATCACCCGCCGATAACGCGGCGCAGCCCAGGAATTTGGGATGGCGTTCATCCAGCACGCCTTTTCCGAGTTGCGTCGTCAGGAACGGGATTCCGGTTTTCTCGATAAACTGTAACAGCATCCGGCTGGTCATCGTGCGGTTCGCGCCTGCACCAATAACCAGCACAGGCGATTTGGCATTTTCCAATGCCTCGACCGCAGCGCGCACGGCCTTTGCATCGGCGCTTGGGCGGCGCGATACGCTGCGTTTTAACGGGACGGCATCGGTATGTTCGTCGGCAATATCTTCGGGCAGCTCAATATGCACCGCGCCGGGCTTTTCTTCTTCGGCCAAACGAAACGCCTCACGCACACGGCTGGGGATATTGTCGGACGATGCCATTTGATGCGTGTATTTGGTGATCGGCCCCATCATCGCCACCACATCAAGGATTTGGAAACGGCCTTGTTTCGATTTCTTTATGGGTTTCTGCCCCGTAATCATCATCATCGGCATACCGCCCAATTGCGCATAAGCCGCCGCGGTAACAAGATTGGTTGCCCCGGGACCAAGCGTGGCCAAACACACGCCCGTCTTCCCCGTATGGCGGCCATAGGTTGCGGCCATAAACCCAGCCCCTTGTTCATGCCGCGTCAGGATCAGCTTAATCTGTTTGGACCGTGACAGGCTGTCGAGAAAATCAAGATTTTCTTCGCCGGGAACACCAAAAATATATTCAACCCCCTCATCTTCTAGGCATTGGATGAAAAGATCGGATGCTTTCTGGCTCATGGTCATTTCCTAAATAATGCGCGCTGCATTGGGGGCAAAGCATGGGGGGGGTAAAGCAGTGGAAGCAAAGCAATGGAATGACGCGATTACCCTCCAGCCGTTGCGCGCTCCGCCTGCGCAAATGTTTCGGCCAGCAATTCACCTTGCGCAAGGCAACCGCGATCCAGCAATCCGGCAGTCACGTCAACGAGCGGCTGTTCTGCCGCGACCGGCATTTGCACAAGCTTTAGCGCAGCAATGTCGGTCGAGCCTGATCCGTTCAATTCATATGTTCCGCCATCGACGGGCGTAACGCCAGCAGGCCAACCCGCCGAGGACAGCCCCTTTGGGAAACTGACAATGCCCGTCATGCCCGATTTGGTGTCTTTCAATTGCAGCGATTGTTCCGCCGTCACATCGCTGCGCCAGAATTGCATCTTGCCGAAATCCGCAACGCATACCGTGCCGGGTTTCTTGATATCCACATACCAAAGATTGGGGCTGCGGCGCACCACAGTGCTGCCCGTTGGCGTTCCGCGCACGGCCCCCGTCCGCGCACGGCGTACGTTGCTGGTTTTCATGATCGACATCAGACTTTTGTTTGAAACCTTTCCGGCGCTGGCCGCGCTGGATGCGCTAAATTTTCCGGGGCCGCGCAGCACCCGCGTGCCGCGTTCGTCGAGTACGGTTAAAACCTCGCCTGCCTTTAGCTGGATCGCGGCACCCACGGCCAATTTCTTGCCGGGTTTGTAACTTTGTGCCGATGGGCCTTCATATTTAATCACTACAGGATCGCCCAATACGGGCGAGGCCAAAAAGGCAACAGACAAGACAAAGCCGCAAATTTTTTTCGTAAACATATCATTACTCCAATGAATATACGCCAGTTTCGCGTGATTGCCGTGTTCTGTATAGTAGATTTTCGACGGCTTGGTCATTCGGTGATGCTTTGGCCAGCAATTCCAGATCAATAATTGCGGCGTCAAAATCATCCTTCACCATTGCCATGATCGCCGCGTGATGTTCGCGTTTATGCGGGGCAATGTCGGGACAGGGCTCAAAAATATCGACGGGCAAAGCGCGTCCACGCAGCCGCACCCGCCCCATGGGCCGCCACCAATCAAGACCCGACCGCTCCATGGCTTCACGGCTGGCGAGCACGCCCGTTTTGGTTTGCTTATTGGCGCTTTCCAGCCGCGCCGCCGTGTTCATGCTGTCGCCCAATGCCGTATATTGAATCCGGCCCTCACCGCCGAAATTACCGATTACTGCCTCGCCAAAATGCAGGCCGACACGTGTTATGCCAATTGGCGGCAGGCCAGCGGGCACGGTATTGCGAAATTCTTCGCCGGCTTGCCAGATTTCATATGCCGCCTGCGCCGCACGCGTACCATCATCGGCGCGCGATATGGGCGCGCCCCAAAACGACACCGTGGCATCGCCGACAAATTTGTCGATAGTGCCGCCATGTTTCAATATCACTGAACAGAGCATATCGAGATACCGGTTCAGCAACGTCGCCACCATTTCAGGATCAATCTGGTGCGATAACTGGGTGAAACCCTCCAGATCGCTGAATACGACAAATATCTCGCGGTTTTCCCCGTGCAGCGCCAGTTTCTCGGGCTCGTCCAAAATCTGTTGTGCAATATCCTTGGGCAGATATTTGCCCAATGCAGCCTGCGCAAAGCGGCGTTGATGCGAATCCACCTCGCGCACGGCAACGCTTACGGCCGAAAAAGCGATGATCCATCCCGCCAGCCATCCAAATGCAGATAAATACTGCGTATCAACGCCGTTCGCCTGCGCCCAAAACGGCAAACCGCCAAACAGCGCAATTTGCGCCGTTACCGAAACCGCCGCACGCACGCCGCCATTTTGCAAACTGGTCAGGCATCCGCCCAGCACAACCAATATCGCCAGCGTCCATTTGGCCCAGCCCGGCATGGCTATCAATTTTTGCCCGCTTAACAATTGTGCCAACATGTGCGCATGTACATCCAGTCCGATCATCGGCATTTGCGTGCGCAATCGCAGCGGCGTTTCAAATTCGTCGACATCGACAATATCGCCGCCGATCAGGACATATTTACCCTTAATCTGGTCCGCCATGGCCGCGGCAATGTCGGGGTTGGCGACAATATCGATGGGCAACGACGCAAATACCGGCCGGTCTTCAAACTTTGGCTCCCGAAACTGGATGGACCCTTCATATCCCGGCAATTTATCCGCGCCGCCCACCAAAGAACGCGCCAGTATCGGCGGCAATCCCGGTTGAATGCGGGGCCAGCTGCGCACGACATTGTCGACATCACTTTCGACGCGGATGCTGGATGCCTGTGACTTTGTGGATTTGAGCGATGCGATAAAATGGTCGAGAAAATCCTGTTGCCGCTGTTTGATATTATTCTGGTTTGTCTGGCTGTTGGCATAGGCCAAATAGGTGGGCGTTTGCATCGCGGCCAAGGCGGATTGCAATTGCGGGTCTTCGTCCTGCGGCTGATCGAACAATATGTCGATGCCAATTGCTTTTGCCCCCATCGCGTCGATATTGGCCAATGCGTTGGCCAATATCGCCCGGTCCAAAGGCGACCTTTTTTTAGTGTCGATCAACGTGTCATCATTATAAACGATTTTCACGATGCGCACGTCCTGATCCACCTGCGGCGCAAGGTAACTGGCGCGCAGATCATATAATGCGCGTTCCGCATTGCTGATAAGGATCATGTCCCAGCTGTACCGCGACACCATCAGCGCAAGGATCAGGAAGAATCCGAGAACAATCAGCCGCAGCCAGCCAAGCTCATCGCGCACACGCCGAAATTTGCGCTGCGCAGACGGTTTATGCAGCGGGGCATCTGTGTCTGGATTTTGCGCGGGCACCGTCAGGGATGCTGTCCATGGGCGGCGTGCGGGCAACTGCAAACCGGAAGCTCGAAAATGCGCATATACCCCCTATTCAGACACGATTTATTTGGCGTACCTGAACCTGTTTTTGACTTATGCGATCCCGAATTTTTTCGTTTTATTATTTCAAAGATCAATAACCCAAAAATCACCAGCGGTTAAGCGTTATTACACACGCGCCGCCAAAACGTCGTCGGCGACATAGGCATTATGTTTACGTTCATGGCCAAACTGGCTTGCAGGGCCATGGCCTGGAATGAAAGTTACATCATCACCCAGCGGCCATAATTTCTGCGTAATGGCATCTATCAGGTCCTGATGGTTGCCCATCGGAAAATCGGTGCGGCCAATCGATCCTTGAAACAATACATCACCGACAATCGCGAATTTAGATGGCCCGTGGTAAAACACGACATGCCCCGGCGTGTGCCCCGGGCAATGAATCACGTCCAAGGTCAGATTGCCAACGGTCACGGTATCGCCATCGTTCAGCCAGCGGTCAGGCTCAAACACTTGACCGTTGACGCCGTATTTTGCGCCATCCTCGGCCAGCCTGTCGATCCAGAAACTATCCGCTTTTTGCGGCCCTTCGATGCGCAGACCCAATTCTTTCGCCAATATTCCAGCCTCTCCGCAATGGTCGATATGGCCATGGGTAATCAGGATTTTCTCCAACTCTACGCCCGTTTGCGCAACCGCATCTTTCAATTTGTACAAATCGCCGCCGGGATCAACCAATGCCGCCTTGTTGGTTTGGGTGCACCAGAATAAAGTGCAGTTTTGCTGCAGTGGGGTGACCGGAATAATTGCGGCCTTTAAGGGCGGCTGCGCAGAGGTTACGTTGTTCATATTTGCTATGTGGCGTCTAATTTCGGGCCGCGCAAGTGGTCACAATTTCCGTCCAGTCCATACCACGCGGCCAATAATGGTGATTTCTATTCCGTCCACATTGGACCAATCGGGATAAACCGGGTTGTCGGACAGCACAGAAACCGTCCCCGATGGCCCCTTGGCCAGCCGTTTTACCATCAAGACATCGTCCATGCGAATCACGTAAATTCCGTCACGCAAGGGTCGGTTGGCCGCGCCTCTGTCCACCATGATATCATCGCCGTCCAGCAACGTGGGAACCATACTGTCACCAGCCACGCGGATTAAGGAAAGCAGCGACGGTTCGCATCCCATTTTCTTCAGCCATTTTTCGTCAAAACCAACTTGTCCGGCCAGCGCCTCGACATCGGTTAAGGCCCCGGAACCCGCCGATGCCTGAATCTTCAGCTTTGGCACAAGCCGCAAACCATCGCGCCTGCGCCCCAGCAATTGCGGCGCGCCCAGCAATTGCGGCGCGCCCAGCAACGCTTCGTCGATACCGAAATAGCGCGCCAATATGCCGCGTTCGCGTTCTCCCAATTGCTTGGGACTGCCACGTTTTATGAATTGTTGAATGTATGCAGCATTGCGTCCGACCAATTTTGACAGGCCTGCATAATCCTCGCGGTTATCCACGATCAAGCGGTCAAGAACGGCCCTGGGATCTTTTTCGTTCATTTTGGTCCTTTATCATAGGATTTATCCTAGACAAGTAGGATTTGTCCTATCACGTATGTTTCTATTCTGTTCCACAAGATTCGGATGCACTGAATCAGGGAAAAACACAAGGAGGAAGCAATGCACATAAACCGCCGCGTCGAAATATTCCTACGGGAGCATGATATGCCGCCAACAAAATTTGGACGGCTCGCGGCGCATGACCCGCGTATTGTGCTGGATATGCGCATGGGCCGCGAAGTTCGCCCCGGCACGGCCCAGCGCCTGTCATCCTTCATCGAAAATTACGCTGCGGTTCCCTGTTTTGGTGATACGCCGTGCGGGGAAGCGCTGTGAGCGCGCCGCAACCAAAACGCACGCTAACCGATAGCCTGATGGATATGCTGCCTGCCGCCGCAATTACATCTGCTACGCATACCGAATGGCATAGTGCTACATTTTCAGGATTACGCAGCAGGTTTGAGATTAATATCCCCGGCGAAAATGCTGCCGGACGAGCAGAGACATTTCGGGCATGCCTGTCCGAACACCCGTTCAATCTGTGGCGGTATTTCGTCGCAGATATATCAGTGCTGGATTTATCACAGCAACATGACGGCGTTACACTGACGATTGAGGCATTGTTACTGGATGAATAGCTATCTTATTTCGCGTTCATTCGCTGCAAAGTTGCCAAGGCAGCATTCAGCGCAGCATCCATTTCATCATCGGTTTCCGGTCGCACTGAAACAGGTACTGCCTCAAGCGGCGGACGCATCGCTGCTTGCGTCGCTGCGCGCGTGAATGACGGCTGATCTATTACATCGGCCGTTACCGGCTGAGGCATGACAGGCACAGGCGCAGCCACTGTCTGGGGGCTATATATTTCAGGTTGCGCTTTTGCCGCCATATGGGCCGCCAAAGCCTCCAGTGCCGCAAGCTGTTCCTTACGGTTTTCAAGTGCGCGTTCAAATTGCGCCACAAGCTCTGACAAACTGGGCTGGCCTGTGATAGTAGCATCACTCTGCGGAGCTGCTTTCATCGTTTGAACAGACGCGGTTTGAACAGACACGGTTTGAACAGGCGCGGGTTCAGGTGAAACGGGTGCAGCCATAATTTGCGGCATCACATCGTCTGCAACCTCGGCATAATATGTCCCGGTATCCGGAACTTTATTTTCAACGGGCGCGGCGGCGTCATTGCCGGGTGCAAATATCTGCTTCGAGAACGCGGATGATCCGCCGTCTTTTGGCAGCGGTATATCGGGCATATAGACATGTTTGCCGTCCAACCCGATGTCTCCAAAATCACTTGCAGCAGAAATCGGACGGCGGCGCGGCGTATCGGGATGGGCATCTTGCGCGCGCAATTCGGGTAAATCGGTTAGCTCATAAACGTCATTCGACGCCGCGTTGCGCGTCCAGGGCATTTTGGGTCCGCGAAATCCGCCAAGCCGCTGCAGGATTTTCTGCATCATTGGTAGATCGTCTGCTGCATGACTGCCCGTATTTACGTCTGTTTTGTTTGCCATCACTTGCGGCTCCATTTGCGACATTCTATTTTTATGTGAAAGAAAGCCCAATGCGACCAGCATTGTTACCGCGCCTGCGGCAAATGCGATCAGCGCCCGGGCCTTGTCACCCAGCGGTGCAGCGGTGGCAGGGATCATTTCGGACAGCCCGGTTGCGCCCGTAATGGCTTCCAGCATGGCGGTTGGTACAAACATAGTAGCCACAGCAGCGCAAATACTTGCGCCAATCGCCAGACCGATTGATCTTGTTCGTTTGCTGCTTTGTTCGTTCTGCGGGCTACGCATACCCATTCCGACTGCTCCGTTGCGGGGCCGCCGTTACATTAGGCAGCTTTTGAAAATCTGTCTTTAGCTAACAGCAAATGGTAAACAGGATCGTAACGATGAATGTTTTCTTGCCAGTTTCTATGTTTTTCAACGAAATCGCGCGCATTGCGGCGGCGTTCGTCCCAGCCCGCCCGGCTGTGAAACAGTTTCTCCAAAGCAAAAGCCGCACCTTCTGGGTCATCTGCTGGAAATAAGGCTCCGGTTACGCCATCTTCAATCAGTTCGCGGTGGCCGCCGACATCCGATGCAGCGACCAATCGCCCCTGCGCCATCGCCTCCAATGGCTTGAGCGGTGTCACCAAATCGGTCAGCCGCATCGATTTGCGCGGATAGGCCAGAATATCGGTGATGCTATAATATCGTTCGACCTGATCGTGCGGCACGCGTCCGATAAAGTGGATACGCCCCGCTGCGGGCGATGCCGCTGCCTGCGCCCTTAATGCCTGTTCCATCGGACCGCCGCCAACCAGCAACAAATGCGCGTCTTTGGCAGCGCCATTCAAAAAAGCCATGCTGGCGATTAAATCATCCAGCCCTTCATAATCGTAAAAGCTGCCAATATATCCGATCACATCTTTATCTGTCAGGCCAAGTTCAGCGGCAAGCGCCGTGTCACGCGGCGGGGGCCGTCCGAACAATTCCAGATCGACGCCGTTGGGTGAAACTGTAATTTTGTCGGACTGCACGCCGCGCACGATCAAGTCATTGCGTAAGCCTTCGCATATAACGGCCACTGCATCTGCCTTTGCTATTACGTGGTTTTCCAGCGCCCGGGTCAGGCGGTATTTGGCCGAACCTATGGTGCCTGTGCCATTGCCAACGGCAGCATCCTCCCAAAAGGCGCGGATTTCGTATACCAATGGCAATCCCAAACGCTGCGCCGCCCATGCCGCAGCCAATCCGTTCAACGCAGGCGAATGCGCGTGCAGGATATCAAATGGCCAAATTGCATACAGCGCAGTTATGCTATCCGCCAAAACCGATATTTCACGATATTCGCGCAGGAGCGTTGGACCGCCAGCCTCTGCATTGGTCCGGTAAAAGGTTAATCCCTCGGCCATTTCGCTTTGCGCCCCGCGTATTTCGCCGTGTTGATACTGGCGTACACTGGTTATCCCGGCCACATCCCATCCGGCAGCCTGCTGCGCTTTCATAATGGCACGGGTGCGAAACGTGTATCCGCTGTGAAGCGGCAGGCTGTGATCCAGGACATGTAATATTCGGGTCATGATGAAAATTCATCTGACACAAAAGGATTAACGCGACGTCAACTCTATCGCGCTATGCCATATCCGTCGCAGGCTCGCGGCGGGCAATGTTAAAGGCAAAGTTACCGGCGCATGATCGACAATTTTTCGATATTGCTAAGCCATGGCTGGCTAATCTTTGCTTTCTGGATGCTGACGCGCAGCGAAACGCTGGACCGTGAACCGCCTCCGCCGCTGGATGCGGAACCCGATGGTTTTGGTAAACGGCAGACATTGCGCGGAAAACCGCGCAGCAAAGAAAGCGCCGCCGATGCGTGATCTTGTCTTTGTGGCCTATGTTGCGGCGATATTGCTGTTGGCGTTCAAACGGCCGTTCATTTTTACCCTTGTTTACGCCTATATCGACATTTGCTCACCCCAGAGGCTGAGCTATTTCATGCTGAACAGCGTACCATTGTCGCTGATCGTATTTGGCCTGGCCGTGCTGGGCTTTCTGGTCAGTGACGACAAACAAAATGTCCGCGTGTCTCCGCGCTGGGCGCTGCTGGTGGTGCTGCTGATTTATTGCGGTTATACCACCACGGTGGCGGTTGAACCTGTGGCCGCGCTGGAAAAATGGGCATGGGTTTGGAAGGCATTGGTGTTTGCCGCGTTCCTGCCCTTGACCCTGACCACGCGGCTGCGGATCGAGGCTTTGATGCTGACCATGGTTCTATGCGTGTCGGCGTTGATAGTCACTGGCGGCATTAAAACACTGGCGGGCGGCGGCGGATATGGCGTGCTCGTCTTGCTGATTTACGACAATAGCGGTTTGTTTGAAGGCAGCATCATATCATGCGTCGCCATCACCGTTATCCCGCTCATTATCTGGCTGGCCAAGCACGGGACGATTTTCAAGCCCGATTGGCGGGTGAAGGGATATGCGCTGGCGCTGATATTTTCGTGCATGCTGATCCCGGTTGGAACGCAGGCACGAACAGGGCTGATTTGTATTGCGGTGCTGGGCATATTGTTGCTGCGGTTTGTGAAATACCGCTTGGTCTATCTGGGCGCAATCGCACTTTTGGGCGCAGTCTCGATCCCATTCCTGCCCGCCAGCATGACGCAGCGCGCCGAAACGATCAAAGACTATAAACAGGACGAATCCGCCTATACCCGGATTGCTATCTGGCAATGGACATGGGAATTCGCCAAAACCCATCCGATGGGCGGCGGATTCAGCTCGTACCTGCAAAACCGTATCCAATATGACATCAAGCATAAGCAAGACCCCAACAATCCCTATGATGACTATATGGAAGAGGGCGAAACCAAACAGATTGTGGACGCAGGCCGTGCATTCCACAGCAGTTATTTCGAGATGCTGGGCGAGCAAGGCTATCCCGGCCTTGTTATCTGGCTCATCATACACGTCGGCGGGATTTGGCGGATGGAGATGTTATCGCGCTTATACCGGCGGCGAAAGCGCGAGGACGAGGAATGGGTCGCACCACTCGCCACGGCGCTGCAAAACGCGCACATCATTTATCTGGTCGGATGCCTGTTTGTCGGCATCGCGTTTCAGCCATTCGTTTATATGCTTGTCGCGCTGCAAATATCGCTCGATACCTATCTGGCACGGCGGCGCAAAGAGGCCGCATGGCGTCCTATCAAAAGCCTGCGTCTGCATGCGAACAGCAGTGATGGAAAAGCCGCAGCCGCCGTTTGACAGGTTTTGCATTTAACTTCGCTGGTACAGGGCGTGATGTTATTAGGGAGCCATGCTTGCTCTGACAGTGCTGCATCCCTAAACAGACAAAATGTCCATAGCCAATACCCCCGCAAAGACCATCAGCCTGCCTCCGTTATCACCCGCCGAAATCGGTCCGCGTCTGGCAGCGTATCAGGATATTATCAGCGTATGGGTGAAGTCTCACTGGTTTGAAATGCTGCTCGCCGTCGTTGTCGCCACGATCTTTTTTCTATTGCTAAGCTGGCTGCGCCGGATTGCCGCAAAACGGGCACATTCCATAGATAACCGGGCATCGCTGCAAGCCATCATCGCAAGAACGCTGGCACGCACATCCAAATTTTTCCGCATCATGGTATCGGCGGAACTGGTCAACGGATTTGCAGGTGCGCCTGCGCCCGTCGCCCGGCTGATCGACATATTATTCACCATTGCTGTCGTCTTCCAAATTGCCGTGTGGATGCGCGAAATCATATTGGGACTGATTGAACGGCGCGCGGGTCAGGGCGACCATGAACATGAAACACTGGCCAGCGCGATGGTGCTGATCCGCGTTCTGGTCAGCTTTGCCATATTCGCAGTCGCTGCCATGGTGATACTCGACAATTTGGGCATTAACATCACAGGGCTGGTTGCGGGCCTTGGCGTTGGCGGCATTGCCATCGGACTGGCGGCGCAGGGTATATTTTCCGATCTGTTCGCGGCAATATCGGTGATATTCGATAAACCGTTCAAGCGCGGTGACGTTATCCGGTACGATACAACGACCGCCACCGTAGAAAAAATTGGCATGAAAAGTACGCGGCTGCGCGCGCTTACGGGCGAAGAAATTATCATCGGCAACAGCGCTTTGTTGGACAAAGAAATCACCAATATCACCACGCTGCATTATCGCCGTACATCGTTCATCCTCAAAATAGTCTATCATACCAGTCCGCAAAAAACCCGCGACCTGCCCGCATTGTTGCGCCGTATAGTAGAATCCGAAGGCGCCACATTTGAACGTGCAGGCTTCACAGGTTTCGGTGACAGCGCGCTGATATTCGAACTGGTATTCGATATGGAGGCTGCGCATGAATTTACCGAAGTATTCGCCGCACGCCACCGTATCGGCCTTGCGATTGTCAAGGCATTTGCCGCGCACGATTACGAATTTGCCTATCCCACGCAAACAACATTTACCGCCGCGCCCGGTGGCGCATTGGTTATGCCCTATGCCGAGCCCAAATCAGATGCGAATGCCAAGCGTAGCAAGACGTAGCGTAACGCTGCACTTGCGCGCCTATTGGCGGCGTAACGCTTGTAATTGACGCATTTCCGCGCCACTATGCTGCCAATCACAGAATCGGGAGCGGCATATAATGACGACAATAACAGCAACAGACCTAGTCCAAAAAGTCGGTGAAGTTATCGGTACATCGGAATGGATTTTGGTCGATCAGGACATGATTAACAAATTCGCCGATGCAACGGGCGACCACCAATTTATCCATATCAACGAAGAAATGGCCAAGATGACGCCGTTTGGTGGCACGATTGCACACGGATTTCTAACCCTTTCACTGATGCCCGTCATGTCCGCAAAATCGGACTGCCCACATATCGAAGGCGTAAAAATGGGCGTCAATTATGGCGGCAACAAAACCCGTTTTCTCGCGCCTGTTCGTTCTGGCAAGCGGGTACGCGGCCATTTCAAATTGCTGGAACTGATGGAAAAACGCCCCGGTCAATGGCAGCAAACCATGGAGCTGACCGTTGAGATCGAAGGTGAAGAAAAACCAGCGTTGATGGCCGAATGGATCACGCAGCTGTTTGTTTGAATAATTTAGCCCCTCCCCTTCAGGGGAGGGGTTGGGGTGGGGCCTGTTCGTATTAAGTAAGGCCTCAAAACCCCACCCCGCTGCGACTAAGCACCTCCGCCAAGGCTACGGCGCTAAGTCTCACTGCCCCTCCCCTAAAGGGTAGGGGATTAGCTTTCATAAAGGAACCTCATATCATGCGTGACGCAGTAATCGTTTCCACCGCCCGTACCGCCATTGGCAAAGCCTATCGCGGCGGGTTCAATGCCACTTCCGGTCCCACATTGGGCAGTTATTCCCTCGCCGCAGCTGTCGAACGCGCCGGTATTGACGGCGGCGAAGTCGATGATGTCCTTTGGGGCAGTGCGCTGCAACAGGGTACGCAGGCGGGCAATCTGGCGCGCCAAGTTGCGTTGCGTGCGGGCCTGCCCATCACCACATCGGGCATGACGATGGACCGTCAATGTTCATCGGGCCTGATGACGATTGCGACCGCCGCCAAAACAATCATCGTCGACAATGTCGATATCATCGCAGCAGGCGGTCAGGAATCGATCAGTCTGGTGCAAACCCCCGAAATGCGTGTCGCACCCGACCGCGCGCTGATGGAAATGCACGCCAATATCTATATGCCGATGCTGCAAACCGCAGAGGTTGTGGCCAAAAGGTATAATATCAGCCGCGATGCGATGGACGAATATGCCCTGCAATCACAGCAACGCACCGCTGCGGCGCAGGCCGCAGGCTATTTCGATGCAGAGATTGTCCCCGTCACCACGACCATGAACGTGATGAACAAGGAAACCAAAGAAGTCACGCAACATGAAGTCACCATCGCCAAGGACGAAGGCAACCGCGCCGATACGCAGCTGGCTGGTTTGCAAGCGCTGAACCCCGTCATGGGTCCCGGCATGACGATCACGGCGGGCAATGCCAGCCAGCTGTCCGATGGTTCATCTGCGTCAATCCTGATGGAAGCCAAAGTAGCCGAGAAAAAAGGCCTGAGCCCGCTAGGCCGTTATGTCGGCATGGCGGTAGCCGGAACCGAGCCCGATGAAATGGGCATCGGCCCTGTATTTGCCATCCCCAAATTGCTGGCGCGGTTCGGCCTGAAAATGGATGACATCGGCATCTGGGAATTGAATGAAGCGTTCGCGGTACAAGTGATCTATTGCCGTGACCAACTGGGCATTCCAAACGAGTTGCTCAACGTTAACGGCGGTTCCATCTCCATTGGCCACCCCTATGGCATGACCGGCGCGCGCTGCGTTGGCCACGCGCTGATCGAGGGCAAACGCCGCGGCGCAAAATACGGCGTCGTCACCATGTGCGTCGGCGGCGGCATGGGCGCAGC